>JBAXIA010000129.1:0-8406 GCA_037138615.1 Mycobacteriaceae bacterium | reverse complement strand
GCCAAGATCATTCAAGTCGAAGGCAACTTCGATGACTGCCTGGAACTGGCCCGCAAGCTCACCGCCGACTACCCGACCATCTCCTTGGTCAACAGCGTCAACCCTGTCCGAATCGAGGGGCAGAAGACGGCGGCCTTCGAGATCGTCGATGCGTTGGGTAGCGCGCCGGATGTGCATGCACTTCCGGTGGGTAACGCCGGCAACATCACCGCCTATTGGAAGGGCTATACGGAGTACCACCGCGACGGGTTGACCGACAAGCTGCCCAGAATGCTCGGCACCCAGGCTGCCGGCGCCGCGCCGCTGGTGCTCGGTAAGCCGGTCAGCAACCCAGAAACCCTGGCCACCGCCATCCGGATCGGCTCCCCGGCGTCCTGGGACGGCGCAATGGCCGCGCGCGAGGAGTCCGGCGGAAGGTTCCTGGCAGCCACCGACACCGAACTACTCAGCGCCTACCGTCTGCTGGCCCGCGAAGAGGGCGTATTCGTGGAGCCGGCATCGGCGGCGAGCGTCGCCGGTCTGCTCAAGGCGGCCGAGGACGGCTGGGTGCGTCCGGGTTCGACGGTGGTCTGCACCGTCACCGGGCACGGACTGAAGGACCCCGACACCGCCCTGCGGGATATGCCGCCCGTCACCCCGGTTCCGGTCGACCCGAGTGCCGTTGTCGCCGCCCTCGGGTTGGGCTGAGAACCGGTGAGCCGTCGGTGACCGTTCTGCTGCCCGCCGGGCTGACCGGCACCTCCGAGGTGGCGGCCTCCAGCGCCAACCTCGGCCCCGGCTTCGACAGCATGGGGCTGGCGCTGGGGCTCTATGACCAGATCGTGGTCGAGACAACCGACGCCGGCCTGATCGTCGAGGTCACCGGCGAGGGCGCCGGTCAGGTGCCGGCGGGTCCCGAACATCTTGTGGTCGCGGCCATCCACCGTGGTCTCGAGGTTGCGGGCTTTCACGCCGCCGGCCTGGTAGTCCGCTGTCGCAACGCGATCCCGCACTCCCGCGGCCTCGGCTCCTCGGCCGCAGCCGTCGTGGGTGGGTTGGCAACCGTCAATGCCCTTGTGGCACAGGTGAATAGCGAACCGTTCACCGATGCGCAGTTGATCCAGCTGTCCTCAGAATTCGAAGGTCATCCGGATAACGCCTCGGCGGCGGTGCTCGGCGGGGCGGTGGTGTCATGGACCGAGGCCGGCTCCGGTACGCCCGACTACTCCGCGGCCCGGTTGCGGCTGCACCCCGATATCCGGCTGTTCCCCGGAATCCCCGAGGTTCGGTCCTCCACCGCCGAGACACGGGTGCTGTTGCCGGGGCAGGTCAGCCATGACGCAGCGCGGTTCAATGTCAGTCGGGCCGCGTTGCTGGTGGTGGCGCTGACCGAACGCCCGGACTTGCTGCTGGCGGCCACCGAAGACGTGCTGCACCAGCCGCAGCGCGCGGCGGCGATGCCGGCCAGTGCGGAATACCTTCGGGTTCTGCGGGCCTGCGGTGTACCGGCGGTTCTCTCCGGAGCCGGTCCGGCCGTCCTGGCGCTCACCGCCGGCAGCGAATTGCCGACCGAAGCGCTCGACTTCGGTACGGCTAACGGGTTCGCTACCGGCGAGATGGCCGTCGGCGGCCCGATACGCTGGGGTTCGAGCATCCCGATAGCGGTTCCACACCCCCGCGGGTGAGCCTTGTTGCTTAGGGCAGCAAAGGCGGCTATCCTCACTGTGTCCGGCAACCGCAGCGTGTTTACCTGCGCCGAAACTAGGACGATCACCAAAATCTTCGCATTGCAGTCAGTGGACTTACGGTTGGCCGTCAAGCGCCCGCCGCTGCATCCACCCAGTCGACACCGATGACGGTGATGCGCCGCGTACAGCGAATCAGCTGAACGCCAGAAACCCCCGCACCATGCAGGACGCGAGGGAAAGAAAGGAAATCCGTGACCGATACGGACCTCATCACGGCCGAAGACCGCACTCCGCCGACGGAGTCGCCGGCCGCCGTGAAATCCGACAGCCCCGACTCCGCCGACGGTTCGCTGGCGACCATGGTGTTGCCGGAACTGCGCGCGCTGGCCAACAGCGTCGGCGTCAAGGCGACCTCCGGGATGCGTAAAAACGAGTTGATCTCCGCAATCCGGGAAACCCAGAACGGCGGCGGAACCGCGAGCAGTGATAGCAGCCGCAGGCAGGCCCCAGCTCCCGACGAGACCCCCCGGGCCGATGCCGAGACCCCCCGGACCGATGCCGGCGGCGACGACAACCGTCGTCCTGAGCGCAACGACCGCAGAGGCGACGGCACCGAGCGCCGAGCCGACAATCGCGGCGACAACCGGGATTCTGCCGACCAGGGCGGGGAGTCCGGAGGCCAGCAAAACCGTGACGATGACGGCGACGGCCGCGGCGGACGCCGCGGGCGCCGGTTCCGCGATCGGCGTCGGCGCAGTGAACGCCCCGGTGGCGAAGGAGGTGCCGGCGGCGGCGAGGCCGAGCTGCGCGAGGACGACGTCGTCCAGCCGGTCGCCGGGATCCTCGACGTTCTCGACAACTACGCCTTCGTACGGACCTCCGGTTATCTGGCGGGCCCCAACGATGTGTACGTGTCGATGAACATGGTCCGTAAGAACGGCCTACGCCGGGGTGATGCCGTGACCGGTGCGGTGCGAGTGGCCCGTGAGGGTGAGGGCGCCGGCCAAAACCAGCGCCAGAAGTTCAACCCCCTGGTGCGCCTGGACAGCGTCAACGGCGGCCCGGTCGAGGACGCCCGCAAGCGTCCCGAGTTCGGCAAGCTGACCCCGCTGTACCCCAATCAGCGGCTGCGCCTGGAGACCACCCCGGAGAAGCTGACCACCCGTGTCATCGACCTGATCATGCCGATCGGCAAGGGCCAGCGCGCCCTGATCGTTTCGCCGCCCAAGGCCGGCAAGACCACGATCATGCAGGACATCGCCAACGCGATCACCAAGAACAATCCGGAGTGCCACCTCATGGTCGTGCTCGTCGACGAACGGCCCGAAGAGGTCACCGACATGCAGCGCTCGGTCAAGGGTGAGGTTATCGCCTCCACCTTCGACCGCCCGCCGTCCGATCACACCCAGGCCGCCGAACTCGCCATCGAGCGGGCCAAGCGACTGGTGGAGCAGGGTAGGGATGTGGTGGTGCTGCTCGACTCGATCACCCGCCTGGGCCGCGCTTACAACAATGCTTCGCCGGCCTCGGGGCGCATCCTGTCCGGTGGCGTCGACTCGACCGCGCTGTACCCGCCGAAGCGTTTCCTCGGGGCGGCACGCAATATCGAGCACGGTGGTTCACTGACCATCATTGCCACCGCCATGGTCGAGACCGGATCCACCGGCGACACGGTGATCTTCGAGGAGTTCAAGGGCACCGGCAACGCCGAACTCAAGCTTGATCGCAAGATCGCCGAGCGTCGGGTGTTCCCGGCGGTAGATGTCAATCCGTCCGGTACCCGCAAGGATGAGTTACTGCTCTCGACTGACGAGTTCGCGGTCGTGCACAAGTTGCGCCGGGTGCTGAGCGGTCTGGATTCGCATCAGGCGATCGATCTGCTGATGAGCCAGCTGCGGAAGACCAAGACTAACTACGAGTTCCTGGTTCAGGTGTCCAAGACGGCGCCGGGCTCGATGGACTCCGACTGACGGCTGACGCCTACCTTGGCTGAATCCCTCTGACGTGGCGGATACCGTCCAGCAGTTGCTCCGTGACCGTTCTGGTGACCCCGGCCCCGCGATGAAGTACGGCGACCGGGTGTGGAGTTGGCGTGAACATATCGACGAGGCCGCGCGCCACGCCGCCGCCCTGATTGCTCTGTCCGACCCCGACCGGCCTCTGCATATCGGGACATTGCTGGGTAACACCCCTCAGATGCTCACCGCGATGGCTGCGGCAGGTCTGGGAGGTTACGTCCTGTGCGGTATCAATAACACCCGGCGCGGACAGGAATTAGCGCGCGATATCACCCGGGCCGATTGCCAGGTACTGCTCACCGACGAAGCCCACCGCGGCCTGCTCGACGGTATCGATCTGCCGGATGTGCGGGTGATCGACGTCGACTCCGAGCAGTGGGCCGAGATGGTGGCCGGGGTAGCAGAGTTGAACCCGTATCGCGAAGTGGGCCCAGGCGACACCTTCATGCTGATCTTCACCTCCGGCACCAGCGGTGAGCCGAAAGCGGTTCAGGTAGCTCACATGATGGTGCCGTTCTCCGGAGGTTCTCTGGTGCAACGGTTTTCGATCACCGCAGCCGACGTCTGTTACCTGTCGATGCCGCTGTTTCATTCCAACGCGCTGATGGCCGGTTGGTCGGTGGCTCTGACCGCCGGGGCGGCCATGGCGCCGGCGACGTTCTCGGCCTCGGGTCTGCTGGGTGATCTTCGCCGCTACGGCGTGACCTACATGAACTACGTCGGCAAGCCGTTGGCCTACGTCCTGGCGACACCTGAGGAACCCGGGGACGCCGATAACCCGCTGCGCGTCGCGTTCGGCAACGAGGCCGCCGAACGCGATATCACTGAATTCGGGCGACGCTTCGACTGCACGGTGTGGGACGGCTTCGGGTCCACCGAGGGCGCGGTGATCATCACCCGCGATGGCGACTGCCCGTCCGGCTCGGTCGGTCGCGGATTTCCCGGTGTGGCGATCTACAACGCCGATACCGTCACCGAGTGCCCGTCGGCGGTATTCGACGATTCCGGCGCGCTGGTCAACGGCGACGAGGCGATCGGCGAAATCGTCAATACCACCGGTGCCGGGCTGTTCGGCGGCTACTACAACGACGCGCACGCCACCAGCGATCGGCTGCGCCACGGTATGTACTGGTCTGGCGATCTGGCCTACCGCGATGCTCAGGGCTGGATCTACCTGGCCGGGCGCACCGGAGACTGGCTGCGGGTGGACGGCGAGAACCTCACGACCGCGCCGATCGAACGAGTTCTGCACCGGTTGCCGCCGATCAACCGGGTGGCCGTCTATGCCGTTCCAGACCAGCAGGTGGGGGATGCGGTGATGGCGGCGGTCGTGCTGGCCGACGACGCCAGCCTGACACCTGAGGAGTTCGGCGCCTTTCTCGCCGATCAACCGGACCTATCACCTAAGGCGTGGCCCCGCTATGTGTGGCTCGCCGATGACCTGCCGGCCACCGCGACCAACAAGATCGTCAAGCGCGCGCTGAGCGCCCAGGGCCTTGACGTGCCCGGTGGCGTGCTGTGGCACCGCGAGGGCCGCGGCGGCCAATACCTGCCGTTTGGGTCGGACGTGTCCGACCTGGCATAATCGGGACAGACAAACCTCAGGTACCGGTTCACGCCCGCGGGAGATCCATCCAGTCGGCGACCCGGCGACCACGAAATGTAGAGGACACCATGAAGACCGGCATTCACCCCGCCTACGGCGAGACCACCGTGGTCTGCGGCTGCGGCAACAGTTTCACCACCCGTAGCACCAAGGAGAGCGGCCACATCGTGGTCGAGGTGTGCTCCCAGTGCCACCCCTTCTACACCGGCAAGCAGAAGATCCTCGACAGCGGCGGCCGGGTCGCCCGCTTCGAGAAGCGCTACGGCAAGCGGCCGGGATCGAAGCAGACCGTCGAGACGCCTGAGGCCGACGCGACGCCTGCCGACAGCTAGCTTTACCGCCGACGCCCGAACTTTCGCTGCTGCGAGAGGCCGGGCGTCGGTTTGCGTTTCAGGCCCCCGCGACGTGAGGACGGACTTTTGACGCACAGCGCTCAAGCTGACGCCGTCGATACCGTGCTGGCTGAGCACGCCGATCTGGAACGACAGCTGTCCGACCCGGAGTTGCACAATGACGCGGTCAATGCGCGACGGGTAGGTAAGCGGTTTGCGCAACTGGCGCCGATCGCGGCGACCTACCGCAAATTGCAGGCCGCCCGCGGTGACCTGGAGGCGGCTCGTGAACTCGCCGCTGACGATTCATCATTCGCCGCTGAAGTGATCGAGTTGGAGAACACTGTCGCCGAACTCGACGATCAACTGACTGACATGCTGGCACCACGCGATCCCCACGATGCAGATGACATCGTCCTCGAGGTGAAATCCGGTGAGGGCGGGGAGGAGTCTGCCCTGTTCGCCGCCGACCTGGCCCGGATGTACATCCGATATGCCGAGCGCCACGGCTGGACGGTATCCGTCCTTGACGAGACGTTCTCCGATCTCGGCGGGTACAAGGAAGCAACCATCTCGATCGCCAGCAGGGGCGACTCGAGCGACGGCGTCTGGTCACGGCTGAAGTGGGAGGGTGGCGTGCACCGTGTGCAACGGGTGCCGGTCACCGAATCCCAAGGGCGAGTTCACACCTCCGCTGCCGGTGTTCTGGTCTATCCCGAACCCGACGAGGTTGAGCAGGTCCAGATCGATGATTCCGATCTGCGCATCGACGTCTACCGCTCCTCGGGTAAGGGTGGGCAGGGTGTGAACACCACCGACTCGGCGGTGCGTATCACCCATCTGCCCACCGGGATCGTCGTCACCTGTCAGAACGAGCGCTCGCAGTTGCAGAACAAGGCGCGCGCCATGCAGGTGCTGGCCGCGCGACTGCAGGTGCTGGCCGAGGAGCAGGCGTCGGCGGATGCCTCAGCCGACCGGGCCAGCCAGATCCGCACCGTGGATCGCAGCGAGCGGATCCGCACCTATAACTTCCCGGAGAATCGGATCGCCGACCACCGGATCAATTTCAAGGCGCACAACCTTGATCAGGTTCTCGAAGGTGATCTCGATGACCTGCTCGATGCCCTTGCCGCCGCGGACAAGCAAACCCGGTTGCAGCAGGCATGACACTCCTTCGTGAGGCGATCCTCGCCGCAACTGCGACTCTTGCCCGTGCCGGAATCGACTCGGCCCGAACCGATGCCGAGCTGCTCGCTGCACACCTCGTCGGCACTGACCGTGGTCGGCTGGCACTTCTCGATGCTCCCGGTCCGGAATTCTTCGACCGTTTTGACCAGGCGATTGCGACGCGAGCTCAGCGCACTCCGCTGCAACACATCACTGGAACCGCGCCGTTCGGCCCAGTGCAACTACATGTCGGTCCCGGGGTGTTCACCCCACGACCGGAAACTGAGGCGATGCTGGAATGGGCTCTGGCGCAACCACTTCCGGGTGATGCGGTGATCCTTGATCTGTGTACCGGATCCGGTGCGCTCGCGATCGCGCTAGCATCACAGCGACCTCGGGCCAGGGTGATCGCCGTGGACGATGACGCGACGGCCCTGGGCTATGCGCGGCGGAATGCTGCCGGTACCACGGTGCGCCTGGTGCACGGTGACGTTACCGACGCCGGCCTGCTGGCCGAACTCATCGGCAGCGTCGACCTGGTGGTGGCCAATCCGCCGTATATCCCCATCGGCACTGCGCTAGAACCCGAAGTGGCCCGACATGACCCGGCCCACGCGCTGTTCGCCGGAGCCGACGGAATGTCGGTAATCGAACCGTTGGTCGGTCGTGCGGCCGACTGGCTCAAACCCGGCGGTCTGCTGGCGGTGGAACACGATGACACCACGTCGGAGGCCACCGCCCGGATAATGATCCGCGCCGGGGTTTTCGGTGACATCACAGCGCACCGCGATCTGACCGGCCGACCCCGTTTCGTGACGGCGCGTGCACTGCAGCGAGGTGATCGATAGTGGCCCGGATGTTGGACTGCCGCGACCCGCAGAACCGCGCCGACGCCATCGCGGCGGCGGTAGACACCATCAAGAGCGGCCGACTGGTGGTCATGCCCACCGACACGGTGTACGGCATCGGTGCCGACGCCTTCGACAGTCGCGCGGTGGCGAGCCTGCTCGCGGCCAAGGGCCGGGGCCGCGATATGCCCGTCGGGGTTCTCGTCGGCTCCTGGCACACCATCTCTGGGTTGGTCTACTCCGTTCCGGACGCGGCACACGAGTTGATCCGCGCCTTCTGGCCCGGCGCCTTGAGTCTGGTGGTACAGCAGGCACCCTCGTTGCAGTGGGATCTTGGAGACGCCCGCGGCACGGTGATGCTGCGCATGCCATTGCAGCCAGTCGCGCTGGAAGTACTGCGCGAGATCGGACCGATGGCTGTCTCCAGCGCGAATATCTCTGGACAGCCCGCGGCCGCCACGGCTGTAGAGGCGCAACGTCAACTCGGGGACCTCGTCGACGTCTATCTCGACGGTGGACCCGCTGAGCAGCAGGCCGCTTCGACGATCGTCGACCTCACCGGCGAGGCGCCGAAAATCCTGCGCGAGGGGCCGGTCACCGCCCAGGCAGTCGCCACTGTGCTCAATGTCGACGCCGCGTCGCTGACTGGCTGATCGCCCCGACCGCGGTAGTACGGTGATTTCGATGCTCAGCGCAATGGAACCCGTGACTGCCACCCTGCTGGCGCTATCAGACCCCGGCGCCAGCACCCTGCTGGCGCTATCAGAC
>JBAXIA010000128.1:0-8442 GCA_037138615.1 Mycobacteriaceae bacterium | reverse complement strand
TCGATGATGTAGATGCCGTTGCGGTCGGTGAAGATGAACCGCTTCATCTTGGGATTCCAGCGTCGGGTCTGATGCCCGAAGTGAGCGCCGCTGTCAAGCAGCTGCTTCATGGTTACAACAGCCATGGTGGCTATGTCCTTATGGGGTTGTCGGTTGTCGCCCGGCGACGGGTGTAGCCGGGCCCTGGCGCCTGCTCGCATGCCGACCCGGCCTTGGGGATTCCCCTCTGGACGAGACCAACCGGCGTGCGTGGGACAAGTATCGACATGGCGACCTTGTATACAGACGCGCGAAGTCAACCCGCTCGCGCGAGTTGCGTGTCGAAGTTTACACCGCTGAAAGGGGTGCTCTGTCCCCAGCGCCCGGGCTGTGCACAACCGGGGGCAGTGCGCACTCCGAACCTCCTCGCGAGGCGCTGAACTGTGTGGATGCGGATCGTGGCGGCTCTGGTGGTGGCGTTGGTATGGGCGGCACCGGCCCGCGCCGACGATATCGGGCTGCGGTGGCCGCTGCGGCCTGGGGTTCCGGTCATCTGTCGGTTATTCGACGCCCCCTCCCCGGATTGGCGGCCCGGTCATCGCGGTGTCGACCTGATCGGCATGCCCGGTCAGCCGGTCTACTCCGCCGGGGCGGGAACCGTGGTCTTTGCTGGCCTGTTGGCCGGGCGGCCAGTTGTCTCGGTAGCCCACCCCGGGGGGCTGCGAACCAGCTACGAGCCGGTCGAGGCCACCGTGCGCCCAGGGCAGGTGGTTGCGTCATCGAGCGCGCTGGGACGCCTGGCGCCCGGGCATCCGGGGTGTCCAGCTTCGGCCTGCCTGCACTGGGGTGCGATGTGGGGGCCGGCCTCTCGGGCCGATTACGTGGATCCGCTGGGGTTGCTCATAACGACGCCGGTTCGGCTCAAGCCGCTGAATCCCTAACGCGGGTCAGGCCCTCGGGTGGGCCTGGTCGTGGACGGCGCGTAGCCGGGCGACGGTGACGTGCGTATAGAGCTGGGTGGTGGCGAGACTGGTGTGGCCCAGGAGTTCCTGTACGACGCGCAGGTCCGCCCCGCCTTCCAGCAGATGGGTGGCTGCACTGTGGCGCAGTCCATGCGGTCCGATATCCGGGGCGCCATCGACGGCCGCCATGGTCTGGTGCACCACGGTTCGGGCCTGCCTCGGGTCGAGCCGGCGCCCGCGCGGACCCAGCAGCAGAGCCGGGCCGGACTCCGATGTGATCAGGGTGGGGCGGCCGTCGACGAGCCAGGCATTCAGCGCTGCGCCCGCTGGCTTACCGAACGGGACGGTGCGCTGTTTGTTGCCCTTGCCCAACACCCTCAGTAACCGGCGGCCGCTATCGACATCGTCGATGTCAAGGCCGCACAGTTCGCTGACGCGAATTCCGGTGGCGTAGAGCATCTCAACGATGAGACGGTCGCGCAGCGCCAGCGGGTCGCCCTGCTCGGCGCCGAGGTCGGCGGCCTCCATCGCGGCGAGTGCCTGATCCTGGCGCAACACCGCCGGCAGAGTGCGGCGGGCCTTGGGCACCTGAAGTCGGGCGCCCGGGTCGGCCGCCAGCACCCCGCGTCGGGACGCCCAGGCGGTGAAGGTCTTGGCCGCCGAGGTGCGCCGCGCCAACGTGGTGCGGGCCGCACCCGCGCCGGCCTGGGCGGCCAACCATCCGCGCAGCACCGGCAGGCTCAACGCGGCCAGTCCGGCGCCGGGGGCTCGCTCGTCCAGGAAGGAGAACAGCGACCGCAGGTCTGCCAGGTATGCCCGGCGGGTGTGGTCGGATCGGCCGCGTTCGAGCGCGAGATGTTCGGCGTACTCCTCCAGAATCGCCGCGTACCCGTCGTCCACCGTCTTACGGTGGCAGATCAGCCCCGAACCACCGGTGAGCGACGCGGGCGTGTCCGGCTCCGAAACCGTCACGGACGCAGTCGCACCTGGGCCCCCCGTAATTCGGCAATCGAGGTGGCACCGATCAGCTGCATCGTGGTCCGGATCTCCTTGTCGAGGATCTCAACCACCCGGGCTACTCCGTCGTATCCGCCGGCCATCAGGCCGTAGAGGTAGGCCCTGCCGACAAGGGTGCCGTGGGCGCCCAACGCCAGCGCAGCAACGATGTCGGTCCCGCTCATGATGCCGCCGTCGATGTACACCTCTAGTTGGGCGCCGACTGCCTGAACTACCGCGGGCAGGATCTCAAGCGGGACATTGCCCTTGTCTATCTGACGGCCGCCGTGATTCGAGAGCACGATCGCATCGACGCCAAGTTGTGCGAGAAGGATCGCGTCATCGACGCTCTGCACACCCTTCACCATGAGCTTGCCGTCCCATACGCTGCGCAACCAGACGACGTCATCGGCAGTGATGCCCGGGTCGAACACACGGGTGAGCAGATCGCCGACAGTGCCACCGGTGGAGTCGAGGGAGGCAAATCGCAGCGGCTCAGTCGTGAGCACGTTCATCCACCAGCGCGGAAACCGGGCCATCTCGGTCATGGTGCGAAGGGTGAGTTGGGGCGGGATCGTCAAACCATTACGGACGTCACGCAGGCGGATACCGCCGACCGCGGTGTCCACGGTCAGGATCAGGGTGTCGTAGTCGGCCTCCTGTGCGCGCCGGATCAATGCCCCGGTCGCGTCACGGTCGCGCCAGACATAGAGCTGGAACCATCTGCGCGTGTGCGGTGCCGCGGCGGCAAGATCTTCGATTGACGTCGTACCCAGAGTCGAGAGTCCATAGGGGATCCCGCAGTCGCGGGCGACTGCGGCCACGGCCGGTTCGCCGACGTGATTCATCAGTCGGGTGAATCCGGTCGGTGCGAGGACGAAGGGCAATGCCGATCGGACTCCGAGCATCTCGACTTCGGTGTCCACCGATGACACATCGCGCAGCACTCGGGGGCTGAACTCGACGCGCGTATAGGCGTCGCGCGACCGATCCAGCGTCGCCTCGGAGCCGGCGGCTCCGTCCGTGTAGTCGAACACCGCCCGAGGCACCCGCCTACGGGCGAGTTCTCGGACGTCCCAGACGCTGCCGCAACGCGCCAGTCGCCGCTGAATACGGGACTTGGTGCGATCCGGTGTGCCGATCAAAGGCATGATTTCGCGGGGACGCGGCATACGTCGCCCAGCCAACCGAACCTCCTCCACGAGCGCGAGCCGTTGCGGCACTCAGGTCACAAACACTATCGCCACCGATGATCGACAGCATGGACCTTCCGCCGGTGACTATCCCTTACGGGCATATCGCCGATGGCCTCAGCGGTGACGGCTCTGGGACTTCGCGGGCCTGCGAGCCAAACGCCACCTCCCGTCCTGTCGTTCGATGAGTCCGGCGATCTCGAGCATCGCCAGCGGACCCAGAACCTCGGTGGCCGGTAGACCGGATGCGACGGCGATCTCATCGGGGGTGCGGGTGCCGCGGCCCGGCAGTGCCTCATACACCTGACGCTCGGTGTCGGTCAGCGCGTCCAGCGCATCAGTCGGATGAGGCTGCTCATCGGCGAGTTCGCCTGCGCGGCCGATGATTTCGCGGATCTCGTCAGCACGGGTGACGAGATCCGCCCCAGCTTGCAGCAGCACGTGGCAGCCTGTCGAGGCTGACGAGGTGATAGGCCCGGGCACTGCACACACCACCCGGCCCAGGGCACGCGCCCAGGCTGCCGTGCTCGCGGCGCCGCTGCGGATACCGGCCTCGACCACCACGGTTGCCCCTGACAGCGCGGCCACCAGCCGGTTGCGAGTAAGGAAACGGTGCCGGGCCGGCCGCACACCGGGTGGGTACTCGCTGACCAGCAGTCCGGTTCCGGCAATGCGGTGCAGCAGGGCGGAGTGGCCGGCCGGGTAGGGAACGTCGACTCCCCCGGCCAACACCGCCACCGTCATACCGTCGGCGGCAAGCGCGGCGCGGTGGGCGGCGCCGTCGATGCCGTACGCGCCGCCGGAGACGACGACGACCTCATGTTCGGCCAAACCGGCTGACAGATCCGCCGCGACATGCTCACCGTAGGCCGTCGAGGCCCGCGTCCCGACGATGGCCGCTGCACGCTCGGCGATTTCATCGAGTCGCAGGAGTCCGATCGCCCACAACGCCAGCGGCGCCCGACCCTGCTGCCTATCCCGCACCGGCGCTCCGTTGAACGAGGCGAACGCAAGACCCGGCCATTCGTCATCGTCGCGGGTGATCAACCGACCGCCACGACGCGTGAGGATCTCGAGGTCCTCAGCTGCGCAGTCGACATCGCGTCTGGCCTCAGTGCGCTGCGCCAGGGTGTCACCGACCTCGCCGCATCGGATACGCTCGGCCGCCTCCACCGGACCGACACTGCGAACCAGAGCGGACAAATCAGCGCACGGTGCCTCGGCGACCCGGGAGAGATAGGCCCAGGCCAACGTTTCGGCATTAGAGCTCATGGCTTGACCTCCGCCTGCCGGAAGCTGAGCGCCACTGACACATCGTTGAGATCGGGTGTGGTGCGGCCGGCCAAATCCGCGAGGGTCCACGCGACTCGCAACGACCTGTCGACTCCGCGAAGGCTGATGAGCCCGCGCTCCATCGCGGCCTTCAGTGGAGCCATCACCGGCGTGCTTAGGCGGAACCGACGCCGCAGAACGGGACCGGTGACCTCAGCGTTGGTGGTGTACCCGTAGGACTGCCACCGTTCGGCGGCGGCAGCGCGGGCCTGGGACACCCGGGCACGGACCTGCGCGCTACTTTCGGCAGCCTCAGCCGCGAAGGCCCCCGCGCGCACGGTATGCATCTCCACTCGCAGATCAACCCGGTCGAGCAGTGGACCGGATAGCTTGCCCAGATAGCGGCGCTTCTGCAACGACGAGCAGATGCAGTCACGCGGATCGGTCTTCGCGCAGGGGCACGGGTTGGCGGCCAAGATCAACTGGAACCGGGCCGGGTAGCACACCACACCGTCGCGGCGAGCGAGCCGGATCTCACCGTCCTCCAACGGAGTTCGCAGCGCCTCCAGTGCGCTAGTTCCGATCTCGGCGCACTCGTCGAGGAAGAGCACACCCCGATGGGCACGGCTGATCGCCCCCGGCCGAGCCAGGCCGGAGCCACCACCGACCAGGGCGGTCACGCTGGAGGAATGATGCGGCGCGATCAGCGGCGGCCGGGTGACCAGCGGTATACGTTCCGACAGCAGGCCCGCAACCGAGTGGATCGCCGTCACCTCCAGTGCCTCGCTGTGGGTGAGATCGGGCAGCAGGCCCGGAAGTCGTTGGGCCAGCATGGTTTTACCCACACCGGGCGGTCCGGTGAGCATGAGGTGGTGGGCACCGGCAGCCGCAACCTCGACCGCGAACCGGGCCTGGGCCTGTCCCACGACATCGGCGAGATCGGCAAGCGGCTGGTCATCGGGGGGCGGTATCGAGACCCGTTCGTCCAATCCTGTGCCGCTGTCCAGCCACTGCTGCATCTGGCGCAGCGTGCGAACACCGAGCACCTCGATCCCGTCCACCAGGCTGGCCTCGGCCAGGTTGGTGATCGGAACGACGATGGCGGGCCAGCCCTGGCGCTTGGCGGCCAGCACCGCGGGCAGCACGCCGCGCACCGGACGGATCCGGCCGTCGAGGGCCAATTCGCCGAGTAGCACCGTTTTCTCCAGCCGGTCCCAGGGCTTCTTACGCCCGGCCGAGAGCACCGAGCAGGCCAGGGCGATGTCATATAGCGACCCGGTCTTGGGCAGGGTGGCCGGCGACAACGCCAGTGTCAGCCGTGACATCGGCCAGGTGTTGCCGCAGTTGGTGATCGCCGCGCGCACTCGATCCCGAGACTCCTGCAGAGCGGCGTCAGGTAGCCCGACCAGGTGCACACCTGGAAGCCCTGAGCTGATATCGGCTTCGATCTCCACGATGTCCCCGTCAAGGCCGCGCACCGCGACCGAGAACGCCCGTCCTAGGGCCATTGGCCCACCCACCCGACCCGTGCCATCAGCCCACCCACCCGACCCGTGCCATCAGCCCACTCCACGCAGGTACGTCAACTCGGGAACTCGGCGACGCCCGATGCGAACGCCGATCACGTCGATACGGACATGCGCCCAGCTGGTGTCCTGGCCCGCCAGCCAGATGGCGGCCAGACGACGGATCCGGCGCACCTTCGCACGCGTCACCGCCTCGGCGATACCGCCGAATCCGTCACCGCTGCGGGTCTTTACCTCAATGAACACCACCGTGCGGTCACCGTCGGCGGCGATCACATCAAGTTCGCCGTAGCGACAACGCCAGTTGCGGGCCAGGATCCGCAGTCCGAGCGTGCGCAGATGCTCGACAGCCAACTGCTCGCCGAGCGCGCCGAGTTCGTTCCGGGTCAACGGCGGAGACGTCATACAGCCACCGTGGCCCGCGCCGGCGACAGATTCTGACGGACAGGCGCCTCGCGGCCGGGGTTATCCCCAGTGCCTCACCCGTGCACAGCCCGACTACTCCGGCAGGCGCAGATCCGGCTTGTCGACCTCTTCGATGTTGACGTCCTTGAAGGTGATTACCCGGACCTGCTTGACGAACCGCGCCGGCCGGTACATATCCCACACCCAGGCGTCGGCCAGCCGAAGCTCGAAGTACACCTCACCCTCGGTGTTGCGCGGCACCAACTCGACACTGTTGGCCAGATAAAAACGACGCTCAGTCTCCACGACGTAGCTGAACTGCCCCACGATGTCCTTGTATTCGCGGTACAGCGAGAGCTCCATCTCGGTTTCGTATTTCTCGAGATCCTCGGCACTCATCAGCTCAGCAGTCCTTCATGGTGAACGGTCGTGTCAATCGGTTCGGTCGCACGCACTTCCATCCTGTCCCACCCCTCGCCGTGGTTCTGCACCGGTGTCGCCCGCCGAACGTTGATGAACGAGTGGCGGTGCTGGATGCACGGACCCCGCTGTGCCAGTGCCGAGCTGTGCGCCGCCGTGCTGTAGCCCTTGTGTTCAGCGAATCCGTAGCCGGGATGCTCATCGTCCATGGCCACCATCAGCCGGTCGCGGCTGACCTTGGCGAGCACACTGGCCGCCGCGATACAGGCCGCCGCCGCGTCGCCACCGATCACCGGCAGTGACGGCATCGGCAGCCCGGGCACCCGGAAGCCATCGGAGAGAACGTATTCGGGCCGCAGCGTCAGTCCGGCGACCGCGCGTCGCATACCCTCGATGTTGGCCGCGTGCACACCACAGCGGTCCACCTCGGCGGGTGGAATGAACACCACGTGGTAGGCCAGCGCGTAGCGCCGAATGAGCGGAAAGAGCTCCTCGCGCATCTTGGCGGTGAGCTTCTTGGAGTCGTCGAGCGCGGCGAGACTCTCCATCCGGTTGGGACCCAAAACGCATGCGGCGACGACCAACGGTCCGGCGCAGGCGCCGCGGCCAACCTCATCGACACCGGCCACCGGCCCCATGCCGCTGCGGTAGAGGGCCGACTCCAGCGTGCGCAGTCCCGATGAACGCCGGATGACCGCGCGCGGCGGCCACGTGATCGTCGGCATGGTCAACCCTGTTGCGGATCGAACGAGGAAACACCACCCCAACGCGACGGCGGCCATGCGATGAACTGGGCCTTGCCGATGACATTGTCCACCGGAATCGTGCCCGCGTCCGGGTCGCCGGTGCACAGGATGCCCTTCTGGGCCTCGGCGGGAGTGCTGGCACAGTGCGCACGGGAGTCTGCCGAGTGAGTGCGATTGTCGCCCATCACCCACAGCCGACCCTCGGGGACGCTCACCGGGCCGAACTCGTTACCCAGGCAGGGGTAGACCACCGGGTCGGCCATCATCGTCACCGGATCAAGGAAGGGCTGTGTGAGCGCCTTACCATCGACGGTCAGCCCGCTATCGGCGCGGCACTGCACCGTCTGGCCGCCCACCGCGATGACCCGCTTAACCAGATCGTTCTCATCCGGGGGCACGAACCCGACGAACGACAGCGCGTTCTGCACCCACCGGAGCGCGACGTTGTGAGAGCGGATGGACTTGTAGCCGACGTTCCAATTGGGCGGACCCTTGAACACGATCACGTCACCGGGCTGCGGGGACCCGAACCGATAGGTGATCTTGTCGACCATGATCCGGTCGCCGACACAGCCCTTGCAGCCGTGCAGTGTGGGCTCCATTGACTCCGAGGGGATCAGGTAGGGACGCGCCACAAAGGTCAACATCACGTAGTAGAGGACCACCGCGATCCCGACGAGGATCGCGCCCTCCCGGAATGCCGACCGCTTCTTGTCACCCTTATCGGGACCAGGATCACCGGACTGTGTCGTCTCAGGCTGGTCCAGAGTCGAATCGTCAGGGTCTTCAGTCGGGGTCACGTCGATCAGCGTAGCCAGCCGTGAGCCGGAACCCCCGCCGCCCACACCGGGCAGGCGGTACCAGCCGCGAAGCTCAGCGCTTCCACGGGCCCGAGGTCGAAGCTCAGCGCTTCCACGGGCCCGAGGTCGAAGCTCAGCGCTTC
>JBAXIA010000127.1:0-8465 GCA_037138615.1 Mycobacteriaceae bacterium | reverse complement strand
AGCATGTTCTCGAAGACTGCGGCGGCCTCGGGGTCAGCCGTCTTGATCCGCTCCGCCACGGACTCGTCCATGAAGTTCTCCCACATCCCGGTGCCGGCACCATCGACCAGGATGCGGGCGTACGGATCAGAGATCAGCGGTTGGGCGCTCTCGGTCTCGCGGGCCCGGGCCGCGGCCACCATCACCGCCGTCGACCCGACGCTGGTGGCGATATCCCAGGTGTCGTCGTTGCTGCGAAGTTTGCCCATAGGGCTGAACCCTAGAGCAGGCGGCGCAGGATCTTCATCGCCCGATCGGTATAGGGCGGGTACAGCAGGCTTGGGTCCGGTTTGGCCGGCTTGGCCAGCACGGCCCGACGGTGGCTGAGCGCCTCGAAGCCCCACTGCCCGTGGTAGGCACCCATCCCGCTGGCCCCGACACCGCCGAACGGCAGCTGCGGCACCAGGCAGTGCATGGCGATGTGGTTGATAACGGCCCCACCCGAGGGCATCCGGTCGATCAGGTCGCGTCCCTTCTGCTGGGACGAGGTGAACACGTACAGCGCCAGCGGCTTGGGCCGAGAGTTGACGAAGGCCACCGCCTCGTCGGTCGATCCGACGGTGATGATCGGCAGGATCGGTCCGAAGATCTCATCGGCCATCACCGAGTCGTTGGGGCCAGGGTCGACGACCACTGTGGGCTCGATGGATAACGTCGCACGATCGGAGCCGCCGCCGGTGACGACGGTGCCCTCGGTCGCGCTGAGAATCGAGACGAGCCGGTCAAACTGACGCTCATTGACGATCCGCAGCGACGGATCCGCTTGATCCGCACGGAATTTGGCGATGGTGGCCACGATCTTGTCCGTGAGCTCCCTGGCGATGGAACGATCGGCCAGGATGTAGTCCGGCGCGATGCACGTCTGCCCGGAGTTGAGCAGTTTGGTCCACGCGATCCGTCGTGCCGTCACGTCGAGGTCGGCGTCGGCGAGCACCAATACCGGGCTCTTGCCGCCGAGTTCCAACGTGACCGGAGTCAGCGTCGGCGCGGCGGCGGCCATGATCTTGCGTCCGATCTCGGTGCCGCCGGTGAACAGCGCGTGGTCGAAACCCTGTGACATGAGGTCCTGGGTGACGTCAGCGGCGCCCTCCACCGCTCGGACGGCTTGGGGATCCAGGTACAGCGGAACCAGTCGGGCCATCAGTTCGGAGGTGGCGGGCGCCAACTCGGAGGGCTTGACCACCACGGCGTTGCCGGCGGCGACGGCGGCGATCACCGGCGACATGCACAGGAAGAACGGGTAGTTCCACGGCCCGATGACCAGGACGACACCGAGTGGGTCGTACTGCACCCACGCCCGGCCGGGCATCTGCGCCAAGGGCAGGCTCTGGCGGCGCGGCTTCATCCACTTCCGGAAGTGCTTGCGGGCGAAGACCGCTTCGGCCTTGGTCGAGGCGATGTCGCCGAGCCACGCCTCGAACGTCGAGCGGCCCAGGTCGCGGGTCAACGCCTCGGAGATCTCGGCCTCGCGTTCTTCACACATCCGCTCAATGGCCCGCAACTGGTCCTCACGCCACTGCACCGAACGGGTGCGGCCGGTGTTGAACACGGTGCGAACCTCGGCAAGCACTCCCGCGGAGCCGCCCTGGGTGGCGTGATCGGTGGTCATCTGGATCGTCATACGCAACAGTTTGCCGCATCTCGGGCCGGGAGCCTTACTGTTTGACCATGGCAATCGTCGCCGCCAGGGAGGCGTACTTCGAGACGGGCCTGGAAATCCTTGCCGACCTCGGCCTCGGCAAGCTCAAACTGGCGGAGGTGTGCGGCCGCCTCGGGGTGACGACGGGCTCGTTTTATCACTACTTCACCAGCTGGGGCGCCTACACCAGCGGGTTGATCGCGTACTGGCGGGAAGACCGAACGGTCAGACTCGCCGACATGCTCCGACGGGAATCCGATCCACGCAGGCGGATGCAGTACATCATCGAAGCCGCCCTGTCGCTCCCGCACGGAGCCGAAGCCGCGATCCGGGCCTGGAGTTCGGTCGACGCCGATGTGCACGCGGTGCAGGTGGAGGTCGACCGTGATCGCTTCACCCTCTGCTACGAGTACGCCATGGATATCGTCGGCGACACCCGCCAGGCCGAGGTGTTCGCCGACTGGGCGATCTACCTTCTCGTGGGTTACGAGCAGTCGACACTTGAGCGCGCCCCGCAGGTCTATGAATGGATCAGCAACCAGATGCTCGACCATCTCGAATCGGGACGTTTCGCCACTGTGCCGCCACGATGATCGCGCGGCTGCTCCACCAACTGCGCCAGCGTGACCCTGAGCGCGATGCCGCGCGCAAAGCTCTGCGCGCTGCCATCTTCATGCCGATCGCCGCGGCGGCGAGTTTCGCGGTTGCCGGTGACACCCAGACACCGATATTCACCATGTTGGGTGCGATCGCCCTGCTGATCGCCGCGGACTTCCCCGGCAGTGCCGGCACCCGGGCGCTGGGGTACGCCGGTCTGGCCTTCAACGGTGTCGTGCTGATCACGGTGGGAACGTTAGCCGCGCCGCACCCGTGGGTAGCGGTACCGCTGTGCTTCGGGGTCGGCGTGCTGGTGAGCTTCCTCGGCCTGCTCAGCGAGGTGGTCGCGGCGGGACAGCGCGCGACATTGATGATCTTCATCCTACCGGTGTGCATCAAACCCGTTGCGCCACTGGGTGATCGGCTCTTCGGCTGGGTGATCGCGCTGCTGATCTGCGTGCCCGCCGCCCTGTTTATACTTCCGCCCCGCTATGACAGCGAACTGCGGCGTCAAGCCACCAGGGTATGCGCGGCATTGGCCGATCGAATCGAGGGCACCTGCTCGGCCAACGAAGTCAGCGCCGCCATGGATGCGTTCCGGGCCGGGTTCTTCAATGGCGCGGTCCGGCCGGTCGCCATGACAGCCGGCAGCCGGGCCCTGGCACGGGTGGCTCCCGAACTGCAATGGTTGTGTGACCGGGTGGACTCCGACACCGGCGCGCTACTGGGGCCGATGACGGCACCGGCAACCCGGGTGCTGCGGGCCTGCGCCGTCGTCCTGAGTTCCGACGATCCCGCCGAGGCCCAGATCGAACTCGATAACGCCCTTGCCGCGCATCGGACAGTCGCCATCAGTCTGTACCGCGATGACGTCGCTGCGATCCTGGCCGACCCCGACGACACCGCGGCCGTGCACCGCAGCCGCACCGTGTTGAGCCGGCGGACATTGATCGGCAGCATCGGCTTGACCGGTCGGATCATTGTCGCCGCCGTCGCCGCCGACGCCCGGCCGCTGTGGGCCCGCGTGCTTGGACGGCAGCTCCCCGAAACCGGGATCGCCGATCGGGTGTACACCAAGCGGGCCGCCATCGCTTCGCTCGGCGGCTATCTCAGCACCGGATCGGTCACGGTGCTCAACAGCCTGCGGACCGGATTGGCACTGGCGCTGGCTGTGGTGGTCACCATCGTCTTTCCGATCCAGAACGGACTGTGGGTGGTGCTCGGTGCGCTATCGGTGCTGCGCAGTAGCGCCGCATCGACCGGAACCACGGCGGTGCGGGCAATCATCGGCACCGTGATCGGATTCCTGGTCGGCGCCGTCGTCATCGGACTGCTGGGCGTGGATCCGACAGTGATGTGGTTGCTCCTACCGGTGGTGGCGTTCGGCTCCACCTACGTGTCGCAGGTCGGTTCGTTCCTGGCCGGCCAGGCCATGTTCACCATGATGGTGTTCATCGTCTTCAACCTGATCCAGCCCACCGGCTGGAAGGTAGGTCTGATCCGGATCGAGGACATCGTCCTGGGGGCGATGGTCGGCCTGACCGCATCGGTACTGCTGTGGCCACGCAGCGCGGACGGATCGGTGCGGCGCGCCATCGACGCGGCCCTGCAGGTTGGTTCGCGCTATCTCAATGCCGCGGTGACCCGGATCATCAAGGGCTCCTCGGAACAGTCAGACGAAGCGGTCGTCGAGCTGAGCCGAGAAACCCTTACCGCGGTGCGGACTTACGGCGACGCGGTCCGCAACTACCTGTCGGAAGCTGCCGGCGTCGTCGATACTGCCGTGCTCGACTCCGACAGTCGCATCCCGCGCATCCGCACCACCGCGGATCTCATTGCCGATACCGTGCCGCCGCCCCTCGACGTATACCCCCAGGCGCGAAAAGTGTTGGAGGAGCACACCACCGCGATCTGCTCCCTGCTCGCCGGTAACCAACCGATCAGGTCGCTACCGCCGATCACTGACGACTTCGTCCTCGTATTGCGAGCTGAGGTGTACCGCGACGGGCTCGATATGGCCGCGGCTCTGCCATTGGTGACCACCGCCGCCAATATCGGTGAACTGGAGTTGACCTACCCCGCGATGGCGAAGGAACCGGTCGGCTAGCTTCGGCGCTCGGCCATCACTCGGCAGTGCCGGTCGGCCGCGCGCGTTCGTCGGCGCCGCGGCATCATGGCACCGCGGTTGGCCGAACCGGATTGCGGCCGTGACAGATTGAGCGTTCCCGTGGGTCGGCACAGTGTCGGTACGAGCAGCGTGCTGCCCGGTTGGGTGCGGTAGGTGTGCCCGGTCGGCGCGGTCCAGATCACGGTGCCATCGGGAAGCTGCTCGTCGTGCCAGCCGCCGGATCCGCACCAAAAAGTTTTCAGTAGGTGATGTTTTCGGCAGAGCGCTTTGAGGTTGGAGGCGTGCGTGGGCCCACCGAGATCGTAAGGAATCGTGTGGTCGATATCGCAGAAATCCGCGGGACACTCACAGCCCGGGAACCGGCATGTCAGATCGCGGCAGCGAACGAAGGTCGCCAGCGCCGCCGAGGGTCGGTACCGCGGCTCCGGCGGACTATCACCGGGATGAATCACCGGTCGCAGTTCGGCCATCCCCCGCGCGGCCAGATCAGCCAAAACACTGGTCGGCACCGCTGTCCCGCCCATCACGAACCCGAACCCCGGGATTGCACTGGGTACCGCCGGCTGTGGCGCCTTCGGGCAGAAGGCCTCGGTGATCACCTCGACAAGGCGCTCTCGGCTGGTGATCTCCTCGAAGGTGTCATCCTCGGGGCGCTCACCATGCAGATCCGAGGCCTCCGCTGCCTCCAAAGCGGCGGCCTCAGCCACGATATGTACCACCACCGCGGGTGCGGAATCGTTGTCAGCGGCACTGCATCCTGATGAGCCACACGCACATACCAACACGGTGTGACCGGCAGCCAGCGCACCCAACGCATCAGCACGACGCTGCTCAATGGTGCGGGGATCGCCCTCACACACAGTGTGGGCCAGCGCGGTCAACCGCCGGTCCAGCAACGTGGCATCAGTCTGATGCAGCTGACCCGACAGATACGACGTACCCCGATCATGGGCGATATCGACATGGCGGCCGCGGGCCCGCGCATCGGTACGACGCCGCGCATCAGGATCATGGCGGGTGACTATGCCGTCGACAGCCTGCTGCATCTTGGCCATCGACAGCGGCCCCCACGTGCGCGCCGCCACAGCCAACTCAGCATCAATGGCCGCCAGAACCTCGGGATCAATCGCGAGCAGAGTACGGGCGACGATCATCCGCACGGTCCGATAGTCGATGACACCGGTCGCGAACACCGCCGCCACCTGAGGCAGCCGCTCACGCAGACAGATCGCGTGATACAGCAGCCCACCGGCCATACCGGCAGTGATCGACTGGACCGCAGCCACCTCAGCGGCCACCGCCTCCCACGGATCAATCCGCCACAACTCACGCCCCCGGCCGTCCTCCACTGGAACCTGGCGGCGCTCATACAACTCCGCGATCGCCGCGAGGCGACGCGCACACGCGATGTTCTCCGCACGGGCCGACTCACCAATCGCCTCGACCACCCCGGCATCACTCATTGATTCGAACATACATTCGATAATAGAGAAGCCCTCCGACAAGATCCAGCACGCCGATCGCACCTGTGGATAGCGCCGGATCCGTGGAGGAAACTCAGCCGAGAACCGCCATCGCCGCCTCGCGCGCCTCGGCCGGACTGGCAGTCGCCAATACCGCGTCGGCGGCGTCGCGGCACTGCTGCAGCGTCACCGAGGCCAATTTGGCGCCCACCGGTGTGACCGCCGAGGCGGCCGCCGACAGCGAGGTAATCCCCAAACCCGTGAGGACACAAGCCATTAACGGATCGGCAGCGGCCTCACCGCAGACGCCGACCGGCTTGCCCACCGCCGCTCCTGCGCGTGCGGTGGCTGCGACAAGCGCGACGACTCCGGGCTGCCACGGGTCAGTCAAGGTGGCCAGATCTGAGGACATCCGGTCAGCGGCCATCGTGTACTGCGCCAGGTCGTTGGTTCCGATGGACAGGAACTCGACGTGCTCAAGAATCCTGGCGGCCAGCAGAGCGGCGGCGGGCACCTCGATCATCACGCCGGGATAGAGGCCGCGTTCGCGAGCAAGATCGGCGAACTGTTTTGCCTCGGCGGCGGTGGAGATCATCGGTGCCATCACCCACGGCGGGTTACCGGTCTGCTCGGCGGCAGCAGCGATCGCGTCCAATTGGCGTGCCACCAGATCGGCGTTGCTGCCAACGATCCGGAAGCCCCGCACGCCCAATGCAGGGTTGGCCTCCTCCGGCGTGGTGACGAATTTCAGCGGCTTGTCCGATCCGGCATCGAGTGTGCGGATTACCACCTTATGACCGGCGAATGCTTCGAGAACCTCCGCGTAAATCGAGGCCTGCTCAGCCACGCTCGGCTCGGAATCGCGCTCCAGGAAACACAATTCGGTCCGGAACAGGCCGACGCCCTCGACCGGAGCCTGACGCGCAGCTCTGGCCGCAGTCCCATCGGCGACATTGGCCAGGATCGATACCGCGTGGCCGTCGGACGTGGTTCCGGGACCGGTCCAGCCCGCCATCGAGGCGGCCGCGACATCGGCGGCGGCGACCGCCGCGGCCGCATCGGCCCGGTCCGGATCCAGCGTGACGGTTCCGCGGTTTCCGTCCAGCAGCACCATGGTGCCGGTCGCAACCTCGTCGAGTCCGGGCACGGCGACCACACACGGGATCCCGAGCTGGCGGGCGATGATCGCGGTGTGACTGGTCGGGCCGCCCAGGGTGGTGGCCAGGCCGACGACGCGGTGCGGGTCCAGACCGGCGGTATCGGCGGGCGCGAGATCCTCCGCGCACAGAATGGAGGGCTCAGCCGGAATCGGCACACCGGGCTCGGGTAAGCCGGCGAGTTCGGCGATCACACGGTCGCGGATGTCTTTGAGGTCGGTGACACGCTCGGCCATCAGGCCGCCCATTTTGGTGAACATCTCGATGAACTGGGTGGCGGCCTCCGCCGTCGCCCGCACGGCCGTCTTGCCGGCTTTGATGGCGTTCTCCGCCGATCCCAGCCAGGCACGGTCCTGGGCCAGTTGAGCGGTGGCGCCGAGCACCTCCGCGGCCGCCCCCGTGGCTGCCGCAGCCCGGTCGCGTAACCGTTGCGCCACCGAGGAGGCGGCATTGGCGAACCGGGCCGCCTCGGCCGGCCGATCTGGCTCAGCCAGAACGCCTCCGGGGTCGAGGTCGTCGATTCCGGGTAGCCGGTTAGCCCGGATCACGGGTGCGAAGCGGACTCCCGGGAC
This sequence comes from Mycobacteriaceae bacterium, assembly GCA_037138615.1. Taxonomy (GTDB): domain Bacteria; phylum Actinomycetota; class Actinomycetes; order Mycobacteriales; family Mycobacteriaceae; genus Mycobacterium. The sequence goes on along the minus strand of JBAXIA010000127.1, from coordinate 870 downwards.
CACAGGGACGCCCTGCAGCACCGTCGTATTCGGCGTGGTCATGCAGTGGATTACAGCAAATCGTTGACATTCCCACACGGTCGGCGGTAAAACAACATATATCCACATAAAGTGGGTACGAACCCACATCCGTACCCACACACACCCCAAGCACTCGGAGCACCATGTACCCGGAGGAACGCCAGCAGGCCATCGCCACCACGGTGATGACCCACGGACGCGCCTCGGTCACCGATCTGGCGCGGGCGTACGACGTCACCACCGAGACGGTTCGGCGGGACCTGGCCGTGCTCGACCGCGCTGGCATTCTGCGACGGGTCCACGGCGGAGCGGTTCCGGTGCGGGCGCTGCATTTGGTGGAACCCAGCGTCGACGAGCGTGAGGCGACCCGCGCCGGCCATAAGCACGAGATAGCACTGACCGCCGCAGAGTTCATCCCGCAATCGGGTGCCACTGTCCTGTTCGATGCCGGCACCACCACCGCGAGGGTGGCGGCTCTGCTGCCCGCGGACCGCGAACTGCTCGTGGTAACCAACTCGGTGCCGATCGCCGCTCGTCTGGCCACGCTGAGTTCGATTTCGCTGCAACTGCTCGGAGGAAATGTCAGGGGACTGACGCAGGCCGCCGTCGGAGAACAGACCGTCCGGACCCTGGAGTCGCTGCGAGTCGACATCGCCTTCATCGGAACCAACGGGATCAGTGTTCGCCACGGCCTCTCTACCCCCGATCCGGGTGTGGCTGCCGTCAAGCGGGCCATGGTTGCCTGCGCGAACTTTGTTGTGGTGGTGGCGGCCTCGTCGAAAATCGGGCGTGAGGAGTTCGTTAGTTTTTCGCCGATTGATCGCGTCGATGTGCTGGTGACCGACTCTG
>JBAXIA010000126.1:0-8588 GCA_037138615.1 Mycobacteriaceae bacterium | reverse complement strand
CGGGCAGGCGTTCACCGAGTACCCCGAGGGCATGAAGCAGTTCCGCGCCGCTTTTTCCGAACGGTCCCTGCTGCCGCCCCGGCAAATCAAGGTGACCGGGTTCGGTAACCGGGTGCAGGAATTCGGTGCCGGCGTTGTCTCGCTCAGCGGCCTGTACGCCGATCCGCTGGGCGCGTTGCGCCGATCAGACAATCGCCGCTCGCTTGTCTCGGCCTGAATTCTTCCGAGACGTCAAACTGATGACTCTCGGTCCGTTACTTGGTGCCGTAGTCACCACTCTGCTCGTCGTGGCTACAACGACCGCGCCGGCTGCTGCGGCCGATAACGCGAGACTCAACAGCGGTGTCGTCGCCAACGTCTTTACAGTCCAGCATCAAGCGGGCTGCTCGACGGACATCAGGATCAGCCCAGCACTGCGCCTCGCCGCCCAATTGCATGCCGATGACGTAATCAACAACCATGCCCTCTCCGGTGACCTCGGCTCAGATGGTTCGACTCCCCAGAGTCGCGCAACGGCCGCGGGTTTCACCGGTAAGGCTGTCCAGACCGTCGCAATCAACAACTCCTTGGCGATCAACAACCTCGACGTCATCAACCAGTGGTACGCCGACCCTGCGGCATTCGCAATCATGTCCGACTGCGCCAACACCTTCATAGGAGTCTGGTCGGAGAACAGCCTCGACCGCTCAGTTGTGGTTGCCGTCTACGGCCAACCCGCGTAAGCGCCAGGCAGACCCGCAAGAGTCGAATGCGCGGTTCGCGTGCGCCATTATCCGTTGGTCGCGGGTTCGAGCCCCGCCCGCCCTACTAGTTCCTGGTAGATCCGGTTTCTTCCGGGTGGGACGCCTCTTGGCGCCCCTGGGGCATCGTTTATTCATCGTTTATGTCCACGGAAGGCTCTTGTAGGGCCGATGCACTCGGTCTCGACCGGCGATCGCCGGAAGAAGAGCGATCTGCCGGGACTGCGGGCCCGATAACGGTCCGACCGAAGTGTCGGTGCTCTAGTGCATGCTTTACACGGATGGCCGTTGAAGCCCCGTCGCGGCGATTGAAGGCGGAGTGGGCTCGCGGAGTTTCCTCGCGACAGATGGCCACCATATAATGTGCCAAGTGGCACTCGTAGCCACTATATGTTGTGTTTTTACGGCGTGTCGACCCAAGTCTTGTCTACCCCGGCTTCATACTGGAGTCGGCAGTGGACGTCCAGTGACCACCCACGCTAGCCCCGGTAGGAACGGCTTAAAGCGAAAGGCATCCGGTGATTAATCAGGCAACAAATGAGCGCTGGGTGGGCGCCTGCAAGCGCCCACCCAGCCAATCTCGACGGCTACAACCGTCTACGAAGTCCGATCTGCGCGGCAAAGCACGGAAGGGACGGTTTGATGTTATCCCGCGGTCCTGATGCCGGAAGTGAAGAGCGCACGTTCGAAGATGTTCTTCGAGTCCTAGTTATGGGCAGGCCGTCCTGGTATCCGCTTGGCGCTGAGGTAGCGACTGAGCATCAGATTCCAGTCTTGCCCCTCGTTGAGGTGGATAAGTCGCCATCCGAGATGCTGGCCTTCGACAAAGTCGTCGGAGCGGCCGATCGCTCTCGGGCGTTGATCAATTTCTATGTTGACGATCGCAAGCTGCGCAGACTCATCCGCAATCCAGAACGGTTCATCACCCGCCTCGAGGGAGTGTGGGGTATCACCTCGCCAGATTTTTCGGTCTGGGATGAAGCGCCCCCACACTTTCGTGTGATGGCGACCTGGCTTAACAGGGCACTCGGCCGTATGTTTGCTGACCATGGTTTACGTGTTGTCCCGAGTATTAGATGGTGTGATCGGCGCGACTACGACCATTGCTTCCTAGGAGTCACGCCCGGTTCAGTTGTTGCGATCTCGAACAACGGTCTGTGGCGAAAGGGTAGGTTGCGCCACGGTTTCATCATGGGCCTCGGCGAGATGGTTGAGCGCCTCTCGCCGCCCTCGGTCTTCCTGTACGGGACGGATGATCGGCTTATCCGCCGTGAACTGGGCTCGGGAGTGGAAGTTATTCACTATCCAGCTGAGCGCGCCCGCGCGGGAAAGGCGGCATAGGTGGGCGCGCGCGGCGGAGGAGGTTCGTCGGCCACGGCCCACGCGGCGCTCCGAGCCGGCCTCGACCGACTTCAGTCAAAGTACCGACTCTCGGGCGCGGGCTACTTTGGCCGAAAGGGCGCAGGAAAGAAGGTGCGGATCATCTCGTCATCTGATCCACATCGCGCCGCGGAAGATTTCTGGAAGCGCCTAAAGGGTCAATTAACAGAGAGCCAAACGGACAACGGTAAGGGGTTGCAGATCAAGTTCCCTGACGGGTCTAGCGCCGTATTCAGGCCGTTCACAAGCACATTCAACAGCCCGGCAATCACCCTCGACGTAGCCACGCCGGGCCTTGGGATCGCGACTTACCAGCGAATCCACTTCACCAAGTAGGAGTCGAAATGAACACTCACTCAAAATTCCACCTGAGCGATGAATCCATTCGGATTCTGTGCTCTTTCAACGGTTCCCACTGGCGTTTCGCAACCGGGGAACCACTTGCAGAGAAGCCCCGACATTACTTCTCGTGGAACGACGTCATTGTGGCGACTGATCGTGGCGAGTTCCGTATCAACACCAGCCTCAGCGAAAGTGATTTCGAGGGCTATGCGGAGGAGTATGCGCAGCTAGCGGTGTACCCCGACTCGAAGGGACTGGCGGAGGCTCAAGCGAATGGCCACATCTATTTCCAGCATGCCGGTGAGCAGATCACAAAGGTGTTCGTATTTCGGGTCGGGATCACCCAGATCATCGATGGTGTGCCGACCTGGGTCTACAGCGCCGACCACGCGGTGATTTTCGGTCTGACTGAGGGCGCGGTGGCTGTCTGCAAGACAGGTCATCACTCGGCGGCAATCGATCTATCATTTGCTGACTCGGTTGAAACTCTTGAACTCGATGGTCGTGCTCATGAGTGGGATTGGGAAAATGAACTGGGTGAGGAATACAACGTGGTCACGGAACTGATCCAAATCGGCGAAACTCACACTCGATGATCTGGTCCGAAAATCCGCCGGGTAGGCACATGAGCGATGACCGACCGTTCGATCCACCGCACGACAGCGATGCTCGACGAATCCTTCGGCCGCGGCACGCGCTCGACGGTTTCCCTGCGGCCGGTTCAGTGGGCGCCACCGCGCTCGGTCTCGCCGCCACAATCGGCGCACCTGATCGGCGGGCCGGCGGCCGGGCACCCACACTCGTCGTCATTGACATGCAGAACGTTTTCGGAACTCCGTCGAGTGAGTGGTTCACGCCGAAGTTCGCCGACGCGTCCGCCGTCATCCAGCGCATGCTCCCGGCGTTCGGTGAGCGGGTGATCCTGACCCGGTTTGTCGCCCCCGCGCAGCCGGAAGGGGAGTGGGTGACCTTCTACTTGGAGTGGCCTTGGGCCCTGGTCACCGAATCCGACCCGATCTACGACCTGGTCTCGCCGTTTGTGGAATCCGGCCATCCGACAGTCACTGAGACAACGTTCGGCAAGTGGGGCGCGGGGCTGGAACGGGCCTTCGCCGACAGCTGTGAGGTGGTCCTCACGGGCGTGGCGACAGACTGCTGCGTTCTCTCGACTGCGCTCGCGGCGGCCGACGCCGGAGTACGCGTGCGCGTGGTGGCCGACGGGTGTGCGGGATCGACGGATGCCAACCACCAGCGTGCACTCGACACAATGGCGGGCTGGGCGCCTCCACTCATCGAGATCACCGACTCCGAGAGCGTGCTCGCAAACTTCACGTAATCGGCGTATATCAGGATCAGCCCCGCACTCCGTGGTTGGAGAACAGCCTCGACCCGCGTAAGCGCCAGGCAGACCCGAAAGAGCCGCTGTAACCTTGCCCCATGGCGAAGGTCTTCGCACAGATCAATGATCAGATGGCTGCGTGGCTCACTGCGCAGCCGATCTTCATGGTCGCCACCGCACCGCTGGCCGCTGACGGGTTGATCAATGCATCACCCAAGGGCGGGAGCGGAACGTTTACGGTGCTGGGGCCAACGACTGTCGCGTATCTCGATCTCACCGGCAGTGGGGTGGAGACGATCGCCCATCTGCGTGAAAACGGCCGAATTGTGCTGATGTTCACGGCGTTCGACGGGCGACCGCAGATCGTTCGGCTGCACGGGCGTGGTCGAGTGGTGGTGCCTGACGATGCGGAGTTTGCGGAACTTATGCAGCGGTTCCCGCGGAATCCGGGCACCCGATCAGTCATCGTCATTGACGTGGACCGGATCTCCGACTCCTGTGGCTACGCGGTGCCGCGGATGGATTACGTGGCCGACCGCGACGTCCTCGACCTGTGGTCGGAGAAAAAGGGACCGAAGGGACTCGCCGCGTACCGGGCCAAGAGCAACGCCGTGAGCCTCGATGGACTACCCGGACTCGACTAGTTAACAGGACGATTCATCATCGCCCTTTGGTCCAGGCGGTGTATGAGGTGATTGAACCGGCCCGCGGGCGCTGTAGCCACGGCCATGGATGCAGCGCGACCACATCGAGGCGGGCGGCCCGCGACTTCCAGCCCGGGACCGGCGCGAAGGTGGCGGCCAGTCGCCGGCCCCGGAGCACCTCGACCGGGTCACCAAGCCACAGCTCCACTTCCCTTCGCGTCGAGAGATCGGCAACCGACTGCGCAAGGAAGACAAGTCGATTCACCGAAAGCCGCAACCGGCGCAGCAGAGGCTCATCGAACACGAACACCACCGGCAGATCCGGATGCGATGCGGCCGCGGGGTCGCGATCGCCGAGACTCTCCGCGGTAATCCACACGGCCTCCGGCGGCGCCGACTGCTGGGTCGCCGCGGGTCCGGCCGTCGCCTCGAGGTTGTCGTCACGCCGCAGCCGGGGGTCGTTGAATACCAGGGGCTCGCGCTCCTGCGTAGCAGGCCAGTCCGTGATCGGACAGTCGCGTTCCAGCGGGCACGTCGCGCACAGACCCGGTGCCCGCTTCTCCACCTGCCATCGGGAGAACCCGTACGCCTTGCCGGTGAGTGCGCCGACGGTCCATTGCCAGCCCAGCCTGTTGGCTGCGCGCGAGCCGTCGATTAGGTGTCGATACATGAGATCTTCGCCGTCGCGCCAGCCCAGCTCTGCACGGACACTCCACTGCGAGGCGAGCCACATGCGGGTCTGATTGGTGAGCCAACCGCTGGACACCAGCTCCGACCAAGATGATTCCAGGCATCGCGCCGACGATGCCCAGGGATTACTCGTGTGTGCCGGACCGGTGGCTGCGGTGCGCTCCTCGACCGCGAATCGAAACGAGTGGCGGGACGCAGTTCCCAAGCGCGCGTAGAGATGTCGCGCGTATTCCTGCCAGAGCAGCTCATCGCGAAACTTTGTCACGTCGCTCTGCGGACCGCCGGCAACGTGATCCCACACCTCGCGCAGCGTGAGCAGCCCATGCCGGATGTAGGGCGACAGTCGCGACGATCCGCGCGTGCCTGCCGGCCAGACGTTGTTGCGCCGACGCGCATACCCGGTCACGTCGTAGGCCTGTAGCGCCGCATCGGCCGCCGATTGACCGCCGCGCAGGGACACCGCTGGTGCCGCCGATTGGGGCGCGCACAAATCCCCGAGGTGGTCGGCCGCCCAGGCGTGGAGCTCATCGTGCGGCGGGGGATCGGGGAGGCGCTGTGGTGTCATGTGATTTCCGCCCAGCGCGTTGTCATCCCATCAGTATCGCGGTCCGGGGCGACTAACGTGACCGCCATGGCCGTCGTCGTCGTGGGAGCAGGGCTTGCCGGGCTGGCTGCCGCTCGTCATCTCACCGCCCACGGTGTCGAGGTCACGGTGCTCGAGGCCTCCGACGGCGTGGGCGGGCGCGTACGCACCGATGTGGTCGACGGCTTCCGCTTTGACCGCGGCTTCCAGTTGTACAACCCCGCTTACCCCGAGGGTGCGCGCGTTCTTGACCATGGGGCACTTGATCTGAGGCCCTTCATCGCAGGGGCGCGCATCGTCATCAGCCGCAGCGGGCGCCGTCAGGTAGAGCGAGTCGCTGATCCGCGCCGCGAACCGTCGTGGTTGATGCCGTCACTTCTGGCGCGCATCGGCTCACCGGTGTCGACGGCCCGCTTCGGCGCCTATGCGGTCTCTCGCGCTGTCCGGTCGGTTGAATCATTGAGCCGCGATCCCGACGTCACGACAGAGGAAGCGCTGCGCCGAGCAGGTGTGGATCGTTCACTGATGGAGCGGGTGCTGCGCCCGTTTTTGTCCGGCGTCTTCCTCGATTCCGAACTCACGACGTCGCGGCGTTTCCTTGACGTAGTGCTGAAGTCTTTCGTCCGGGGAACTCCGGGCGTACCGGCACTGGGTATGGTGCGGATTCCCGAACAGCTTGCGGCCGGGCTCGACATCCGACTCGGCCATCGGGTCGCGTCGGCCTCGGCCCGGACGGTCTCGGGTTGGACGGTCAATGTCGTCGGCGGCGACGCGCACCGCGCCGAGGCCGTCATCATCGCGACCGATCCGGCGACGGCTGCCGGCCTCATCGCAGATATCTCCGCACCTGCGGCGCGTGCGGTCACAACCTGGTACTACCGACCCACCTGCGCGCCCGAGGATCTCGCCGACGGGCAGGCGGTGCTCATCCTCGACGGCGATCGCCGCGGACCACTCGTCAACACCGTGGTGCTCACTCATGCCGCACCCGACTACGCCCCATCGGGAAGCGCGCTGATTTCGGCGTCGGCGCTTGGCGTGTGGGATTCGCCCGAGCACGAGGGCGCCGTCCGCGAGCACCTCGCGTGGTTGTACGGCGTAGCGACGCACGACTGGGAACTCCTGGCGAGTTATCCGATTCCCTATGCGCTACCTGCCATGCCGGTGCCCTTCGAATTGCAGAGGCCGGTGCGCACGGCCGACGGTGTGTACGTCGCCGGCGATCACCGCGATACGTCATCGATCCAGGGGGCTCTGGTGAGCGGCCGTCGAGCGGCCCAAGCGCTGCTGACTGATCTCTTCGCGAACGTTACGGACGCGGGCAGTCCGATCCGCGAGGATTAGCGGGCGGTGCGCTTCAGCAGGTATTGCAGCCATCGGATATCGAGCAACATGAATGCCACGATATGGATGGAAATTAAGGCCGGGGGCCTTGCGGGCTAAAGCGTCTCTGAGATGTTTTGCCAGAAAACTGTTAAGTTTTTCCGGAATCTAGCTTCCCCGGACTACGCCGATGGTGGCCTTCGACGCCATCTGCTCCTACGGCTCCGCAACCGTACGGAGACTTCCCGACGGGTGCATGGCGATTGTTTGCCGGGCATGGCCAGGCGGTCCGAGTGTGATCGGAACGAAGAGGTGACCATGGCCCCTGACGCAACCACCGACCGGTAGGGTACGGTGGCGGAAGTTAGGCTAGGCTTTGCATAGAAAAGGGAGGCGGCCGTGAGCACGTTCGATATCGCGCTTCTGGGCGCTATTGCAGGTTTCACCATATTTCTTGGCCTTCCGGTGGGCCGGGTGCGGAGTCTGCCGACGGCGACGCGGGCACTGCTCAGCGCGACAGCGACCGGTGTGCTGCTGTTTCTGTTCTGGGACGTGCTCGTTCACGCCGTCGAACCCGTCGAGACCGCTCTCGTCGCTGCCAGCCAGGATGGAACTGGCACCTGGATGGGGTTCATCTCTCTGGCTGCGGTCTTGACGGCCGGTTTGATCCTCGGCCTGATGACTCTCGTCTACTACGAGCAGTGGATGGTGGGCGCAAAGGGCACCGCCCGGCCGCACGGACCGGGTGCAGCAAGCGTGGCGGAATTCACCGAATCTCGCGCCTTCGCCACGGTGTCACCTGCGCGGCGGTTGGCGATTCTGATCGCCCTGGGCATTGGTCTGCACAACTTTTCCGAAGGTCTGGCAATCGGTCAGTCCGCCGCTGCCGGGCAACTCAGTCTCGCGATTCCGCTGATCGTCGGATTCGGATTGCACAACGCAACGGAGGGTTTCGGCATCGTTGCTCCACTGGCCGGTGAGCCGACCCGACCCAGCTGGGGGTTCCTGGCTTTGCTCGGCCTCATCGCCGGGGGCCCGACGCTGCTGGGCACCTTGCTCGGCCAGTCATTCGTAAATGAAACTGTCTCCGTCGCTTTCCTGGCGCTGGCCGCAGGATCGATCCTGTACGTGGTCGTTCAGTTGTTGCGTGTCGCGCAGAATCTCGGCCACCGAACGCTGATGTTCTGGGGACTGCTCCTCGGACTGACTCTCGGATTCGCCACCGATTTCGTGATCGTGGCCGCGGGCGCTTAGCGCGCTGCGGCTGCCTTGCGGGCTGCCCGATGCCCAGCACCCGGGTCTGCCGCGGGTGCAGCCGCCGACCGTACCGACGCCGCGGATCGCGCGGCTTTTGTCGACCGCGACGGGACCGAGGCGGCAGGTAGTGCGCTCGGATAAAACGGTTCGTTGCGGATCCCGGCGGTACCCAAAACATCATTGAGAATGGCGGAGCCGCCGGTCTGCTGCGCCACGGTGGTGATGACATTGCGCAGGCTCGGCGAAACCCACGGATTGCCGGTCGTCAAGTCCGCCGGATTCGGGAAGCC
>JBAXIA010000125.1:0-8640 GCA_037138615.1 Mycobacteriaceae bacterium | reverse complement strand
CCCGAGAGGCTCATCGCTGCCCTCTGCTCTTCGCCCGAGAGGCTCATCGCTGCCCAGCGCCGATACCGTCAGCGAGACGCCGTCTACAGTGATCGAACCCTTCTCCACCACATAGCGGGAGATGCTGCGTGGCAACGCGATTCGCACCACCTCCCAGTGTTGCGACGGAGTGCGTGAGATCACCGTGCCGGTGCCGTCAACATGCCCCTGCACGATGTGGCCGCCCAATCGGCTGTTCACCGCGGCGGCGCGCTCCAGATTGACCGGGCTGCCTACTGCAAGTGCGGCCAGGCTCGAACGATTGAGCGTCTCGGCCATAACATCGGCGCTGAAATTTCCGTCCGGAAGCACGTCGACCACAGTCAGACACACCCCGTTGACAGCAATTGAGTCACCGTGTCGGGCATCAGCAGTCACTACCCGACCGCGGATGACAAATCGTGCGGAGTCACCGAGATCATCAGTGGCGACGATCTCGCCGAGCTCCTCGACAATTCCGGTGAACATGCGACCCAATCTAGCCATCACCCGGGGTCACCATCCATAATCACCCCGATACCGATCTGGTGACGGCCGCGCGGCCAGGGCCTTACCGCCACAGTGCACCCCGCTGAACCCACTACGATGAACCCATGACGACGAGTCGCCGAATCATCGCCGCCCTCACCGCCCTTCTCGCTATCGCCCTGTTCTCCTCGGGCTGCTCCTCGAAGTCGACTGAGCCCCTGCCGGACGCCGCGGGGCTGCTCAAGCAGTCCATTGCGACCACCAAGGCGCTCACGAGCGCTCACCTGGAGATCGCCGTCAACGGCAAGATCGACGGCCTGATGGTCAAGAAGCTGTCCGGTGACCTCACCAATGTCCCGGCCGTGGCCATCAAGGGCAATTCGACGATTTCGATGGGTGGCTCCGACGTCGATATCCAGCTGGTGGTGCTTGACGGCACTCTCTACGCTGCGCTGACCCAGAACAGCTGGCTTGATATGGGGCCAGCAGCCGAAGTCTACGATCCCTCGATAATCCTGAACCCTGATACCGGGCTGGCCAATATGCTCGCCGCAATCACCGACGCCAAATCCCAGGGCTTTGAGACCATCGGCGGCGTCGAGACGGTCAAGATCGCAGGCAAGGTCGGCGCCGACGCAGTCAACAAGCTGATACCGCAACTGAAGGCCGGCGGACCGATCTCGGCCACCGTGTGGATCGAGAAGGACGCCCCGAATCAACTGGTGCAGGCCCAGATCGACCAGAGTGAGAGCAATACCGTGCAGCTGACCCTCTCCGAGTGGGACAAGCCGGTCACCGTCACCAAGCCCGCGATGTGATGACGGCGGCCCCCGTCACCGACCGAACCCCTAACGTCGGCCGCGGCCGACGGATCGCCATCGGCGCCGGCAGTCTCGCCGTGTTACTCGGCGCGCTGGACACCTATGTCGTGGTCACGATCATGGTCGACATCATGCGGTCCGTCGGCATCCCGATCAACAAGATCCAGCAGGTCACGCCAATCATCACCTGGTATCTGCTGGGTTACATCGCCGCCATGCCGCTGCTGGGACGGCTCTCGGATCGGTTCGGCCGCAAGCTGGTGCTGCAGCTGAGCCTGCTGACATTCGCGATCGGCTCGGTGGTCACCGCACTGTCGAACGACCTCACCATGCTGGTAATCGGCCGCCTCATTCAGGGCATCGCCAGCGGCGCCCTGTTGCCGGTGACACTCGCGCTGGCCGCCGACCTGTGGGCAGCCCGCAGCCGGGCGGCCGTACTGGGTGGAATCGGCGCCGCGCAGGAACTCGGCAGCGTGCTCGGCCCGCTGTACGGCATCGGCGTGGTCTGGCTGCTCAACACCTGGCGCGATGTCTTCTGGATCAACGTGCCGCTGACCTGTATTGCCATGCTGCTGATTCACTTCAGCCTGCCCAGCCATGAACGCAGCCCCGAGCCCGAGCGCGTCGACGTCGTGGGGGGTGCGCTGCTCGCGATCGCACTCGGCCTGGCTGTCGTCGGCCTCTACAACCCTGCACCCGACGGAAAGCAGGTCCTGCCGAGCTACGGCCTGCCGCTGATCGGCGGTGCCGTGGTGGCCGCGATTGCGTTCGCGGCGTGGGAACGGTTCGCCAAAACCCGGCTGATCGAGCCACGAGGGGTGAAGTTCGGCCCGTTCCTGACCTCCCTGGCCACCTCGATGTGTGCCGGTTCCGCCCTGATGGTCACCCTGGTCAACGTCGAACTGTTCGGACAGGGAGTGTTGGGCAAGGACCAGAACGGGGCGGCCTTCCTGCTGCTGCATTTCCTGGCGGCACTACCGATCGGTGCGTTGATCGGCGGCTGGGTCGCCACCCGGATCGGTGATCGGACGGTGGCCGTCGTAGGCATGCTGATCGCGGCGTTCGCCTACTGGCTGGTCTCGCACTGGAGTGTCGACGTGCTGACCGCTCGCCACGACCTGGGCGTGGTGAGTCTGCCCGTTTTCAGCACCGACCTGGCACTGGCCGGCTTCGGACTGGGCCTGGTGATCGGTCCACTCACCTCGGCCGCATTGCGGGTGGTGCCATCCGCACAGCACGGCATCGCTTCGGCACTGGTGGTGGTGGCGCGGATGACCGGCATGTTGATCGGAGTCGCGGCGTTGAGCGCCTGGGGGCTCTACCGGTTCAATCAGATAGTGGCGACGCTGCCCAAACCAACCGGCACCATCCTGGAGATCGCCACAGGCGTAGCGAAGAACAGTCGCACGGCGTTCGCCATGCAGTACGGCTCGATCTTCTTCATCACCACCATCGTGTGCCTGGCCGGGGCGGCATTCGCGCTGTTCATCGGCGGCCGCCAGCCGCATGCCGAGGACATATCCGACGAGGCTGCACCCGATCAAGTCGGTTAGCGGTAACGTCGCCAGGATGCGAGGGACCGGGTGCTGATCGCGGCCTTGCGCGATCTCCAATGGCGTAAGCGCAGATTCGCCATAGCGATCGTCGGCACCGGTCTGGTCTTCGCGATGACGCTTGTTCTGACCGGACTTGCCAACGGTTTCCGGGTTGAGGCCACCCGGACCGTCGACTCACTGCAGTTGGATGCATTCCTGGTCAAGTCAGGGGCAACTGGACCGTTCCTCGGTTCGTCGGCCTTCCCTCCTACCATGCTGCAACTGCCCGGTGTCACCGAATCGGTACCCCTGGTCTACGGCAGCGCGACGGTGCCCGAGGGTGGATCGGCGCGCAGCGTCAACGTATTCGGGGCGCCCGAACGTGGCCCAGGGATACCGGTGGTGGTCGACGGACGCCCACCTGCCGCCACCGGCGAAGTCGTGGTGTCGAACACGATGCATAAGCAAATCGGCGACACTGTCGAAATCGGTTCGCTCCCTTTGCGAATCGTGGGACTCGTTGACGACTCGACTGCACTGGCCGGGCAACCCAACGTCTTTCTCACCACCGTAGGCGCGCAGAAGTTGCTGTTCTCCGGTCAGTCGCTTGTCACATCTATCGGCCTACGCGGTGTGCCTAAAGAAGCTCCGGACGGTTTCCGCATCGTCGATCGGGGCGGAGCGATCGACGACCTGCTGCGTGCCCTCAGCGGAGCACGGCAGGCGATGACTCTGATGGCCGGATTGCTGTGGATGGTCGCCGCGTTGATCGTCGGCTCGATGATCTACATGTCGGCTCTGGAACGCACCCGGGACTTCGCGGTCTTCAAAGCGGTCGGAGTTCCGACCCGATCCATCCTGGCCGGGTTGGCCATGCAGGCCATCATCGTCGCCGTTCTGGCGGCGGTACTTGGGGGTGTTCTGTCGGTGCTGCTCGGACCGCTGTTCCCGATGCGTGTGGACATTCCGCAGATAGCATTCCTGCTGCTGCCCGTCGTCGCGGTGACCATCGGGGTGCTGGCCAGCATCGCCGGGCTCCGACGGGCGGTCACCGTGGACCCCGCACTGGCATTCGGGGGGCCCTGAGGCGATGGCAGACCTGCGAATCAAAGACCTCGTCGTGGAGTACTCCAGCGGCCAGGAATCGGTGCGCCCGATCAACGAGCTCAGCCTGGACGTCCCGGCGGGGTCGCTGGCGATTCTCCTGGGGCCCAGCGGATGCGGGAAGACCACCCTGCTGTCGTGTCTGGGCGGCATTCTGCGTCCGCCGACCGGTCGCATCCAGTTCGGGGATATCGACGTCACCGGACTCGATGCCCGCGCCCTGTCCGAGTATCGACGCAACACCGTCGGCATAGTGTTCCAGGCGTTCAATCTGGTGCCCAGTCTGACCGCACTGGAAAACGTGATGGTGCCGTTGCGGGCGGCCCGGATGCCGAAGCATCCGGCGCAGCAGCGCGCAGAGGAACTACTGGACAGGGTCGGTCTGGCGCACCGGATGTCGCACCGGCCCGGTGACCTCAGCGGTGGACAGCAACAGCGGGTCGCGGTGGCACGAGCGATCGCACTTGATCCGCCACTGCTGATCGCCGATGAGCCGACCGCACATCTGGACTATATCCAAGTCGAGGAAGTGCTCACCCTGATCCGTGAGCTGGCCTCCGGGGAACGGGTGGTGGTGGTGGCCACGCATGACACCCGGATGCTGCCACTGGCCGACCGCGTGGTGGAGTTGGTGCCCCATCTCGATGCCGCCGAACACGAACCCGAGACGATGACATTTCAAGCCGGCCAGACACTGTTCGAGCAGGGCACGATGGGTGACTCCATTTACGTCGTCACCGAAGGCGAAATCGAGCTGATCCGCGAATTAGCAAGTGGCGGTGAGGTAGTCATCAAGCTCGCCGTTCCCGGTGACTACTTCGGTGAAATGGGGCCACTGTTCGCATTGCCCCGGTCGGCAACCGCGCGGGCGCGGACCGACGCAGTTGTGATCAGCTACACCGTTCAGGGTTTCCGGGAACTACTGGGATCAATCGGGTCCCGAGATCTCATCGTGCACAAGGCATTACGCCCCAAGGAGTGAGACCGAGCTCAGTCGGTAGGCACCATGCTGAGCAGCAGATCCGGCCCGACCCGCTCGACACCGTCATAGCGCCAGTAGAGAGCGTGTGAGATGCCCACGACTCCGACATCGTCCACCGCGCCGAATGGTCCGCCGAGCAGTACTGGCGCAACATAGGCCAGGATGCGGTCGACCACACCGGCCCGAAGGAACGCACCCGCAATGGTAGGTCCGCCCTCCAAGATGATGTCGGTGCGCCCGGACAGGGCCCGGATCACCTCGTGGGGGTCGTGGGTGTGCAGCACCATGGTCGGCGAATCACCCCGGCTTACATTGGAATCCGGCGGAATCTCACGCTTGCCCACGACCACGCGCAGCGGTTGGTGCTCGGTGAGACTGCCGTCGGGCAACCGGGCCGTGAGGTTCGGGTCGTCGGCGAATACGGTCCCGGTACCGACGATGATGGCGTCCGCGGCCGCGCGGCGCCGATGCACGTCGGCACGGGCCGCCTCGCTGGTGATCCACTGCGAAGACCCGTCCGCCGCGGCGCTTCGCCCGTCAACGCTGGCGGCGAACTTCCAGGTGACGTGCGGGGAGCCGGTGCGCTCTTTGTGCAACCATTCCCGCAGGAGGCCGCCGGCCACATCCTCGGCACACACCCCGGCGGTTACCGCGACACCGGCGGCATGCAGACGTGCCGCACCGCCCGCCGCGACCGGGTTCGGGTCGGCGAGCGCATAAACGACAGCGGCAACGTTCGCCGCCATCAGGGCATCGACGCAGGGCGGGGTGCGACCGTGATGATTACAGGGTTCCAATGTCACCACGGCTGTGCCACCCGCCGCTCGCTCGCCCGCGGTCTGCAGCGCGACCACCTCAGCGTGTGGACCACCGGCAGGCTCGGTGGCGCCCACCCCCACAATTTCACCGTCCGCGCTCACGATGACCGCTCCCACAGGGGGATTCGGATAGGTAGACCCCTTCACCCGAAGCCCCTGCTCGATCGCCAGCCGCATCGCGGCGGAAACCTGCGCGGGTGCGGTCATAGAAGCAGGTGCGGCGAGGCCAGACCGGCTTGTCGGCGCAGGGCTTCAACGGCCGCAGCGGGGTCGGCCGCACCGTAGACCGCTGAGCCCGCGACAAAGCAGTCCACCCCGGCTTCGGCAGCCTGCTCGATCGTGTCGGCATTGATACCGCCGTCGATCTCGACCAGGATCGTCAACTCGCCGGAGTCGACCAACCGGCGAACGGCCGCCACCTTGGTCAGCACCTCGGGAATGAAACTCTGGCCGCCGAAGCCGGGTTCGACCGACATCACCAGCAGGGTGTCGAAGTCGCGCAGGATCTCCAGGTACGGCTCGATCGGGGTACCGGGCTTAATCGACAACCCCGCCTTGGCCCCGGCGGCGCGGATATCGCGACCCACGGAGACCGGATCATCGGTCGCCTCGGCGTGAAACGTCACGTTGTAGGCGCCTGCTTCGGCATAACCGGGCGCCCACCGGCCCGGATCGGTGATCATCAGATGGCAGTCCATCGGAATGTCGGTCGCCTTCAGCAAGCTCTCGACCACAGGCAGGCCCAGGGTGAGATTCGGCACGAAGTGCGCGTCCATGACGTCCACGTGCAACCAGTCAGCGCCCTCGACGGCAGCGGCCTCGTTGGCCAGCCAGGCGAAGTCGGCGGAAAGGATCGACGGCGCGATCATCGGTCGGGTCGGTGTTGCCATAGGTCACACTTTAGGGCTTGCGGCCTGTTAAGCCCGGTAGCTCAGGAATTCTTTCGCAGCGCGGCCGCGAACATCGCATCGGTTCCGTGCCGGTGCGGCCATAGCTGCACATACGGCCCGGGACCGAGGTTATCGACAGGTGCGAACAGGATCCGGGTATCCAGAGCGCTCACCGGATAGCGCCGCAGCGCATCGGAGACAACGCCGACGGTCTCCACCAAATGCGGCGAACACGTCGCGTAGAGCACCACGCCGCCGGGTCTGGTCAGCGCGATGGCCGCGGCCAACAGTTCACGCTGCAACTTCGCCAGCTCCGCGACATCAGCGGGGGTTCGCCGCCAGCGAGCTTCCGGCCGCCGCCGCAACGCCCCAAGCCCGGTGCAGGGCGCATCGACGAGCACGCGGTCGAAGCTGTCGGCCGGCAGCGCCGGGGCACGGCCGTCGAGGCGCAGCACCTCGACCGTCAGACCGCGGGTGTTGTGTTCGACCATCTCGGCCCGACGAGGATTGGGTTCCACCGCCGTGACGGTTGCACCCTGCTGCGCAGCGATCGCAGCGATGAGGGCCGTTTTGCCGCCGGGTCCCGAGCACAGATCAAGCCAGCGTCCGCCGTCGGTGCCGTCCAGCGGAGCCAGGGTCAATGCACGGGCCACCAATTGGCTGCCCTCATCCTGGACCAGCGCGAGGCCGTCCCGGATCGATGCCAACCGGCCGGGGTCGCCGCTGCCGAGGTACACCGCATAGGGCGAGTAGCGCCCGACATCACCGCCGACGGATTGGGCCAGTACCTCGGCCGTCAGCACCCCGGGCCGGGCGGCCAGATGCACGGCCGGTCGAGCGTCGTCGGCTGCCAGCGCGGCATCCAGTTCTCCTGCGTCGACGCCGAGGGCGTCGGCGAATGCCTGGGCGATCCAGCGAGGATGAGCACGGACGAACGCGGCATGGCCGACTGGGTCGGTCGCCGCAGAGGGAGCCAGTTCGCCGGCCCATGATTCTTCATCTCGTTTGGAGATCGTGCGAAGCACACCATTGACGAAACCGGCTCGTACCGAATCGAACTCCAGACCGGCCTGCTCGACGGTGGTGGAAACCGCTGCGTGTCCGGCCACGTTCGTCCGTAGCAGTTGGTAGGTACCCAGTCGAAGCAGATCCAGCAGCACGGAGTCGATCTGGTCGATCGGGCGCCCGGCAGCTGAGGCGATGATCGCGTCCAGTAGACCGCGGGTACGGCAGGTGCCATAGGTCAGTTCGGTCGCGAACGCCGCGTCACGCCCGGTGATGCCGCGCTCAGAGAGCAGAGCTGGCAGCGCCAGGTTGGCGTAGGCGTCACGCTCGGACACCGCTCGCAGGACATCGAACGCCGCGCCCCTGGCCGGGTCGAGCTGCACCCGTCGCGGACGCCTGCTGTTGCCGCTGCGATTGCCGGGTCGCTGGCTCACAACGCCCGCACTGCAGCATCCAGACGAGCGCCACGGGCCCAGTCCGCTGCCGCCATCGGTTTTTTCCCGGGAGGTTGGAGCTGGCTCAGATGAACCGGCACCGATCCGGTCCCGACCAGTACGCGCGTCCGCTCGGCCACGATCACACCGGGTTCCACAGCATCACAGGATTCCTCGACACTAACCGGACCGACTTTGATACGCATATCCCCGATCATCGTCCATGCGCCCGGATTCGGTGTCATCGCCCGGATTTGACGCTCGATGACGTGTGCGGGCAGATCCCATCGGATTCGAGCCTGCTCGACGGAGACCTTGGGTGCGATGCTGATACCGTCACGCGACTGCGCAACCGGGCTGAGAGTGCCGTCGGCGATACCGTCCAGCGTGGCTTCCAACAGTACTCCGCCTGAAAGTGCCAGGCGGTCCAACAACTCCCCCGCGGTGTCACCGGGGCGGATCGTCTCAGTCACGACGCCGTATACCGGACCGGAGTCGAGTGCAGGTTCAATCCTGAATGTTGTTGCACCGGTGACGGAATCAC
>JBAXIA010000124.1:0-8651 GCA_037138615.1 Mycobacteriaceae bacterium | reverse complement strand
TCGAGTTCGTCGATGCTCGGCCACAGCGGGTTGTAGCAGCAGGCGTCCGGCTTGGTGGCCAGCAGCGCGTCGATGTCATTGGTGGCGGTGATGCCCGTCGGTTCCGGCCAGCCCGCCAACTCGGCGGCGTCCACCCCGACCTTGTCGGCGCCGTGGGCGTAGACACCCACCAGTTCCATATCCGGGCGACCGATGATCGCGTGCAATGATCGGCGGCCGATATTGCCGGTGGTCCACTGGATCACCCGCAGCGGCCGGTCCGTCGTTGAACTCATGTCATCTCCTGATTGCGTCCTGGTCGCACCCCGACTGCACAGTCCGGTATTGATCCACAGCACGGTGGCGACGCGGTGTCGCCGACTGTTGTGGGTCGGCTGTTGACTTTACGGTCGCCGGATGGGAACCGAGCAGCCACTGGCCACCCTGCACCGTCGTCTATTCGCGCGACCCGGCCCGACCGCTACCGAGCACGGTGATACCGAGGACGGCGCCACCGAGGGCGACGGCGAAGGGGACTGGGCCGACGCGGCATCGTTGGCCCCCAGTTGGGTGCCGGACGACCGACACCGCGGGCAGGCCTGGGTGGCAGCTATCCGCGCCGATCCCGGTCGCGCCGGCGGCATTGCCCTCGGTGTCGTCGGCACCCTCGCCGTTTTGATCACTGTGTTCACCCTGGTCCGCGATCACCCGGCGCCGGTGTCGTCGGCAAAGCTGCCACCGGTGGAGATGGTTTCCTCGACGGTACCGCGGCCCGGCACCTCCACGATCGCCCCGCCGACCTCCCCGCCGACACAGCAGGCGGATCAGTCGGTCGTGGTCAGCGTCGTCGGGCTGGTGGCCCAGCCCGGCCTGGTGACACTGGCACCCAGCGCGCGCATCGCCGACGCGGTTTCGGCGGCAGGTGGCGCGCTTAACGGGGCCGACACCGTCGGGCTGAACATGGCTCGTCGCGTTGTCGACGGTGAGCAGATCGTGGTCGGCATCGCCACCCCGGCGGGGCATCCCGCGGTGCTGGGCAGCTCGGTGGGCGGCGGATCCCCGCTGGGCAGCTCGGCAGGTGCCGGCACAGGCGCCAGCCCCAAATCCTCCGGCCCGGTCGACCTGAACACCGCCACCGCGGAGCAGTTGGACACCCTGCCCGGCGTCGGGCCGGTGACCGCTGCGGCGATCGTGGCCTGGCGGCAGGCCAACGGCACGTTCACCACCGTCGATCAGCTCGGCGAGGTCGATGGCATCGGCCCGGCCCGGCTGGAGAAGCTGCGGCCGCTGGTGCGGGTCTGAACAGTGCAACCGCAGCCGACGCTGGACGTGCGACTGGTGCCTGCCGCACTGACCGCGTGGGCGGTGACCGCCGCCGGCATCACCTGGCGGATCGGCCCGCTGATCGCGGCGATCTGCTGCGCAGCGGCAACCGGGTGGTGGCTGATCTGGCGCACGCTGGGCTCCTCGCATCCGGTGTTGCGCGCGGCCGGGGTGGGTGTGCTCAGCGTGGCACTGGTCGGCGTCGGGTTCGGAGTTGCCGTCGCGTTGCGCAGCCGTGCGGTGGAGCACCACCCGGTCGGACAGTTGTTCGGCAGGACAGCCTGGGTGACGGTGACGCCCGAGGAGAGCCCGCGTTCGGTGGGCGGCGGCCGGCTGATATTTCGGGCCGCACTGGTTCGGATCGCCGACGATGACACCACCGGCCACGTCGTGGTGTTCGCGCGCGGGGTCGACTTCGCCGGGCTGACCGTCGGCCGGCCGGCCCGGTTTCGCGCCCGGATCACCCGGCCCAGACGCCGGGATCTGACCGTGGCTGCGCTCACGGCTGTCGGTCGGCCTGCGTTCGGGGAGGCCTCCGCCGTCCAGCTGGCAGCCCAGGGGGTGCGGACCCGGTTTGCCGCAGCCGCTCGCGAGGCGCTGCCCGCCGACCAGGCCGCGATGCTGCCCGGTTTGGTGCTGGGCGACACCGCGACCGTGAGTGCCGCGACCACCGCGGAGTTTCGCACCGCGGGGTTGACACATCTGACGGCGGTATCGGGCGCCAACGTCACCATCGTCTGCGGTGCCGTGCTGCTATCGGCCCGGCTGATCGGACCTCGGTCGGGGGTGGCGCTGGCGGCACTGGCGCTGGTGGTATTCGTCATCGTCGTGCAGCCGACCGCCAGCGTGTTGCGTGCCGCGGTGATGGGCGCCGTCGCACTGTTGGCGGTGCTGTCCGCCCGGCGCCGGCAGGGCATCCCGGTGTTGTCGGCCGCAGTAATCGCGTTGCTGGTGTTTGCACCGCAATTGGCGGTGGATGTCGGGTTCATGTTGTCGGTATCGGCGACGGCGGCGCTGATCGTGGTGGCGCCGCTCTGGTCGGCGAGGCTGGTGGCGCGCGGATGTCCCAAGCCACTGGCCGATGCGGTATGCATCGCGCTGGCGGCACATCTCGTGACCGCGCCACTGATCGCGGCGATCTCGGGACAGCTAAGCCTGGTGGCTGTCATCACCAATCTCACTGTGGCTCCGGTGATCCCACCGATCACCGTGTTGGGCACCGCCGCCGCGGCGCTCTCCACGCCCTGGCCCCCGGCAGCAGATCTGTTGATCCGGTTCACCGGACCCGAGGTGTGGTGGCTGCTGCACTGCGCGCACGCCGCCGCGGCGCTGCCCGGTGCGGCGGTCGCGGTGCCGTCCGGCTGGCCGGGTATCGCCGCCGTGAGTTGCGCCGTGGTGGGGGCCATCGTGCTGTGGCGGTGGCGATGGTTCCGGCTGGGCATGGCCACCGGGCTGCTCTGTGCTCTTGCGTGGTCGGTGTCGGGTGTCGTCGGCGGCCCGTGACACCATCGACGGGTGAGCGTGCCAGTGGAGCCCCTGCACCTGATACTCGGCGGCGAAGAACTCCTCGTCGAGCGGGCGGTAACAGCGATCCTCCGAGCAGCCCGGACATCCGCCGGAACCGCCGACGTACCCCTCAACCGCCTGCGGGCCGGCGATGTGTCTACCAACGAGCTTGCCGAACTACTGAGCCCATCGCTGTTCGCTGACGAACGGGTGGTCGTGTTGGAAGCCGCGGACGAGGCCGGAAAGGACGCTGCCACTCTGATCGCCTCGGCGGCGGCTGACCTGCCGCCCGGCACCGTGATGGTGGTGGTGCACTCCGGCGGCGGCCGGGCCAAGGCCCTGGCCGGGCAGTTGCGTGAGTTGGGCGCCCAGACACATGACTGCGCCAAGATCGCCAAGACCGGCGCGCGTGCCGCGTTCGTCCGTGCTGAATTCCGCGCGCTGAAGATCAAGGCCGACGATGACACCGTCGATGCGCTGCTTGACGCCATCGGTTCTGATATCCGCGAACTGGCATCGGCCTGTTCGCAATTGGTCGCCGACACCGGCGGGCAGGTCGATGCCAACGCCGTACGTCGCTATCACAGCGGTAAGGAGGTCACCGGCTTCGAGATCGCTGACAAGGCTGTTGTGGGTGATATCGCCGGAGCGGCAGAAGCGTTGCGCTGGGCGATGTCACGCGGGGTGGCTCATGTGCTGCTCGCCGACGCGCTGGCCGAGGCGGTCCATGCCATCGCTCGGGTGCGTCCATTATCCGGTGACTCGCATCGGCTGGCCGGCGAGCTCGGTATGCCGCCGTGGAAAATCGAGAAGTCGCAGAAGCAGTCGCGGCGATGGACTCAAGAAACGGTCGCAACGGCCATCCGATTGGTGGCCGATCTCAACGCCGACGTGAAAGGGGCGGCAGCCGATCCCGAATACGTGCTGGAGGACACGGTGCGCAAGGTCGCGCAACTGGCTGCCGACGGACCCAACCCTGGATCGCGGCGGTGATCAGATCTTGCGAAGCGCGTGCGCCAGCGCCGATTTCTTATTGGCGGCCTGGTTCGTATGGATGACGCCCTTGCTGGCGGCCTTGTCCAACTTACGACTGGTGGAGGCCAGTAACTCGCTGGCCTTCTCCTTGTCACCCTCGGCGGCGGCAGAACGGAAGGCGCGGATGGCCGTGTGAAGTGACGACTTCACCGACTTGTTACGCAGTCTGCGGCGCTCGTTGGTGATGTTGCGCTTCTGCTGCGATTTGATATTGGCCACGCGTTAATTCCCTCACACAGTTCAAAGGCGGTTTGGTCGGTACTTCTAGGTCTGCACAGCGCCGGGACAGGTGCCCTCGCGGCGCGTCCTGAGAATACCAGCACCGGACGGATAGTCCCAAAGTGGAGCCCTTCAGCCTGCGGAGACGGCGGTTCTCATGCAGCATGTGACGCGTGACTCCTCCCAGCACGCGGTCCGGTACCGACGAAGCCGCCCCGCCGTCGGCGCTGCCCGTCGACGATCACATCTTCGGCGGTTATCGCGACCTGGGCAGCTATGGGGCCGCGTTCGACGAGATGTTCGACCGTCGCGGCAACGTACGGGCGCCCTACAGGGGCATCTATGCCGAACTGGCCCCGACCGGCACCGACGAACTGGGGGCTCGGGCCGATGCGCTCGGGCGGGCCTTCGTCGATCAGGGTGTCACGTTCTCGCTGTCCGGGCAGGAGCGGCCGTTTCCCCTCGATCTGGTTCCCCGGGTCATCTCGGCGGCCGAATGGGCCCGCCTGGAGACCGGCATCACCCAGCGGGTGATCGCCCTGGAGCGCTTCCTTGATGACATCTACGGCGACCAGGAGATCCTGCGCGACGGGGTCATTCCCCGTCGGCTGGTCACCTCCTGCGAGCACTTCCACCGAGAGGCCGCCGGGATCAGTCCGCCCAACGGCGTCCGCATTCATGTCGCCGGTATCGATCTGGTCCGAGATGCCCAGGGCACCTTTCGGGTGCTGGAGGACAACCTACGATCACCGTCCGGTGTCTCCTACGTTATGGAGAACCGTCGGGTCATGACCCGGGTCTTTCCGAATCTGTTCAGCACCCACCGGGTTCGGTCGGTCGACGATTACTCATCGCAGCTGCTGCGGGCATTGCGTAACGCAGCCGCCACCAATGAATCTGATCCCACTGTCGTGGTGCTCACCCCCGGCCCGTTCAACTCCGCCTATTTCGAGCATTCGCTGCTGGCCCGGCAGATGGGTGTCGAACTGGTCGAGGGGCCCGACCTGTTCTGCCGAGACAACGCCGTCTACATGCGTACCACCGAGGGTGAGCGGCAGGTCGACGTCATCTACCGCCGCATCGACGACGACTACCTCGACCCGATGCATTTCCGGCCTGACTCGATCCTCGGCGTCGCAGGCGTGCTCAACGCGGCCCGGGCCGGCAACGTGGTGATCTCCAGCGCGGTCGGCAACGGTGTCGGCGACGACAAGCTGGTCTACACCTACGTTCCGACCATTATCGAGTACTACCTGGGTGAAAAGCCCCTGCTGGCCAATGTCGACACCATGCGCTGCTGGCTCGACGAGGAGCGCGCGGAGGTACTCGACCGCATCGATGAGCTGGTCATCAAACCGGTCGAGGGCTCCGGCGGTTACGGCATCGTCTTCGGGCCCAGCGCCTCGGAGAAAGAGCTCGCGGCAATTCGCCGCAAGGTTCAGGCCGATCCGCGTGGCTGGATCGCCCAACCGGTGGTGCAGCTGTCAACAGTGCCCACCAAGGTCGGTGACACGTTGGCGCCGCGGCATGTCGACCTTCGCCCGTTCGCGGTCAACGACGGCGACAAGGTGTGGGTGCTGCCCGGTGGACTGACCCGGGTGGCCCTGACCAAGGGATCGCTAGTGGTCAACTCCAGTCAGGGTGGCGGATCCAAGGACACCTGGGTGCTGGCGTCACGAACCTCGCCGGAGTCCCGAGAGCTTGCCGCAGCGCAGGTGGTGAAGACCCTGCCCCGATCGAGTGCCGCCACCGAGATGCATCCGCTCCAGCAGCAGACCATCAGTGACCAGCAACAGCAGCAACAGCAGACGGGAGTCCGGTGATGCTGGCCCGCAATGCCGAGGCGCTGTACTGGATCGGCCGCTATGTCGAACGCGCCGATGACACCGCACGCATCCTGGATGTGACGGTGCATCAACTTCTCGAAGACTCCACGGCCGATCCCGACCGAACGTCGCGGGTGCTGCTGGAAGTACTTGGGATCGAGTCTCCGCAAACCCGGCTCGATATGTGGGCGCTGACCGATCTGGTCGCGTTCAACCGCGGACTCAGCCGCGGTTGTTCGATTGTCGATGCGATCAGCGCCGCGCGCGAAAACGCCCGTTCGGCAAGGGAAGTGATCTCCAGCGACATGTGGGAGTGTCTCAACACCACGTACAACGCACTGGCCGAGCGGGAACGGGCGGCGCGACGCCTCGGACCGCACGAGTTCTTCACCTTCATCGAGGGCCGCGCCGCGATGTTCGCCGGGCTTGCCGACTCCACGCTGTCCCGCGATGACGGCTACCGGTTCCTGGTGGTGGGGCGGGCGCTGGAAAGGGTGGACATGACGGTCCGGTTGCTGTTGTCCCGAGTGGGTGACAGCGCGTCCTCGCCGACCTGGGTCAGCGTGTTGCGCGCGGCCGGTGCACACGACACCTACCTGCGCACTCACCGCGGTGTCCTAGATGCCAACCGGGTGATCGAGTTCATGCTGCTGGACCGTCAGTTCCCGCGTTCGGCCTTCTATTCCCTCAAACTTGCCGAGCACAGCCTTGACGAGTTGATGCAGGGCTTCAATGATCGGGCCGGGGCCGGCGCTGAGGCTCGGCGCCTGCTTGGCCAGGCCCGCAGCGAACTCGAGTTTGTGCAGCCGGGAATGTTGCTCGATTCATTGGAAACCCGCCTCGCCGGACTCCAGGAAACCTGCCGTGACGTCGGAGAAGCACTGGCGCTGAGGTACTTCCGCTTCGCACCGTGGGTGGAGTGGTCAGATGCCGGGCGCACCGACGAGTTGGTATCCGGTGAGGTCGAGGAGGGCGGGATCTGATGTGGCGGATGCGTGTGGTGCATGCGACCGGTTACGCCTACAAGACAACAGTCGCCGCGTCCTATAACGAAGCCCGGCTCACACCGCGATCGGATTCCCGGCAGAACGTCATCATCAATCGCGTCGAAACCGCTCCCGCGACCCGGTCGTACCGCTACGTCGACTACTGGGGAACCGCGGTGACCGCATTCGATCTGCACGCCCCGCACACCGAGCTTGAAGTGACATCGTCCTCGGTCGTCGAGACGGAAAGGCCGGAGCCGGCAGCGGCGGCGATCAGCTGGGCCGACCTGGAGTCCGCGGCAGTACTTGATCGCTTCGACGAGGTTCTCAAGCCCACCCGTTACACGCCGGCGAGCAAGCGGATCGACCGCACCGCAAAGCAACTCGCCAAGGGCCTTGATCCCCAGCACGCGGTGCTGGCCGCCGCCCGGTGGGTGTACTCCGAACTACAGTATGTGCGGGGAACCACCGGGGTTCATTCATCGGGACTCGATGCACTCGCCGAGGGCACCGGCGTATGCCAGGATTTCGCCCACCTCACGCTGATCCTGTTGCGTTCCATGGGAATTCCGGCACGTTACGTCTCGGGTTATCTGCACCCCAATTCCGACGCGGCGATCGGCGAAGCCGTCGAGGGTGAGAGTCACGCCTGGATTCAAGCCTGGACCGGCAGTTGGTGTCACTACGACCCGACCAACGATGCCGAGATCAACGAGCAGTACATCAGTGTGGGTTTTGGTCGCAGCTACGCCGACGTGACGCCGCTAAAGGGGATATACCTGGGCCAGGGTTCCAGTGACCTCGACGTCATGGTCGAGATGACCAGGCTCGCTTAGGTATTCACCTAACTGAAACACGCAGAAGGTCATCGCCGAGTTCCACGCGACCGTTGAACTCGCCGGCAGCCAGTGCCCGCCATTGCTCTTCCTGGCCGCTCGCCAGTGGTGGCACATAGTGCGTGAGTACCAGGGTGTCCACTCCGGCCCGGGCCGCGGTGGCCGCAGCCTGCTCCACCGATGAGTGGTAATCCAGGATGTCTTTGAGACGCTGCAGGGGTATCTGCTCAACCAGGTCCTTACGAATGACGGTGTGCACGAGAGCGTTTGCGCCACGGGTCAACTCGTCGAGGGTGGCACACGGCACGGTGTCTCCGGCGAGCACCACTGATGTTCCGTCGTAGTCGACGCGGAAGGCGATGGTGGGTTCCACCGGCCGGTGGTCGGTCGGTGCCGCGGTGATCCGAACGCCGGCGCTGTCCCATACCTGACCCTCGGCGTACTCGTGAACCACAACGTCGGGTGGGGCGGTGATGTCGGCATGATGAGCGATCCGGTACGAGATGTCGGGAGCCAGTGCGGCCAATGTCGCCTCCACGACCGCCTTGGTGCCGGGCGGGCCGATGACCGGCAACGGTGCGGGGCCGAGCGAGGTCACCCATCGGGTGGTGATGACATCGGAGAGGTCGGTGATGTGGTCGCTGTGCAGATGGGTGAGCAGCAGTGCGGTCAGGTTCGCCGCTCCCACACCCGTCGCGGCGGCCCGCATCAGCACCCCGCGACCGCAGTCGACGAGAAAGGTCTGTTCCCCGGCGATCACCAGAGTCGACGGTCCGGCCCGGTTGGGGTCGACCATCGGACTTCCGGTACCGGTCAGGATGATTTCGATCATGTGACTGTTACTACTCCGTCAGCTTGGCGAACAGGCCTGCGTGATGTGGGAATACGCCGTACGCTGTTGTGAGATCCGTCACAACGCGTCGAGGAGGGGTGGTTATGCG
>JBAXIA010000123.1:0-8652 GCA_037138615.1 Mycobacteriaceae bacterium | reverse complement strand
CGGGCAGGCGTTCACCGAGTACCCCGAGGGCATGAAGCAGTTCCGCGCCGCTTTTGCCGAACGGTCCCTGATGCCGCCGCGGGAGATCAGGGTGACTGGATTCGGTAACCGGGTGCAGGAATCAGGCGCCGGTGTGGTCTCGCTCAGCGGTCTGTACGCCGATCCGCTGGGTGCCCTGCGCCGATCAGCCAATCGCCGCTCGCTTGTCTCGGCCTGAATTCTGCCGTGACGACACGCTGACGGCGCTGAGGCCGTCACTTGGCGCTATAGCCACCTAGGAACCTCGATAGGAATCTCGCCCGCAGAAGATCTGCCGCGGCAGATGTTTTCAGGCCGTGGCGTCGATCGCGCTGATAGTGAGCGCGAAGGGGCCCTGCTGTTTGTCGAGAATGTAGATCGCAACCTGGCTGATGCTCGACGGGTCCAGAGTCTGCGGCGCATAGGGCGCGGGATCGAGGCGCATGCCAACCGCCTGGAAGCCCTCAATGGGCAGGTCGTAGATCCGCTGGACGGCCGCCTCGGTGGAGAAACGCTGGATGTAGGACCATGGCTGACCCGCAGCGCCCACCTTCATCACATAGGTCTTGCCGTCGCCCAGAGCGCGGACGCGCAGCGACTTCGCGCCCGTTGCTTTTAGACCGATATCGGGGTCCTGCGGACTGCGGGCCGAGGCGAACCCGCCATTGTTCTCCAGCGAGATATAGCCTGAGAACACTAGGCCGCCATCGCCGAGGGTGATGCTCGAGGTGGACAGACCGCCCATGACGGGGTCGTTGATTGTTGTCCAGGCGGCTATCGCGCTCGCATCGTTGAGGTCGACGAGAGCGACGTCGGCAGCGGCGCTTCCGCACGGCGCAATCAGAAACGCCATGCAGGCGAACCAGATACTGAATAGCCCACGCCGCAACCGGTGGCCGGTGAACGTGGTGGGCCGGGGCCACTCATTGGCGCCTCGCCATGGGTTCTTCGACATCAACACCTGCCTGGATTGGCGCGCATCTCGCGGGTGCGCATCGGCATGCCGTCGATCACGGCATAGATTTCTTGAAGGTTCGGTACCTCGCCGATGCGCAGTTTCTCGCCGCCGTCCTTTCCGATCAACAGCGCGCTGAAGGCGTTTGCATCAATTGCATACTGGTCTGCCAACTCTCGTGATTCATCGGCGTTGATAACTTGGCCGCCGAGAGTGCTGATGCCCTCGGTCACCACTACGCCAATCACCATGTCACGATCGAGAAAGTCACATCGACTGGCCTCGATTCGGCTCAGAGTTTCGACTAGCCGTGGATCGGTGTCCATAGGCGCAAACAGCAGCAGTGGACGATGTTGCCAACGATAGTCACTGAGTTCGGCAGCCACCGCTGTAGCTTGCCCGAGTCCAGTGCTCGTTACCAGAACAATCAGCGTGAGCAGGCTCAGGTTGAACCGCCGGGTGTTGCGATCCTTTGCCATGGTGATTCCCGACTCTACCGACTCATCGGTGTCCGTTGAGAAATGCCGTAGCCGCCGACAACGTCAAGCGCTGAAGACTGTCGTTCCGAGGCCACTGGGACTCGCCCCGTTGTAGATCGGTGCCAGCGTGTAGGGAGTCCAGCCGGTGTTGAACACCGATCCCGTCCTGACCGCCGGTCCGTTCGTCGCGGTCGTCGTATACGAGTAGAGCAGCGTGCCGTCGCTGGTGTAGACCGTGATCTTCGTTCCGGGGATAACGGTTCCGCCCGGTGCCTGGCCACCGGTGTAGATCGATGACCCGATGTAGCCATTGTTGTATCCGGTGTCGATGTACGAATCGGCAACGGAGACTTTGGCTCCGTCATTGATCTGCACCAGCAGCGTGGCCAGCGGTGCTCCGTCAACCGCGACCCCGGGTTGCGAATTGGGGCCGAACACCAACTGGTTGTTGACGCCGTCGATCAATGCGCCCTGACTGAGCGTTCCCGGTAGCGCACTCATCACAATGCTGGTGCCGGGGTAGCTGTTGTTGGACCCGATGCCCAGCACGCCATCGATTGGGATTCCATTCCAGTAGGTATTGAAAGCCGCGACAGAACTCGGTGTCAGCACGGCAACCGCGGTCGGCGTCGTGACGATTCCGCTTCCGAAACTCACGGTTGCGTCGTAGGTGTTGTAAGACAGGCTGCCGGACGTGCCGTACGTAAACGATCCGGAATAGACCGATGACCCGAGATCTGTTGGCGTGTAAGCGAGGACGAGACCGGTGGATCCGGTATCGAGCAGCACCGGATGCGTGGTCCCGCCGTTGATGGAGACACCCACGATCGGGTATGGGTAGCGGCCGCTCTGGATGAATTCCGTGATCGTGATGCTTGCGTTCTGCGCGACGGGCGTTCCGTTGGTCCCGTCGGTAACTCCGCTGCCGCCGAGTCCGCCGGTGCCGTTGGTGCCGGGTGAGCCGACTGGGCCGCCGCTGCCGCCGATACCGCCGGTGCCGCCGTTACCGCCTCGGGCGCCGCTGCCGTTGACGCCCGCGTTGGCGGCGAAGCCGGCAATGCCGCCGTTGCCAAGGGCACCTGCGTTGCCGCCGCCGCCGCCGGTGCCACCGTCGCCGCCGAAGGCGCCAGGTCCGACGTATTGCGCGGCGCCGCCGCTGCCGGCGTTACCGCCGGTGCCACCGATACCGGCGTTGCCTCCGGTCCCGCCGTTGGCGCCACCTCCGCCGGTGCCGCCGGTGCCGCCGTCGCCGCCGGTTCCGCCTGTGCCGCCATCGCCCCCGCTATCGGCTTGGGAATAGCCGTTGGCTCCGGTAGCGCCTGCGCCGCCTGCACCGCCTGCGCCGCCGTTGCCGCCCGCACCGCCAATGAAGCCGGCGTCACCCTGTCCGCCGTCGCCGCCGGACCCGGCGGCCCCACCAATACCGCCGGCACCGCCGGTCCCGACGGGCAATCCTGTTCGTGCGGGCGCAGTTTTCAAGCCGTCACCGGGTGCGCCCCCGGCTCCGGCCGACCCGCCGTTACCGCCCGCACCGCCCGACCCGCCGACGCTGCCGCTTCCCGCGCTCCCACTTCCGCCGTTGCCGCCGCTTCCGCCGTTGCCGCCGACGCCACCATTGCCGTTGGATCCGAAATATCCGTGATAGTCCCCGGTGATCTGGCTGGCCCTACCACCTTGACCGCCCTGCCCGCCGGCGCCACCATCGCCGGCCGCGAAGCCGGAGTTGCCGCCTGCCGCACCGCCCAGACCGTCGCCGCCGTCACCGCCACTGCCGGCCGCACCGCCGTTGCCTCCGCTGCCGAAGAAAATGCCGTTGTTGAGATTGTCCGCGGCGGTGGGTGCCAATCCGGAATAGCCGCCGAGTCCGCCGTTGCCACCATCGCCGCCGGCACCGCCGTCGTCGCCGAGACCGGTGCTGAGGCTGGTTGCGCCGTTACTACCCCGGCCGCCGCCGCCGCCGTTGCCGCCGTTGCCGCCGGTGCCGCCGGCAACGATGCCGCTGCCGCCGTTGCCACCGGCGCCCGCATCGCCGCCTCTGCCGCCGGCGCGGCTGATGCCACTGCCGTTGGATGCGCCGGCGTTGCCACCGGTGCCGCCGTTACCGCCGTTACCCGCGGTGCCTCCGTTGCCTGAGGCGGCGTTGTAGCCGTTTCCGCCGGCGCCACCGTTGCCACCCGTCGCGCCTTTGGTGGCCAGACCCGCCGTGCCATTGGAGCCGCTGTTGGCACCGCTGCCGCCGGCCCCGGCCGCGCCGGCCGCCCCGCCGTTTCCACCGGCGCCGCCGTTTCCACCGTTGCCGCCGTTGGGGCTGCCGATGGTGCCGTTGGTGCCTGCGATGCCGCCGGCGCCGCCGCCAGCCGTCCCTGCGTTAGCGCCGTTTCCGCCATTGCCGCCGTCGCCGTCGCTGCCCGCGGTAGCACCCGACCCACCGGCTGCACCGCCGACGCCGCCTTTACCGCCGGCTCCGCCGGAACCGCCCGATCCGCCGCTGCCACCATTGCTGCCATCACTCAGGGCTGAGGCGTCATAGCCGTTGCCGCCATTCGTGCCATTGCCGCCGACACCGGCCGAACCGCCGTCGCCGCCGTTACCGGAGGCTCCCGCTGCACCGCCAGTGCCGCCACCACCCGCAGCGCCACCCGTACCGCCCGCACCGCCGATACCGCCGTTGCCGCCGACGCCGCCCGCGCCGCCATTTTGGCCGTCGCGGGCAATCCCGACACCGCTGAGCCCGCCAACGCCGTTACCGCCGTTGCCCGCGTTTCCGGCAGCACCACCGTTGCCGCCGATCCCGCCGGATCCGTTGGCGCCGTTGGCGTTGATCAGGAACAGCATCCGGCCCACACCGGCGTTGCCCCCGGCCCCGCCGGACCCGCCGGCCCCGCCGTTGCCGCCGTTACCCCCGCCCTGGCCGTTCCCGCCGGGGCTACCCGCATTGCCGCCCGTTACTCCGTTGCCACCCTCGCCGCCATCGCCGGCCGCTCCGCCTTCACCGCCCGAGCCGCCGTTGCCGAAGACCCAGCTGCCTGCCCCGCCGTTGCCACCTGCTCCGCCGCGACCGCCTGCGGTGCCTGCGGTGCCGGATCCGCCCGCAGTCGAGGCGTTGATGCCGGCGGTGCCGGCCAGCCCGGTCGTTCCCGCACCGCCCGATCCGCCGTTGCCACGAACCGACAGCAATCCGGTGCTGCCGCCGTTACCTCCGGCTCCACCGTTTCCGCCGGCGCCGGTGGCCGCCCCACCCGCACCGCCGTTGCCGCCATTTCCGCTGATCAACCCGCCGGTACCGCCGTCCCCGCCGCTGCCGCCGTTGGTGGCGGCAACCCCGGCCCCGCCGTTGCCGCCGTTGCCGAACCAGCCCGCAGAGCCGCCGTTACCGCCGTTATAGCCGTTGCCGCCGTCACCGATCAGCCCGCCGTTACCACCGGTGCATGCGGTGGTTCCTGTGCACGAGGTGTCTGTCCATGAGTAGCCGCTGCCGATGATGATCCCGCCATTGGGATGGTCGGCCGTGCCATTGCCGAACAACCACACATCGCCAACCGCGTTGGCCGACGCCGTTGGGTACGCGACGATGCGGTGCCCGCTTCCCGACACCACCTGGGCCGCCGCGGCCGCCATGGTGTCATGGCCCGCCCTGCGAGCCCCGGTAGAAACTCTTGCCGCCGGCCTAGACGCCGATGAGCCCAGCGCGCGGCGTGCAGGCGCCAACTCCGCCGGCATCGACACCTTCGACGACGCAGCCCGCGAACCCGCCGACCGCGACCCCGACCTCCCCGATTTGGCAGGCCCGGCCTGCACCCTCGCCGCCGGCCCCGCCGCGGGCCCGGAGGCAGAGCTCGACTCCGACTCCGCGCCAGAACCCGTCGTATCGGCAGACGCCACCGACTGCATCGACGCAATTGCCGTACCCACTCCCACCGCCACAGCCACCGCGCCGACGCGGGCCCACCCATCAGCAGCCCGATGCTTCCGACTCGACCCGGCATTGCGCGGAGAATCTGTGACGCGGTCCGAATCGGGTGACGCGCTCATCGGGCCCGCCTCTTCTGGAACTTTGCCCCGTGCCGACCCTGGTGGCGCATCGAGGGGCTTGTTTGCCAGGCATGCGCGAGAATGATCACGTGTGCCCCCCACGTCGCTAGTTAACCACCGCACCAGGTTGGTGTCGAAGCAGTGGGGGGCGTAGACCGACGCCGCCGAGGTCAGGTTTCCTCAGGCCGAAGTCGGGCGGGCGGGATAGGCTGCCGACGAGACTGTCATCATTCCGACTGGCTGAAGGTGAACGCGATGAGCCTATCGACAGACGTGCCGACCACGTATCCCGCCCATGACCCGGCAGGCTGGCGGCAGGTGCCCGTTTCTTTCACCCCACTGGACCCCTCCCGGGTCGCAGCCCTGATGGCCAAGGAGTGGGAGCGCTACGCCAAGACCACCCCGGGTTCGGCCGACCATGCGGCACGGTCAACCAAGACCCTGCCGCTCGGTGTGACCAGTAGCTTCCAGTATTGGGATCCGTATCCGATGGGTGTGAAGTCCGCGCGAGGCGCCTACGTCACCGACTGTGATGACCGCCAGGTGCTGGATCTGTCGATGGGCTTCGGCGCGATGCTGGTCGGCCACCTCAACCCAGCGGTGGTGGCGAAGGTCAAAGAGTCTCTGGACGATATCGGCACGCTTTTTGTGACGCCGTCGCCGATCTCGACCGAGGTCGCGGAAAGGTTCAAGGAACGCTTCGGTTTGGACATGTTGCGGTTCACCAACTCCGGCACCGAGTCGACGGGGTACGCGGTGCGCACCGCGCGCGCCTACACCGGCAGGAAAGCCATCGTGAAGATCGAAGGTGGCTACCACGGCGGCTATGACGGTCTTTCGGTGTCGGTGAAGCCGGGCATCGACGAGATCGGTCCCGCGGACAACCCGATCCCACAGGTGCCCTTCGACGTCGAGCCCGGTGTCGTGCACTGCGTGGCCTATAACGACATTGGCCAGATGCAACGCGTGCTGGACGCGCACGGTAAGACCATTGCCTGTGTCGTCATGGAGCCGGTCATTGAGAACCTCGGCATCGTGTTGCCCGACGCCGGCTACCTGGCCGATGTTCGCGCACTGTGCGACGCCCACAACGTGCTGTTGATCTTCGACGAGGTCAAGCCCGGTCTGACTGCTGGCGCCCACGGTGCAGCCGCCCGACTGGGAGTGAAACCGGATCTGATCACCTTGGCCAAGTCCATCGGCGGCGGCCTGCCACTGGCCGCCTTCGGCGGCACCGAGGAGGTCATGCAGGTCGTCGTCGACAACAGGATGGCCCACTTCGGCACCTATAACGGCAACCCGCTGTGCATGGCTGCGGCCCTCGCAGTCGATGAGATCGCCACTCCGCAGGCGCTGGCTGCCGCCGAACAGGTCAACGACAACGCCATGGAAGCCATGGACACCATCATCCGCGAGTACGAATTGCCGGCCCACACCGTCGGCTTCGGCGTCAAGGGTGCGGTGACGTGGTCACCGACCCCGATTCGCAACTACCGCGACTACAAACTGAGCACCGACTTCGAGGCTGCCGAGTTGGGGTGGCTGTGGGGTATCAACCGCGGCATCTTGACCCCACCCGGCATGGACGATCAGTGGCTGGTGTCACTGGCGCACACCGATGCGGATATGGGTAGGTGGGTCGATGCATTCGGCGAACTGGCCAGGGAGTTACGCGCCTAACTCACGGATGTAGGTTCCACTGCCCGCAATCGCCAGCCAGGACGTCGTTGACGTCGACTTCGATGCCACCGACCACCGGGCCCGGATTTGACGCGGTGCTCACGATGCGCTGGTAGAGAACTGCGGCGGGGTCGATCTGACCGCCGGACCAGGACCGGGTCTGCCAGACCCACCGGTGGCCGGGCGTGCTCGAATTCCCGATAACGCCGTCCGCGCCGGCCCACTGGCACGGCCTGATACCGCCGTAAATCCCGGTGCGTTGCACGCCCAGCACCGCGTTGATCCCGCGAAACCATGGCAGCGCGCTCGCGTCCCAGGTGTCCCGGCTGATGTCGTCGTCGACCGAAAAGAAGATCGGTGCACTCTGGCCACCGCCCGCCGCGGTGTGCAATTGCCATGCGGTCTGCGCATCGGCGACGCCGCCCGGGTAGCCGCGCGTGTAATCCGATGGCGCCGTGCCGCCCGGCTTGCCGTACTGGTAGTTGCTGACGATGACCAACCCCGCTGCGGTCAGCGACTCGGCGTAGGCCCGGGTGATCGGTTTGGCACCGAAGTTGGAGCCGGGCCGCGACAGCGAGACGTAGTTGATCACCCCGGAGTAGCCGGCGGCGCGAATGTCCTCAGCAGGAATCTGGCGCATCGCGAAGTCGATCAGCATCGGTGCGGCTGCCGCGGCCTCAGGACTACCCACACTTACTGCTGCCGCACCCAACCCGGCCAGCGCCGACACCGCGGTGGCGTAGCGCAGTGCGTCGCGCCGGGAAACCGGGCGTGATCGCCGGAGGCTCTCAGTGTGCGGGGAGTCTTCCACCGCGTGATGTTAACAATGTGACTGCTGCTATCGGTGTAGCCCGCGCTGATGACTTGGAGTTAAGTGGCCAGGACTCCGTCGCCTCGACCGTCCGCGCGTTCCAGCACCCGGATGGAGATCAGATACAGCAGCAGGGCGAGAACCGTGATGATCGCCAGGATCAGCAGGACTGAACCGTAGGAAGCCTCCTCGGGCGACTCCCCGGCGAATGAGGTCAGCGACAGCCCGAGATTCAGCAGTTTGGCAGAGAAGGCGATACCGATGGGAACGGCCATATTGATGGTCAGGTTGTAGAAGCCGATCGCGATGCCGCCCTTGGCTTTCGGGACATCCCGGATCGCGGTAGATAGCAGCGGTGCGTACATCAGGGCGAAGCCCGATCCGAACAACACCATCGATATTGCGAAGGTGCCGACCCAACCACCGACAAGAAACGCGGGCATGATCAGAGCCAGTCCGATCATGACCATGGCGCCCACGATCGCCCGCTTGGAATTGAGGTACTGAGCGATCTTGCCGGTGAGCACGCCGACGATTACGGCCGCGGTGTAACCCGGCACCAGCAGCAGTGCCACATCGGATAGGCGCCAGCCGTAGACCCCTTTGATGATGAACGGGAAGATGAACTGGTAGCCAAGCTGGACTGAGTAGACGACGAATACGACAACGAGCATCAT
>JBAXIA010000122.1:0-8716 GCA_037138615.1 Mycobacteriaceae bacterium | reverse complement strand
ACCACCACCACCCCGACCGACTCCTACGAAACCTCCGCAAACGAGGCGCCGGCTAGTCCGGCTTGCGCATCGAAGCGCGGATCTCGTCGAGCTTCTCGACAGCAGCTTTGTGCTGGGCCTCGTATTGTTCTGCCGCGGTGCGCACCTCGGGTGTCTCCTCTGCCAATTCGGTTGCGCCCAGGGCGGTTCCGTAGCGGGTCTCGATCTTCTCCCGCACACCCTCTAGCGTCGGCACGCCGGCGTCGGTGTATCCGGTGTCGATGTTCGGAGTGGGGACAGGCGGCAGGGGAGTGCTGGCCGCTGATTTCTCGGCCTCGGATTCCGTTGCAGGCGTGGTCGGTTCGTCCGCCATGGGGCTCACCGTACTCCCGTCGGTCGTTGTGTCGGCGCTATCACGTGACCACCATCGGCGGCGATACTCACACCGTCCGGTGGTGTCGAGGTACCCGGTAACAGCACCTCCGGAACGTTCGGGGTGTCGATCTGAGAAGCCAGCCATGGCAGCGATGCACCGAGCACCCGCGCCGCAAACGGCCAGTCGTGCTTGCCGGTCTGCGGTACCACGGCGCAGTCGATGCCATATGCGTCGCCCAATCCGCACAGCGCACGCGCAGCCTCGATCGGTGTCGCGGCCGAGACGTTCTCAGGTGGTTCGGGCAGCGCGGACCCGGGGATCGGAGCGGTGCTGTGGCCCGGCGCGGCGGATACCGCGAACCAACCCGCGGTGTCCCTGTAGCGGCCGTGCTCAGTGATGAGCGTGGCCGGATCCCACTCCGCATACGCGGCGGCGTCACCGCCGAAGAGTCGTTCGATGGTCTGCGCCTTGGTTCCGGTGGTGGGTGCGATGTCTCCGTCGATATTGACGAATGTGCTGAACAACTCCGGATACTTCACGGCGAGGTTGACCGCGCAGGTACCTCCGGTGGACCAACCGACCACCGCCCAGTTCGCCGGGTCTTCACTGACGCCGACTCTGTCAATCATGTACGGCACGACGTCCCTGGTGAGATGGTCCGCGGCATTGCCCCGGGTGCCGTTCACACATCCGGTGTCATTGTTGAATGAGCCGACCGAATCGACGAAGACGAACACCGGTGCGTTGCCGTTGTGCTTGGCGGCGAACTCATCGATGGTGGCCACGGCGTTCCCGGCACGCAACCAGTCGGCTGCGGTGTTGAACTGACCGCCGATCATCATGACGGTGGGCAGCGCGGGTGGCGGATCACTGGCGAAGTAGGCAGGCGGCAGGTACACCAGTTCGCTTCGGTGGGCGAACCCCGAGGCATCGCTCGAAATGGTGACCGGAAGCACCTTGCCCTTGGCCGGCACGGTATTGGAGGCCAGCATCTTGGCCACGGTGGCACTGTCGGTCTGGCCGGGAAGCGGGCCGCCGGTCAACTGGCCCCACGCGGTCTGGACGGTCGGGAAGTAGCCGACCCACAGGTTCAACATCAGCGCGGAGCACAGCATGGCCATCGGCACCGTCAGCACTGAGGCGCCGCGACGCCACCAGTCGGCCGACCGCCAACCGAGCGCCGCCACCCCGCCTGCAAGTCCGGTCAGCGCAAGCCATGCCCACAGTCCGGGCGGGGCCGGATCGCCGGCGAGTCCGTTGGTGGCGATATTCCAGTGCGTGACGAAAGCCAGCGATACCCCGATCAGAGCCGAAATCGGCAGCCACAGCAACCGCCAGCGGCGGGTACGCCAGCCGATCGCGAAAATCAGCAACGCCACGGTCAGAACCTGAATGGCGACCGGCGCCCAACCCTGCATCAGGGAAATGTGCGGGCTCACCCATTCAGATTAGCGTGGCTTCGCCAGCGGGAACGGTAACGTCTCGCGGATATTTCGGCCCGTGATGAGCATGACCACCCGGTCCACGCCCACTCCGAGACCCCCGGTAGGCGGCATTGCGTACTCCATGGCCGTCAGGAAATCCTCGTCGAGTTCCATGGCCTCCGGGTCGCCACCTGCGGCCAGCAGGGACTGCTGTCGCAACCGCCGCCGCTGTTCGACGGGGTCTGTCAGCTCGCTGTATGCGGTGCCCAACTCCACACCCCAGGCCACCAGATCCCAGCGTTCGGCCACCCCGCGCCGGCTTCGGTGGGGCCGGGTCAGCGGCGACACCGAGGTGGGGAAGTCGATGTAGAAGGTCGGGGCCTCGGTGCGGTCCTCGACGAGATGCTCATACATCTCGAGCACCAGCGCGCCGGCATCCCAGTGACTCAGGTAGCCGATTCCCGCCGCCTTGCAGAGCCGACGCAGCGTTGCGGGCTCGGTGTCGGGGTCGACGTGCTCGCCCAGTGCCTCAGACACCGCGTCGTGGACAGTCTTTATCGACCAGTCGCCGGAGATGTCGACCGGCTCAAGACCACCCTTGTCGTCACCGTGGGCCCGCATCGCCACCTCGGATCCGTTGGCAGCAACCGCCGCCTTCTGGATGATTTCGCGGCAGCCGTCAATCCACGTCAGGTAATCGGCATGCGCCTGATAAGCCTCCAGGAGAGTGAATTCCGGGTTGTGGCTGAAGTCCACGCCCTCATTGCGAAACGCCCGACCGAGTTCGAAGACGCGTTCCACTCCGCCCACGCAGAGCCGCTTGAGATAGAGCTCGGGGGCGATCCGCAGATTGAGGTCAAGGTTGTAGGCATTGATGTGAGTTCGGAACGGGCGGGCGTTGGCCCCGCCATGGATTTGTTGCAGAATCGGCGTCTCGACCTCGAGAAAACCCTTGGCGAACAACGTGTCCCGGATCGAGCGCAGGATATTGCTGCGGGCCTGGATGAGGTCTCGGGCCACCGGATTAATGGCGAGATCCACGTAGCGGGCCCGCACCCGCGCCTCCGGATCGGTCAAACCCTTCCACTTTTCCGGCAGTGGCCGCAGGCACTTGCCCAACATGCGCCACTGGTGCGCGAGTACTGATCGAGTGCCGTTGCGGCTGTAGCCCATCGCACCGGTCACTTCGATCAGATCGCCGAGGTCGACTTCGGCGAAATCCACGGCTGCAGAGCCGGTTTGAGATTTGTCCAAGAGCAACTGCACATCGCCGGACCAGTCCCGCAGTTGAGCGAACGTCACTCCGCCGTAGTCACGGGTTCGCAGCACCCGCCCGGCCACGGTGACCGGGACACCGTCAGCTTCAGCCAGTGCCTCGGCAATGGTGTGACTCGGCGGCTGACCCACCGGATAGGGATCGATTCCTCTGTCCTGCAAAGTCTTCAGTTTCGCCATCCGGACCCGGACCTGATCGGGGATTCGGTGCTCTGCGCTGTCTGCGGTCGTATCCTCTGTCAGCGCGACGGCTGGAAGGCTGCCGTCGGACTGCAGTCCTGCGGTCGCAGCGATACCGTGCGGCACCGCGGAGTACTGGCCGGTGTGCTGCTTGGCCCGGTGAATGAACGGCAACACCAGAAAGCCCTCGGCAATCACCGAGGCCACCCCGACCCTCGGGATCAGCCGAGCGTCCTCGTAGCAGGCATACCTCGGGAC
Source organism: Mycobacteriaceae bacterium (assembly GCA_037138615.1). Taxonomy (GTDB): domain Bacteria; phylum Actinomycetota; class Actinomycetes; order Mycobacteriales; family Mycobacteriaceae; genus Mycobacterium. Next base: position 5,224 of record JBAXIA010000122.1, on the reverse strand, counting down.
CCACTGCGGCTGATACTTCATATTGGAGCGGTACAGGGTCTCAAGTTGCCACCAGCGTGAGAAGAAAACCAGCAGTGCCCGCCACAGCCGCGCCACCGGACCCGCCCCCAATTGCGAACCCTGTTCGAACGCCGACCGGAACATCGCGAAGTTCAGCGAAACCCGGTTCACGCCGATGGTCGCGGCCTGCTGCAACAACTCGGTGACCATCAGCTCGATGGTCCCGTTGGGGGACTGTGGTGAGCGGCGCATGAGATCCAGTGACAGACCACTGTTGCCCCACGGGACCAGCGACAGCATCGCGACGACCTGGTCGGCCTTCACCGCCTCAACAACCAGACAGTCACCATCGGCGGGGTCGCCCAACCGGCCAAGTGCCATCGAGAACCCGCGTTCGGTCTGGGTGTCGCGCCAGGCGTCTGCTCGCTTGACCACCTGCGCCATTTCCGCTTCGGAGAAATCACGGTACCGACGCATCCGAACGGTTAAGCCGGCGCGTTTGGCTCGGGTCACCGCCTGGCGCACGGCCTTCATGTCCGGTCCGGACAGTCGGAACTTGTCCGGATACAGGATGGCTTCATCGCCGAGTTGCAGGGCGTTGAGGCCAGCCTCCCGATACGCCTGGGCCGCAACCGAACTCGCTCCCATGGCCCCGGGTGCCCAGCCGTAGTCCCGGCACAGCTGCAGCCAGGCCGCGATGGCCTGCGGCCAGGACCGCGGGTCGCCGACCGGGTCGCCGCTGGCAAGGCAGACGCCGACCTCCACGCGGTAGGTGATGGCGGCACGACCGTTGGGGGCGAAGACCACCGACTTGTCCCGTCGGGTCGCGAAGTACCCGAGTGAGTCGTTCTTGCCATAGACCTCCAACAGACCGCGGATCGCTGATTCGTCCTCACCGGTCAGTGCGTTCTCGGCGCGCTGCGACTGGAACAGCACGACGGCGGCGGCCATCAGGGCCAGTGCTCCGAACAGTCCGAACAGCGCATTGAGGACGCCGTGCGGTTTTCCGGCGAACTGGTCGGACGTGGCGATGCCGAAGCCGCTGACCCGGTTGACGGCGTAGGCCAGCCGGTAGTCGGGCTGCAGCGAGCCGGGAAAGAGCTCGAGCAGTCCCCAGGCCAATCCGATACCGAGCAGGTTGCCGACCACCAGGACAGCCGCTGCCTTGAACAGCGCGCCACGGCGCACCTTGGCCGAGAACTCGTCATAGGCCAGTACCAAAACGGCGACGGCGGCGATATGGAACGTCAGACCCAGGAATTCGCCGATATCTTCGAATCGGCTGCCGTCGTTCTGAACCAGCGAGGCGACGTCGAAGCCGATCGCGATCACCAGGATGACCACCAGCACCCACCAGGCGATGCGCTTCTGGGCCGCCAATGCCCCGGCCATGATGGCAAGCGCGACGGCCCACGCGAAGCTGGTATCGGGGAAGTTGAACAGATAGTGGTCGATGAAGTCCCGCGGCACCCGGGTCAGGTGCCGGATGGTCGTCGAGACGCTGGACAGTAACGCCGCAGCCGCGATCACGCCGAGGAACGCCCCCGCCGCGGCGGGCACCCAATCGAACCCGGATCGGGCCCTGCGCATCGTGACCGTCATAGACGGTCAGGGTATTCGCTGACCACCTCTGCGGTGGCGGCGCGACTCACGTGAGCGGACCCGTGTACTTCTCGCCCGGCCCGAACCCGGGCTCGTCGGGTGCCGCGCTGGCCTCCCGGAACGCCAGCTGGAGGCTCCGCAGCCCGTCCCTCAGGGGTTTCGCATGCGGCCCGAGGTATTCCATCGAGGCGGTCAGCAGGCCGGCCAGCGCGGTGATCAATCGGCGGGCTTCGTCGAGGTCACGATGCTCGCTGGTGTGCGGATCTGCCGACGACAGGCCGAGTTTCTCGGCCGCCGAGCTCATCAGCATCACCGCCGCCCGGCTGATCACCTCGATGGCGGGGATGTCGGCCAGATCGCGGATGTCCGGGTTATCCATCATGGCTGCTAGACTCGCATGCACGACCGTCCCGGCGTACGCCAGGACAGCAAGTGGAGTCCCACTCCCACCGCCGGCCTCGGACACAATCCGAAGGTCACGCGGTCCGGTCGCGGATACCCGAGGGTATCCGTTCTGCGGTGCACGCAGGCGGCGTAAAGCCGCGATCGGTCGGCTTGGGCCCTGCTTTATGCAGGGCCTTTCTGTTGGATTGAACGCTTCTGTTCAATCCAAGAGAGTGCTGGTGATGTGGGCCCCGTGAGCTGTTCCGGGTTCCCACGGACGGTCTGCCCAGTAGACCGAACCAGGGAGGCCCCATCAGCACTGAGACCCGCGTCAACGAGCGCATCCGCGTACCTGAAGTCCGTCTTATCGGACCCGGCGGGGAGCAGGTGGGCATCGTGCGCATCGAAGACGCACTCCGCGTGGCAGCGGATGCCGATCTCGACCTCGTCGAAGTAGCCCCAGAGGCCAAACCACCGGTTTGCAAGATCATGGACTACGGGAAGTTCAAGTACGAGACGGCACAGAAACTCCGCGAGTCTCGCAAAAACCAGCAGCAGACCGTCGTCAAGGAACAGAAGCTTCGCCCCAAGATCGACCCGCATGACTACGAGACCAAGAAGGGACACGTCATCCGCTTCCTGGAGGCGGGGTCGAAGGTCAAGGTGACGATCATGTTCCGCGGTCGCGAGCAGTCCCGGCCCGAATTGGGCTACCGGCTGCTGCAGCGATTAGGCGCCGATGTCGCCGATCACGGCTTCATCGAGACCTCGGCCAAGCAGGACGGCCGCAATATGACGATGGTGCTGGCACCGCACCGCGGCGCGAAGACTCGCGCCAAGGCGGCCACGCAGGTAGTCGGAGCGCCGGCAGCAGAGCCGGCAGCAGCGCCGGCAGCCGAGGACGTCGCCATCGACGAGAGCACCACCGAGCAGACCACTGCTTAGTCACAAGCGATTGAAAAGAACTGAGGAAAGATGCCCAAGGCCAAGACCCACAGCGGGGCCAGCAAGCGGTTCCGCAAGACCGGCACCGGAAAGATCGTGCGGCAGAAGGCGGGTCGCCGCCACCTGCTCGAGCACAAGGCGTCCAAGCGGACCCGTCGCCTCGACGGTCGCACCGTCGTTGCGGCCAACGACACCAAGCGTGTCAAGAAACTGCTAAACGGCTGACGCCGGACCCCTTAACTTTTCGAAGACCTTTCGACCGAACGAGAAGAGGAACACCTCATGGCCCGCGTCAAGCGCGCAGTCAATGCCCAGAAGAAGCGGCGGACCCTCCTCAAGGCGTCCAAGGGATACCGCGGCCAGCGGTCCCGGCTCTACCGCAAAGCCAAAGAGCAGCAACTGCATTCGTTGAACTACGCCTACCGTGACCGGCGTGCCCGCAAGGGCGATTTCCGCAAGTTGTGGATCACCCGGATCAATGCGGCGGCCCGTGCTAACGACATCACCTACAACCGGCTGATCCAGGGCCTCAAGGCCGCTGGTGTCGAGGTCGACCGCAAGAACCTCTCTGAGATCGCCATCAGCGATCCGGCTGCATTTACTGCTCTGGTCGACATCGCCAAAGCCGCCTTGCCGCAGGACGTCAATGCGCCGTCCGGTGAGGCTGCCTGACGGGGACGGATCGCGCCGGCCACATGGGCACGGACGCTCTAACACCGAAATCTGCCCGGGTGGTTGCTGCGGTCAAACTGCAGCGCCACACCGGGCGGCTTCGCTCGGGTTTATTCCTGGCTGAAGGGCCCAACCTCGTCGAGGCTGCAGCCGCGCGCGGGATGGTGGACGAGGTCTTCGCCACCGCCGTTGCCGTCGACCGTCATCGGCAACTGTTGCATGATCTGCCGGTGACCGTGGTGACGGAACCGGCTGCAAAAGCCATGTCCGAGACCGTCACTCCGTCTGGGCTGATCGCGGTCTGCCGGATCCCGGATCCCCAACTCGACGCGGTCCTCGCCGAAAAACCGGCACTCATCGCTGTCGCGGTGGATCTGTCCGAGCCCGGTAACGCAGGCACGCTGATCCGGATCGCGCACGGGATGGGAGCCGCCGCGGTGATCTTCGCCGGGCAGAGCGTGGACCCATACAACGGAAAGTGCCTGCGGTCCTCGGCGGGCAGCATCTTCGCTGTGCCGGTCATCACTGAACCCGACACCGCCGGACTGCTGTCGCAGCTGCGCTCGGCCGGCCTGCAGATCGTGGCGACAACACTGGACGGTGACACCAGTCTTGATAATGCCGATATGTTGGCGGCGCCGACCGCGTGGGTGTTCGGCCCGGAGTCCCAGGGACTGCCCGAGGCGGTCACCGCACTGGCCGATCATCGCGTGATGATCCCGATGTCGGATGGCGCCGAGAGCCTTAATGTGGCTGCGGCTGCGGCGATCTGTCTATATCAGAGCGCTCGGTCCCAGCGGCAGCACCGAGGCTGATCGCTATGGAAATCGAGCCGGCCGAGGGTCCACCCGCACAGGGCTTTTCCGGGTGGCTGCGCAACACCAATCGCAACCCCGACATCATCGCCGCCATCCGCCGCGCCCGGCGCGTGCTACCCGGTGATCCCGACTTCGGTGATCCGTTGTCGGCGGCGGGGGACAGCGGCCCGCAGGCGGCCGCGCGGGCAGCTGACCGGCTGATGCCGGATCGCGAAGCCGCCACCCGGGAGGTGAGCCTGGCCACGCTGCAACTGTGGCAGGCCATCACCGAACGGGTATCCGGACGGCCGGCCAATGCCGAGGTGACATTGGTGTTCACCGATCTGGTCAGTTTCTCGAGTTGGTCGCTTGAAGCGGGCGACGACGCCACCCTTCGTCTGCTGCGCCGGGTGGCACAGGTCGCCGAATCGCCGGTGCTGGATTCCGGTGGCCAGATCGTCAAACGCATGGGCGACGGCATGATGGCGGTCTTCACCGAACCGGCCACCGCGGTGCGCGCCACCGTGGAGGCATTGGAAGCCGTGAAAACCGTTGAGGTGGAGGGCTATACGCCACGCATGCGGGCCGGCATCCACACCGGCCGCCCGCAGCGTATCGGATCGGACTGGCTGGGAGTGGACGTCAACATCGCGGCCCGGGTGATGGAACGGGCCACCCGTGGTGGGCTCATTGTTTCGGGCCAGACACTGGAGAGGATTTCCGCTGAGGATCTGGAGTCACTCGGGGTGAACATCAAGCGGGTACGCCGCCCGGTGTTCGCGCCACGTCAGTCGGGTGTTCCGGCGGACCTGGTGATGTATCGG
>JBAXIA010000121.1:0-8820 GCA_037138615.1 Mycobacteriaceae bacterium | reverse complement strand
TCTCCAGGCGCCGATGACCGCGCTGCCGAGCATCGCGGTCACGGCGGTGTAGGCGAGTAGGTAGATCAGGTCGATCATCGGCAGATAGCCGACCTCCGGCAGCGCTGAGGACACTCCGAATTGCATTGCCACCAGTGCGATCAAGGCGGTGATCGGCACGTTGACCTTGGAGTCGACGTAGGAAGCGGGGATGATCACCCCGAGCGCCGCCGCGATGAGCACGATCAGCAATGGCAGGATGGTTTTGAAGATGCCCGACGTGACCGGCGATGTCACCGGTATCTCTACGACAACCCGGGTATAGGTGCGGTCGTGGGGGGCGGATTCGACATCCCCGAACGACGTCGGGTAGGTGTGGCTGTCCAAGGCGATGCTGGGCTTCCCGAAGTTGTAACCCGCCAGCGTGATGTCCGGGTTGACCGTGATCGGGTCTTTGTCTGGTACGTAGACGAGCTGGTCGACATTCAAGATGGCTTCCTCGAACACGAAGCGCAGGGTCTGGCTCTGGAAGGGATAGTCCGACACCGATAGCGGAGAATTGAAATTCCCCTGATAGCGCCCAAGCCAGACCAGTGAGCCGTCGGGTTGTTTTCGCGGTTCCGGGTAGACCTCGGTCTTGGTTAGTGCCCAGTTCTCGAACACGTTCTGGACCTCGACGCCGGCTGGCGCGTCGATATCGGGATTTCGCCATCGCAGCCAGATATAGAAGTCGGCAGAGAAGCTATTGGTGCTGAGGTCGACAGCCTGGACGTTTTGGACATAGACCCCCACGGTCACCTGCTCTGGGGTGGGCTGCGGACCCGGTGTTGGCGTGGCCGATGCGGTTCCGCGGGTCGCGGATCCCGCTTGCAGCCCGACTAGCATCAGGCCGAGGAACACGGCGGCGATGAGCCCTCGCGCGACCACTCTGAAGGCGGATCTCATTCCGGGTGCACCCTCTCCTGGACAGAACCTCTTCGTCGCGGCCCGGCTGTCGTACCGCTGGTCCAGCAGGGTTTGAGACTAGTCATCCGGATCCCGGCACGACTAGGGCTTCGTCGCCCGCAGCCCCTTCAGGCGTCGTTGCTCGGCCAGCACGTCCTGGTACTTCGCGCGCTCGCTGGTCAGCCAATCCGGGTTTTCCGCCAGCAACGCATCGATTCGAACGGAGGTCAGTGCTTCGGTGATGCCGCCGCGGCTCAGGCCCGCGATCGAGACACCAAGCTTGGCAGCGACGAGGTTCTTCGGGTGCGGCCCGTTCTTGCGGAGCTCCTTGAGCCACTGGGGCGGGTCGCCCAGCAGAGCTGCCAACTCGTCGCGCGTGATCGCGTTCTCCCGGAACTCCGCGGGGGTTGCGGGCAGGTACACGTCCAGCTTCTTGGCCGCCGTGGCGGGCTTCATAGACTGCGTTTTCGGCCCGCTCATGGCTCGAGCTTATCGACGCGGCCCGGCGGTAGCCTGATTCGGTGACCCCGTCCTCGCTCACCCTCGGGTATGTCCCCGGAGGGACACCCGCGAAGTGGGCGCGGATCTGGGCGGAGCGCCACCGCGAGGCCCCGCTGAAGCTGCACGCCGTGTCCGCGGCGACGGCGGCCGAGCACGTGAAGGCCGGCAACGTGGATGTGGCATTGCTCCGGCTGCCGACCGACACATCCGGGTTGGCTGTCATCCCTCTGTACGAGGAGGCGACGGTCGTTGTGGTGCATACCGATCACCTTCTCAGTGTGGCCGATGAAGTCACCTCCGCGGATCTTGATGACGAGCCATTGCTGCTGCCACTCGACGACGTCGTCGCCTGGGTGAACACTCCCGGCGTCCCGACCGATCACCGACCCACAACGACCCTGGCCGCAACAGAACTCGTCGCAGCAGGGGTTGGGGTGCTGATCGTGCCGCAATCGTTGGCCCGGCTGTATCACCGCAGAGGCCTCACGTATCGCCCGATCGCCGGCGCGCCGGCGTGCGCTGTCGCCCTTGCTTTCCCGGAAGGGCCGCAATCGGCGGCGGTCGAGGAGTTCATCGGGATTGTGCGGGGCCGCAAACCAGGCTCGTCGCGCGGGCAGGCCCAGGCCGCGCCAAAGCGCACCGCCCGGGCGAAGACCCTCGCCAAGCAGGCCGCGCGCCCAGCTGCGGGGAAGGTAGCCCGCAAGCCCGGCCGGGCCGGGCGCGGGTAACGCGTGAGCGCGCTCAGCCGCCGATGAGTCCACGATGAACCGCTAATCCTCCGACACGGTCACGCCACGCCAGAAGGCGACGTAACCGGCGATGTCCTTGGCGGCCGGTTTTGGTTGCGGGTACGTCCAGGCTGCATCGTTGTTGGTCGCGCCGTCGACGGTGATCGAAAAATAGTCAGCGGTGCCCTTCCACGAGCAGGTGGTGTGGGTCGAGGTTGAGGTGAAGTACTCGCGATTGAGCGAATCCGGCGGAAAATAGTGGTTGCCTTCGACCACCACAGTCGCATCGGACTCAGCCAGTACGGCGCCACCCCAGATCGCCTTCATGAGCATCACTCCTGTCCCGTCGGACTCGCGTAGTCCCACGACCGTGTTCTCACGGGTGTCACGCGGATATAGGCGGCACCCGGTCTTGGTTCAGTCGGCCATTCGGACTCCGGCACGCCCCGTGCCCGGGCACCCTCCCTTGCGAGCTGAAGTGCTTCGGTTGTTTCGCGAACGATGCGGGCGTGACCTTGGAGCATCACTCCCCGAATATCCGCCATGCTGGAGCCGTCTTCGAGCAAGACGCTCACGTTCGGGTTGCTTTCGACGTTGGCAACTTTGTGTGTCCCATCACGCACACCCATGACGATGTCGCGGCCAAGGCGAAAGTATCCAAGCGGCACGCTGTGCGGGAAGCCATCGCCGTCGATGGTGCTCAGTATCGCCCAGCCCGGGCGGCTATCGAGATAGGCCGCAATTTCTTCGTCACTGAGTTTTCGTGGCATGGCAAGAGGCTAACAATCCCGTCTGCTATTCCGCGAGGCGGAAATAAGGTTCAACCGTGCCGCTGAGCTTGACAACCATGGGATTTCCGCGGCGATCCTTCGCGGTGGGAACTTCAACGCGCACCCAACCTTCGGCCACGTTGTATTCGTAAACATTGGTTTTCTCGACGCCATTAAAGCGGATACCCACGCCGCGGCGCAGCGCCTCTTCGCTAAAAAAGGGGCTGTTCTGATCAATGGAGAGGTGATTGGGTGGAACGTCTGCGTTCTGATCCTCGGACATGGCGACTTTCGTTGAGGGCTAGGGAGCGTGCTGCGGCCTCAGTACTTGTGTTGCGGCCCTTCGGCTCTGCGGTAGGCGGCCTTGAGGATCGTGTCCCGGATACGTGCATTGTCGAGCAGCTTGATGCCCACATTGGCGGCTGCCGGGTAGCCGATCAGTTTGTGCATGTAGCGGCCGCGCCGGTACTCCTTGCCCCACGCGGCTTCCATCCGATTCGCGTAGTTGGTGAAGTCGTCGGGGCCGCCGTTCTCCAGCGCGGCTATCGCGCACTCACCGGCGGCCAGGCCCGACTCCAGGGCCTTGGAGATGCCCGCCCCGGAGGCCGGTTTACCCGCACCCAGCGAGTCACCGGTGAACAGCACGCCCGGACGCCACGGCGGCCACGCGGTGAACCCCATCGGCAACCGCCAGGCCCGCACGCTCTTGTTCTTCTTGAGTTCCTCGATGGCCGGCAGTTCCCACTCGCGCGGAAGCGTTCGCAGGAAGTCGCCGAGAAATCCGGTGGCGTTGATCGACTGCCAGTCCTTGTAGCTTGTGACGTACCCAAGGCCTACGTTGACTCGGCCTCCGCCCATCGGAAACACCCAGCCGTACCCGGGCAGTTGATCGCCCTGGAATTTCAACTTGAGGTAGATGTCGAAACTGTCGGAGTCGGGCCGGACGGCATCCATCTCCGAGCGGATCGCCACCGCCGCGTAGCCGTTGAACTCCGAGTCGATCTTGAGTGCCCGCTTGACGGGGGAGTACGCGCCGTCGGCGGCGATGACAGCGTCGCCGTGAACCTGTTCGCCGCTCCTGAGCGTCACGCCGGTGACCCGACCGCGTTCGTCGAGGATGGGTCCGGTGACCTCGGCACCCTCGCGGACGACGGCGCCGGCGGATTCGGCGTGCTTGAGGAGCAGCATGTCGAGTTCGGTGCGGCTCGCCGTGTGGCCGTGGTCGGGCATACCGGGACGTTTGGGGAAGGACAGTTCCCAACGCGACGGGCTGTACACCGTCACCCGGTTGATCCGGTGGAACTCGGCGACCTCATCGGCCAGGCCCATCTTCTGCAGGTAGCCCACCGCCCGCGCGGTCAGACCGTCTCCGCAGGGTTTATCGCGGGGGAATACCGCCTTGTCGAGGACCACCACTTTGGCACCGGTCTGTGCGGCCTGCCAGGCGGCCGCGGACCCCGATGGGCCGCCGCCGGCAATCACCAGGTCGAATCTTTCGGTCACGGTCTGTGGGCTCGGTCTCGCTCGGTGGGATTATTGCTCGGTCGGAGACGATGCTAACCGAGAATCCGGCTGGCGGACGGTCGGCTGCCCCCGGTGGGGTTGCGACACGCCCTAAACACAACCGGTTGTGTTGTAGCGTCATGTCGGACCCCAGGGGTAGTGTTTGGGACATAGCCGGAAAGCCGGTCGGTCCTGCGTGTGAATTGGGGTTCTCGTGAGTGATGGAATCAAGCTGGTCGACCGGACATCAGCGATCAACTGGAACCGTGTCCCCGACGAGAAGGACGCTGAGGTCTGGGACCGGCTGACGGGCAACTTCTGGCTGCCCGAGAAGGTCCCGGTATCCAATGACATCCCGTCCTGGAACACGCTGACGCCGGCCGAAAAAGAGCTGACGATGCGGGTGTTCACCGGACTCACGCTGCTGGACACCATCCAGGGCACCGTTGGCGCGGTCAGTCTGATCCCCGACGCGGCCACCCCGCACGAGCAGGCCGTGCTGACCAATATTGCGTTCATGGAGTCCGTGCACGCCAAGAGCTACAGCTCGATCTTCTCCACGCTGTGCTCCACGAGTGATATCGATGACGCCTTCCGCTGGTCGGAGGAGAACCCGAACCTTCAGCGCAAGGCCGCCATCGTGATGGACTACTACCGCGGGGATGATCCGCTCAAGCGCAAGGTCGCCTCCACGCTGCTGGAGAGCTTCCTGTTCTACTCCGGCTTCTATCTGCCGATGTACTGGTCGAGCCGGGCCAAGCTGACCAACACCGCCGACGTGATCCGGCTGATCATTCGCGATGAGGCCGTGCACGGTTACTACATCGGCTACAAGTTCCAGCGTGCGCTCGCCCTCGAAAGCGAGGCCCGAGTCGCTGAACTCAAGGACTACACCTACGAGTTGCTGTTCGAGCTCTATGACAACGAGGTGGAATACGCCCAGGATCTCTACGACCAGGTTGGGCTTACCGAGGACGTCAAGAAGTTCCTGCGCTACAACGCCAACAAGGCGCTCATGAACCTCGGCTACGAGGCGCTGTTCCCGCGCGACGAGACCGACGTCAATCCGGCGATCCTGTCGGCGCTGTCACCCAATGCCGATGAGAATCACGACTTCTTCTCCGGTTCGGGTTCGTCATATGTGATCGGCAAGGCTGTCAATACCGAGGACGAGGATTGGGACTTCTGACCCTTTCTTGCCCGTACAGGGTGAACGTGCGGTGAACTCGCTGGCGTGATCCTGCCGCACCGACAACACTGAAAGTCATGACCTCTAAGTCGCGTGTGGGTGCAGTGATCAATTGGCTTCGTTCCGGTTACCCGAGTGGGGTTCCCGGCCCAGACCGAGTGCCACTGCTGGCGCTATTGCGAAACACTCCGCTGACCGAGGATCAGGTCAAAGAGGTGGTGCGGGAGATCGCAATGGTTGAGGCCACAGCGCCGGCCGGCCATCTGATCGATCACGATGAGATCGAGGCGTTCATCGAGGGTGTAGCTCACCACGACGGCGGCCCGGAGAACATCCGTCGGGTGGCCGCCACGCTGGCCGCCGCCGGCTGGCCGCTGGACAACCTCGACAACCACCTCGACGAGGACTAGCGCAGCGACTCTGTATCGATCACAAACCGGTAGCGCACATCGCTGGCGATGACCCGCTCGTAGGCCTCGTTGATGTAATCCGGCTGAATCACCTCGACTTCCGAGGCAATGCCGTGCTCGGCGCAGAAGTCCAGCATCTCCTGGGTCTCGGCGATACCGCCGATGGCCGAACCGCTCAGGCTTCGCCGCATGCCCAGCAGTGAGAACGCCGGCACCACCATCGGGTTTTCCGGTGCGCCGAGTTCGACGAAGACGCCGTCGAGGTCCAGCAATCCGAGGAACCGGCGCAGGTCCAGGTCGGCCGAGACGGTGTTGAGGATGATGTCGAAGGAGTTGCGCAGGTTCTTGAAGGTGTCGCGGTCGCTGGTCGCGTAGTAGTGCTTGGCGCCCAGACGCAGTCCGTCCTCCATCTTCTTCAGCGACTGCGACAGCACCGTCACCTCGGCGCCCATCGCCGCGGCCAGTTTGACGCCCATGTGTCCCAGCCCGCCCAGGCCGATCACGCCGACGCGGGTTTCCGGTCCGACCTTCCAGTGCCGCAGAGGCGAGTAGGTGGTGATACCGGCGCACAGCAGCGGCGCGGCCGCATCCAACGGCAGTGCGGCCGGGATGCGCAGGACGTAGTTCTCGTCGACGACGATACTGCCGCTGTAGCCGCCCTGCGTCGGCTGACCGTCCTTCCCAACCCCGTTATAGGTGCCGACATTGCCCCCGCCGGTGCAGTACTGCTCGACGCCGGCCTTGCAGTTCTTGCACTCGCGGCAGGAGTCGACGAAGCAACCCACGCCCACACGATCGCCGACCGCGAACTTGCTTACCTGCGAACCGATCTCGGTGACGATGCCGGCGATCTCATGACCGGGAACCACCGGGTAGCGGGGCTGGCCCCACTCGGCGCGCACGGTGTGGATGTCGGAGTGGCAGATGCCGGCGAAGTGGATGTCGAAGCGGACATCGTGCGGGCCGACATCGCGGCGGGTGATCGTGGTCTTGGTCAGCGGTTCGGTGGCCGAAGTTGCGGCATAGGCGTTAACGGTGCTCATAACCGGAAAGACTAGGTGGTTCGTCGGTCCGGGTGGGCACCTGGGTACTCCGGACCCAATGACGCGAATATCGTCCGCTATGTGGTCGGTTACGGTGGGATGCGACCTGGGAATTGAGATGGGGGGACCGGGATGGCTGACATCCGGTATGTTTCGGCGATCGTTGCCGTGGGCGCTATTGCCGCGGGGATCTCGATCGGCAACGCCTGGGCTGGCGGCCCGGGTGGCGTAACCGACGACCAGTTCTCGGCGGTTGGTTCCGGCACCTTCGCGGATGCCCAGAACGACGGCGGCAGCGTGGAAGTGGGATTTTCGGCACTCGGCGCCACCGCCGGCGAGGCATCGGCGGCGGTGATCGCGGCATGCCAGGCCGACGGTGGTCAGGACTGCACCAGTGACATGGTGACGAATGACAACCTCTGCATCGTCTCGGTGGGCGATGAGGTCACCGATGTGGTGGCGGGCGGCGCCGGGGTGAGCGTCGAGGCTGCGCGTCAGGATGCGATTGGCCGGGCCGCGGCGAACAACACACCTATGAGTCCGGGGGCGCTCGTCGTCATATCGGTCTGCCCCAACGGGGAGGCACAGTGACTAATCGCGGCGCGGTGGCGTGGGTGATGGCGGCCGTGGCAGCGGCCACACTGGTTTCCGCGCCGGCCGCATCCGCCCGACCTGTCTGTGAGGACGCGGGCAATCAGACGATCTGCCAGACCAACGGCAGCATCTCGATCAAGTCCAGACCGGGCACCACCGCATCGCCAGCCAATCAACCACAGATCAACTGGCACATCGGCCGCCGCCGCCGGTAAGCCGGGCGTATTAGTTGATTGGCGCATTCAACCAGCGGAGATCATCGACGATCCCGCGGGCCGCGATCAGACCCTGACCGCTCTGCCACACCTCGTTGTTGACGATGAACACCCGGTTGTCCCGGTTGGCCGAAAGCTTCCGCCAGGCGTCGCTGTTCAGAAGCTCCGGTGCTCGATCCTTGGCCGCGGGCGACGCGAACGACATGTAGACGATGTCGCCGTCGGCGGGGGAGAAGTCCGGGCTATGGGCGGGCTCGGTGTCAAGCTCCACATAGGGTTTGTCGGTAAACCGTTGCGCAGCAGGACGATCCACGCCTACAGCGGCAAGCACACTGGCCGGGAAGTTGTCGGCGCCCCACACCCGCAGACCCGAATCGGTGAGTTGGACGACTGAGGCCTGGAAGTGCGTGGCGTCATTGGCGGCACCGGCCTGCTGTGCCAGCGTGGTGAACCCGGCGAGCAGCTCCTCGGTCGCCCCAGCCCGGGCCGTCGCGGCTCCGACGAGCCGAAGGTTGTCCTGCCACCGTGCGCCGGGTGCGGAGGTGAACACCGTCGGGGCGATCGCCGACAGGGCTGCGAAGCCGTCCGGTGTCAGCGTCTGTGAACCCAGGATCAGATCGGGTTTGGCGGCGGCGATCGCCGCCAGATCGGGTGCGCTGCGGGTGCCCGCTGCCGCCACGTTGTGCACCGCGGTGCCCAGGTACGACGGCTGGGCATCCGAGCCGTCGGGCAGTGCGGCAGCCACGATGCGCGATTGCAGGCCCAGCGCGCACAGCGCATCGAGCTCGTCACCGGCCAACACGACGATGCGCTGGGGATCGGGCACCACGGCGGTCAGCCCGGCGGCGTGCTGCAGAGGTGCGGGCGGTTCGGGGTCCAGGCGCGCCGGCTCGGGCGCACAGGATTCGTCCGGGCGGCGTTGATTGCCCAGCACCCCGGCCGA
>JBAXIA010000120.1:0-8880 GCA_037138615.1 Mycobacteriaceae bacterium | reverse complement strand
TCATCGGAAATCCAGACGTTGTTCCCGTCGGGTCCCAGGGTGATCCCCTCCGCGTCGATACCCATTCCGGGCGCGTGAATGCCTGCGGTGACGAGACTCGATCTGATTTGTCCTGTCGCAGAGTCAAGCGAGGTGTAGATCTGCCAGATCGTGGTGGCGCCGTTGTCTCCCACCGAGTAGTAGGTGGTGCCACCGGCGTAGGTGATACCGCTGAGTTCGGCCGCCCCGGTGGATCCGCTGCTGAGGATGAAGGGACTCTGGCCGGAACGGGTGATCGATAAACCGGGCTGGGCAGTCGCACCGGGTGCGACAAATCCGCGGCGCGCATGCGCAGCGGGGGTGGGCTTGGCCACACCGGACACTGTCGCCTTGATAGCGGAGACCCGTTTGTCGGCGACCCGTTGGGCCGGGCGCCTCTCTGATGCGCGCGTGTGATCCGCCGGTGCCGCGCTGGTATCACCGGTTGTGTCAGCCCACGCTTTCGGTGCCTCGGCGGTCAACGCCGCACCGATACCGAGCGCTACCGTCAGCGCCCCGAGGTACCCGAGGCGCTGCATGGCGATCGGCCCCACGACTAGACCAGCGTGGTCTTCAGCGCGGCGATGTCGGTCTTCATCAGCACGACGTTGTAGTTGCCCCACAGCGACATGTTCCAGTACAGATTGCTGACGTCGGGGGCGCCGGCCGCGTCGGTCAACTCACCGGTGCCCGAAAGCGGATGGATCATCGGCGCGTACAGACCCGGGTACTGAAACGACGTGGCGACGGTGATCGGATCGGACCACGGTCCCTCCGGGGTGTCGGCGGTCCGAAGGATGACATTGTTGGCGCCGTTGCCGTACATCACCACGTACTTGCCCAGGTAATCGTTGTACTGCACGCTCATCTCGCTCACGTTGCCGCCCGTCTTGGCACCGGTGAGGCCGGCGAACCAGCCGCCGAAGAAGTTCGGGTTGTTGGCCAGGTCGCGAACGAAGCCGAAGAGCCCAGCGGAGTTGGGTGAGTCACCGATGATCGGCGCGGCAACAGCAGGCTTGTCAGGAACCCAGCTGCTGCCATCCCAGTACTCGTACTGCTTCAGGTCGGTGATAGCGCCCTCGGGCACCCGCGACAGGAAGGCCGATCCAGACCGGCCGGATGGGGTGCCGAAGGCGTAGACGTAGCGGGTACCGCCGGGGGCGACCTTGCTCTCCGGTTCCAGAACGTAGGCGGCCTGCTGGAAGTTCTGGCTGCCGGCCACGTATGGGGTGGAAGACCGGAACCAGCCCGCCGAGCGCACGGTCGAGGGCTGCAACTCCCACTTGTCGGTTGCCGGGTTGTACATCGAGATCGCTGAGTAGTTGGTGGTCCAACTGCCGGGGGTGTCCCATGACTTCACTGAGAAATAGTTGACGTAGTTCTGGCCGTTGGCGTACACGGCGGAGGACGGGATATTGGTGACCTCGGAGCCGATGAAGAACACCTGGTTGCGGGCGGCCGGGATGAACTGATAGGCGTACCCGGTGTTGACCAGGTCCAGCCCGTTGTAGAGCTGGGTGTCGCTACTGAGCAGCAAGACATTCGACCGCCAGTCGCCGCTCATGTTCGCCGCGCTGAACGTGTCACCAAAGGCGAGTTGCGTCATCCCGTTGTCGCTGTTGAACCACATGACGCCCACATCGGTGCCGTAGACGCCGGCCCATTTGGTGTTGTTGGTCTGCGTCCAGTTCAGACCTGGATAGCCCGAATTCCGTTGACCCGTCACCCAGCCGATCGGCGCCGATGTCAGGCTGGTCGGCTGGGCGGTCACCACCGCCGCGGCGGCGACACCGGCATCGACTGCCGCCGCCGGTGCCACCGACGCAGTGGCCGCCGCCCGGACCGCGACCGACCTGCCGATGGGTCCGGCGAGGTCCCGTCTGGTCCAGGCCGCTGACGCCCACGACGCCGGCGAGTCCACCGGTGCTCCCGGGGCGGTATCGGCCGACGGGCCGACGGCGGAAATCAGCCGTGACGCCAGTCCGTGCACCGGAGCCTTCAGGGTCTGGGGCACCACAACCGCCGCGACGGGTGCTGTCGGCGCCACGGATTGCCGGGCAGGGGTGCGGATAGCCGCGGCTCGGGAGGCACGCCGATTTGTGCCGGAGCTGGCGGATGACGTCGATTGCTGTGCTGCGCCGGATCCCTGATCCCCGGCGTCGGCCGACGCGACAGCGGTGCCGGACGCCAATATGTGCCCCACGCCGAGGGTGACGGCCAACGCACCGATCCGGCCGATGTGTCTGGCGGCACGCTTCGGGGAAGTCATTGGGCGCTCTCCTGCTTCTGGCTAACTGCAAATCCTGCGGCTGGCAAACCCGAAGCCCGGGTATTTGGGCAACGTGATGACCAAACTCTACCCACACTGGCCCCAAATTTTCCAGAGGCGCATCCTGCGCCCGAGGCTAGGAACTCGGTCCTGGTAGGGCTTGAATTACGGCACCGCGGGCGCGGCCCGGACCTGGTGAATCCAGCAAAACCGGAGATGGCAAATGGTCACATCTTGGCAACGGTCATAGAAGCAGGAAACCGAGGCGAACGGCTTCGCCGGCGAGGACGACGAGGAGCATCGAGTACACCCACCGGCTGGCATTGGGCCCCAGTGACACCCGGGCGCCCACCTGTGAACCTGCCATCGCGCCCGCCGCCAGTGGTATCGCCCAGAGCCAATCGATCTGCCCCTTCACGCTGAACAGAATCACACCTGATAACGCGACCAGTCCGAGGGCGAACACCTTGATGGCATTGGCCTCTCGAAGTGGGAAGTGAGCCATCAGAACCAGAACAGCCAGCATGTAGGTCGCTGAATCCAGAACGATCAGCCCCGCCCAGGCTCCGACCGCGAACACGGCGACCGTGATCAGCGGACCAGGGGCGCGATCGGGTTCGGCGATGTCGGCTGACAACCACTTCGACGGATTGAGCACCACCAGTAACGCTGCTATTCCCAGTGCGAAGACCGTCACCCTGATGGTCCGCATATCGCTGAGGTTCTCCGCCGCGATCAGGCCGACAACTGCGCCGGCGAGCAGCGGAACCGAAAGCTTGAATGCAGGCTTCCACGGCATCTGGCCGGCCTGGTGGAATTTCCATACCGCCACTGCACAACCCAGCAGAACGGGAACCCGGTTGGTGGCATTGGCGATCATGGGGTGCAGACCGAGACCGATCATCACCGGGAGGGTCACCGCGGTGCCACTGGATGCGACGGTGTTGAGAAAACCCGCCGCAAGTCCCGCTGCAATCAGCAGCAGTGCGGTGGTGACTTCCAGGTGGTTAACCATCGGGCGGCGGCCGACTCGCTCCGGCTCACTGAGCCGCGAGCAGCTCCGCCATTTTCGCGATGACAGCCTGCAGACCCTTGAACGGGCGCATCATCACCTTGACCGAGGTCAACCTACCCTCATCGTTCCAGTGCAGGATGTCGACGCCCTCGACGGAGATACCGTCGATGTCCGCGGCGAACTCGAGCACCGCGGAGTGACTGTCGATCCATTTGTTGACGTAGTGGAAGTTGGTACCGGCGAACATGTGCTCGGCGGCGCGCAGGTAGGCCGCCGCTTTGGCTCGTCCGCGCTGGGGCGTGAAGACCGCGGGTGAGTAGAACACCGCGTCCTCGGCGAGCATGTCGTCAAGGTCAGCAGTCTGGCCGTTTTCGATGACATCCAGCCACCGTTCGATCACGGGTGTGGTCATGGGATCACCAGACCCAGAGCGACATGTCACCAGCCGGGTACTGCTGGCAGATGTCGGTGGTGTTGGCCGCCACACCTTTGTTGTTGAAGAATAACTTGGCATGGTTCGGCCACTGGAACGCAAGCTGGTCGGCATAGATGTCGGTGGCGAGTTGCTCAGACCAGGCCCGGCGTTCCGCGGGGGTCTTGGCGAAGAAGTTGTGGATGTAGTCCTGGGCTGCCTGCTGCACCTCAGGGGACTTGTTGTTGTAGTCGATCATGTAGCGCTCGTAGTAGATCGGCTCCACATCGCGCGCGGCGGCCATGATCTGCTCGGCCGTGCATCCGGTGATAATCATGCGGTGGGGGATTGGGTAGTCGTCGCTGGCGTCGGCGGATGCAGTCGCCGGCAGAAGCGCGGCGGCTGCGGCGGCGATCACCGCCACCGTACCGGCCCATCGACTCAGCCGGTGTGTGTTGATTTCTCTCATCATGAGCCTCCTTGCGAGCTTGCGCTCAGGGTCAGCTGATCCTGATGGACCGGCCCTTCGGTGGTCGGGGTGGCGGGTGTCGGCATAGGCTCCGGCCAGGGCTGCGGCACCGGCCGCGGACGCACCGCTTGCGGCCACCAGAACCACCGGCCAAGCAGGGCCGCAATGGACGGTGTCATGAAGGAACGCACCACCAGAGTGTCGAACAGCAGGCCGAGTGCAATTGTGCTGCCGACCTGGCCGGCCACGATCAGATCGCTGACCATCATCGAGGCCATCGTGAAGGCGAACACCAACCCGGCTGATGTCACGACGGCACCGGTGCCAGCCATCGAACGGATGATGCCGGTGTTGATCCCGGCGTGAATTTCCTCTTTGAACCGCGACACCAGCAGCAGGTTGTAGTCGGACCCGACCGCCAGCAGGATGATGACCGACATCGCCAGGACCATCCAGTGCAGTGGCATCCCGAGGATGTGCTGCCAGATCAGCACCGACAGACCGAACGACGTGCCCAGTGACAGAGCGACGGTTCCGACGATGATCGCCGCGGCCACCACGCTTCGGGTCAGGATCAGCATGATGATGAATATCAGGCACAGTGAGGACAACCCGGCGATCATCAGGTCGTAGTTGGCACCGGTCTGCATGTCCTTGTAGGCCGACGCGGTTCCGCCCAGAGAGACCTTCGAGCCCTCCAGTGGCGTTCCCTTGATCGCCTCGAATGCTGCGTTGCGGATCTTGTCGATGAGCGCGAGTCCGGTCGGGGTGGCGGGGTCGGTCTCGTGGGCGATGATGAACCGCACGGCTTTTCCGTCCGGCGAGACGAACATCTTCATCCCGCGTTTGAACTCTTCGTTGTTGAACACCTCGGGTGGCAGATAGAACGTGTCGTCATTCTTCGACGCGTCGAAGGCCTGACCCATTGCGGTGGCGTTGTCCTGCATGGCCTGCATCTGATCCTGCAGACCACCCATGGTGGACTGCATGGTCAGCATCATAGTTTTCATCGACTTCATGGTTTCGATCATCGGAGGCATGATCGTGAGCATCTGGGGCATGAGGGCGTCGAGGCGGTCCATGTCGACGGTCAACGCACCGAGATCATCGCTGAGCTTGTCAATTCCGTCGAGGGAGTCGAACACCGACCGCAGCGACCAACAGACAGGAATGTCGAAGCAATGCGGTTCCCAGTAGAGGTAATTGCGGATCGGGCGAAAGAAGTCGTCGAAATCGGCGAGATGGTTCCGTATTTCGTTGGTGTCGGCCACCATCTGCTTGGTCTGGCCGACCATGTCGTGAGTGACGCCGGTGAGTTGTGTCATCAGCGCGTACATTTTTTCCATCTGGTCGACGGAGACCTGCATATCGTCACCCATCTTCAGCATGTCCTTCATGCGGTCCTGCATGTAAGACATATTCAGCTGCTGGGTGGCGCCGGACATGCTGATGATGAACGGAATCGAGGTGTGTTCGATCGGCTTTCCCTGCGGCCGGGTGATGGCCTGAACCCGTCCGACGCCCGGGATGTGGAAGATGTTCTTGGCGACGCGGTCGATGACAAGCATGTCCGCTGAGTTGCGCACATCATGATCGGTTTCGATGAGCAAAAGTTCCGGATTCATCCGGGCCTGCGGGAAATGCCGATCCGCGGCGGCGTAGCCGACGTTGGCCGGGATATCGGCCGGGAGATATTGGCGGTCGTTGTAATTGTTCGTATACGACGGCAACGCCAGCAGGCCGACTAGGGCGAGTGCGATGGAGGCGACGAGAATCGGTCCCGGCCAACGGACCACGGCCGTTCCGATCCGGCGCCAACCGCGCGTCTTCATCGTCCGCTTAGGATCAAACAGTCCGAAATGGCTACCGATGGTGAGCATCGCCGGTGCCATGGTCAACGCGGCGACGACGGCGACAAGCATCCCCATCGCCAGGGGTGCACCGAGGCTCTGGAAGTACGGCAGCCGGGTGAAGTGCAGACAGAACGTGGCACCTGCGATCGTCAGGCCCGAGCCCAGGATCACGTGCGCGGTGCCGTGATACATGGTGTAGAACGCGGTCTCCCGGTCCTCACCGTCCAGTCGTGCTTCGTGATAGCGGCCTAGAAGGAAGATGACGTAGTCGGTGGCCGCGGCGATCGCCATCGTGGTCAACAGGTTGACCGCGAATGTCGACAGGCCGATCAGGTCGTGATAGCCGAAGAACGCGACAATGCCTCGGGCAGCGCCCAATTGGAGGAAGACCATCATCAGCACCAGCACGGTTGTCACGATCGAGCGGTAGACCAGTAGCAGCATCACGAAAATGACGATGAGGGTTACCGCGGTGATTTTCTTGACGCCCTTGTCGCCGGCGTGATGCTGGTCGTAGGTCAGCGCGGCGGGGCCGGTGACGTAGACCTTCACGCCTGCTGGCGGCGTCATCTTCGACACCGCGTCGCGGACCGCCTGGATGGATTCGCCGGCCAGCGTCTCACCCTGGTTGCCGGCCAGGTACAGCTGTACGTAGGCGGCTTTGCCGTCGGCGCTCTGCGACCCGGCCGCAGTCAACGGGTCACCCCAGAAGTCCTGAATGTTCTGGACATGGGTGGTGTCTGTCCGAAGCTTGGCGATCAGACCGTCGTAGAACTCGTGCGCGTCCGCGCCCAGGGGCGCATCGCCCTCCAGCACGATCATCGCTGAACTGTTGGAATTGAACTCGTTGAATACCTGGCCGACCCGCTTCATCGCCTGCAGCGACGGCGCGTCATCGGGTGCCAGTGAGACCGAATGCTGCTCACCGACCACCTCAAGTTGGGGGACGGTGACGCTGAGCACCACCACCAGGCCGATCCAGAAGAGCAGGATCGGCACGGAGAACAGCCGGATGAACCTCGGTATCGCGGGGTGAGCGCCAATATGGCGGTTGGCGGCCTTGTTATCGGTCAGCACGAAAGAGGGCTTGTCGCCTCTCAACAGCTTGACCATGGGATTCCCTGCGATCGTAGAACGAATACCGACCAAGAGATTAGCTCATGTAACTGTTCGGCTTACAATCGTGGACATGAGTTGCGCGAAGCGTGTTCTGGCCGCAGTGGCGGCCGCCTCGGCGGTGCTGGTCCTGGCCGCGCCAGCCCAGGCCGACCCCGATATCGACTTCGCCGACCAGTTGCACGCTGTCGGCATCTACGGTGCGCGCGACTACAACGCCTGGCTGGGCAAAATCACCTGCAAACGCCTGTTCAACGGGGTGGACAGCGACGCCTACGCCTCGGCTAGGTTCATATCGCTCAATCTGGCGCGCGACGCCTCGCAGGCGCAGGCTTTTCAGTTCCTCGGTGCCGCCATCGGGATCTACTGTCCGGACCAGCTCAGCGTCTTGCAGGCTGCCGCGCAGTAGGCGTTGAGTGCGGCAACCGGTGAGTGGGGCCCGCGAACGCACACTGGTCGAACAGATTCCGGGCGCACCGGAGGCGGTCCGCAGCTATTACGTCGACCTCGACCGGATCGCCGAGGTGCATCCACTCGTGGTCGCTGTCCGCACCCTGTCACACCGATTCACCGATGAAGGCTACGAAACGATCTACCGCGTCAAAGACCTTATCCCGCTTGGGTTTTTGGCTCTGCCCATCAGCTATACCGCGACGCTGACAGTGCCGGCGTCCGGTGCCGTCACCGCGCAGGCCCGTCAGTTCCCCGGGGTGCGACTGGACTCGGTCGTCACCTTCGATGCCGAGGACGACGGAACTCGGCTGACTGAACGCATCTCGATCAGCGCACCCCGGGTTCTGTTAGCGGTGACGGTTCGCCAAGCGGTCGCCGCGCATGTCGAGATGCTCGCCGGTATCCGGCGCCACTTCGAGGGTTAGGTCAGCCGGCCAGCTTGCCGTTGTCTATCGGATAGACCGCGCCGTGCACGGCGGCGGCGTCGTCACTGGCCAGAAACGCGATGACGGTGGCCACGTCGACCGGTTCCATCAGCCCGCGGGGTGCGGCGATACGCATGATCAACTTGTAGTCGGCGTTATCCGGTGCCGAGAAATCGGTCACCTGGGGCGTCAGCATCCCGCCGGGGCACACCACATTGATCCGCAGGCGTTCCTTGGTGAACTCCACGGCCAGCGCCCGGGTCAGGCCGACCAGACCGTGCTTGGCGGCGCAGTACCCGGCTGAGTAGACCTCGCCTTCCACCCCGGCAACCGAGGCGACATTGACGATGTTGCCGCCGACTCCCAGCAGGTGCGGCAGAGCGGCGCGGCACAGGTAGAACGGGCCGTTGAGGTTGGCGGCGAGATCGTAGGCCCAGTCTGCATCGGTGACCTCTGCGGTATGGCGCATCTGATGAAAGCCCGCCGCGTTGACCAGCACGTCAAGCCTACCGAAGCGTTGCACGCACTGTTCGACGGCGTCGCGGCAGGCCTGCGGGTCGGTGATATCCACCTGGGCGTAGTCGCCGCCCGGTACTTTCTCGAAAACCGTTGCCAGCCGGGTGGTATCGCGGGCGATGCCGAACACGGTTGCCCCGCGTTCGGCGAACAGTTGCGCCACGGCCGCACCGAGTCCTGACGATGCCCCGGTCACCAGGGCGACCTTGCCGTTCAGTTGAGTCATATCCGACCCTTCCCGCCGGATGGTGAAAGCCGGCTATGCGTGCACGCCACGCAGTCCTGTCGCATTACGCAGTCCTGAGCAGTTGTAGCACCCGACGCAACCGACGCA
>JBAXIA010000119.1:0-8924 GCA_037138615.1 Mycobacteriaceae bacterium | reverse complement strand
ATGGTCAGCTCACCGAAGTGGAACACACTGGCCGCCAGCACGGCGTCGGCGCCGGCCTGCACGGCGGGCGCAAAATCTTCCACCGCACCGGCGCCACCGCTGGCGATCACCGGAACCGTCACCGCCGCACGCACCGCACGCAGCATCGGCAGGTCGAATCCGGCCTTGGTGCCGTCGGCGTCCATTGAGTTGAGCAGAATCTCGCCAACACCGAGTTCGGCTCCGCGCCTTGCCCATTCGACCGCGTCGATCCCGGTGCCCTGCCGGCCACCATGGGTGGTGACCTCCCAACCCGATGGCGTCGGCGCGCCGCCTGTGGGCACGGTGCGGGCGTCGACCGACAGCACGATGCACTGGGAGCCGAACTGGCGGGCAAGTTCGGCCAGCAGCTCGGGCCGGGCGATCGCGGCGGTGTTGACTGACACCTTGTCCGCTCCCGCACGCAATAACGCATCGACATCGGCCACCGCACGAACGCCCCCGCCGACGGTCAGTGGGATGAAAATCTGGTCGGCGGTGCGGCGCACGACGTCGAGCATGGTGGCCCGGCCCGATGATGACGCCGTCACGTCCAGGAACGTTAGTTCGTCGGCGCCCTCGGCGTCGTAGGCGGCGGCGAGCTCCACCGGATCTCCGGCGTCGCGCAGATTGGCGAAGTTGACGCCCTTGACCACCCGGCCGGCGTCGACGTCCAGGCACGGGATGACCCGTACCGCAAGGTCCGTGTGCGAGGCGCGCACGTCAGCGACTCACCGCGGCCAGGGCTTCGGGCAGGGTGAACCGGCCGGCATAGAGAGCCTTTCCGACGATCGCACCCTCAACGCCGCAGCCGGTGAGCGTGGCGATGGCACGGAGGTCCTCGAGGCTGGACACTCCACCCGAGGCGATCACCGGAGACTCGGTGCATTCGGCGACACCCTCGAGCAGATCGAGGTTCGGTCCGGTGAGCGTGCCGTCCTTGGTGACATCAGTGACAACGAATCGCGAACAGCCTTCGCTGTCAAGGCGTTCCAGCACCGACCACAGATCACCGCCGTCGGTTTCCCAGCCGCGGCCACGTAACCGGTGCTCCCCGTCGATGACTTGCACATCAAGCCCGACGGCGACCCGGTCCCCGTACTCCGCGATCGCACGAGCGCACCACAGCGGATCCTCGAGTGCCGCGGTGCCGATGTTGACCCGGGCGCAACCGGTTGCCAACGCAACCTTCAGCGATTCGTCGTCCCGGATCCCGCCGGAGAGTTCGACTTTCACGTCAAGTGCGCGCACCACGTCGGCGAGCAGTTCGCGGTTGCTGCCCCGTCCGAAAGCGGCGTCCAGGTCGACCAGGTGGATCCACTCGGCCCCGTCCCGCTGCCAGGTCATAGCGGCCTCCAGTGCAGTGCCGTACTCGGTTTCGCTACCGGCCTTTCCCTGAACCAGCCGAACCGCCCGGCCCTCGATCACATCGACGGCAGGCAGCAGGATCAATGACGCGTCGTCTTTCACAGCCCCTCGACCCAATTGGCGAGCAGGGCCGCACCGGCGTCACCGCTCTTCTCCGGATGAAATTGTGTCGCCGACAGCGGCCCGTCCTCGACGGCGGCGAGAAATCGCGCGGTGTGGGTGGACCAGGTGAGCAGCGCGTTCGGATCACCCTCCCAGGTCTGTGCCGCGTAGGAGTGTACGAAGTAAAACCGGGTATCGCCGTCGATACCTTTGAACAATCTGCTGCCCGGTGCGGCGTCGACGACGTTCCAGCCCATATGCGGAATCACCGGCGCGTCCAGTCGGGTGACCGATCCCGGCCACTGACCGCAGCCGGTGCTCTGGACGCCGAACTCGACACCGCGAGCGAACAGGATCTGCATACCCACGCACACACCGAGCACCGGCCGGCCGGCCGCGACGCGTTCGGCGATGATGGCATCACCGTCGATGGCGCGCAATCCGCCCATACAGGCCTCGAATGCGCCGACGCCCGGCACCACGAGCCCGTCGGCCGCCAATGCCGCGGCGCGGTCCGCCGTCACCTCGACATCGGCGCCGACCCGTTCCAGGGCGCGTTGGGCTGAGCGCAGGTTGCCCGATCCGTAATCGAGAACGACGACCGATCGTCTGGTCACAGAACGCCTTTGGTGGACGGCACCCCGGCGACCCGCGGATCAGCCTCCACTGCCTGTCGCAACGCCCGAGCCACCGCCTTGTACTGCGCCTCGGTGATGTGATGCGGATCGCGGCCGTAGATAACGCGCACATGCAGGGCGATGCGTGCGTTGACAGCCAGCGACTCGAAGACGTGCCGGTTGATGACGGTGTGGTACGGCACGCCGGATCCGGCGATGGTGAACTCCGCCAGATAGTCGGGTTCGCCGGTGTGTACGAAGTACGGCCGCCCGGATACGTCGACGGCGGCGTGCGCCAGTGTCTCGTCCATCGGGATGTAGGAATCCCCGAACCGCCGGATGCCCTTCTTGTCGCCCAGTGCCTGCCCGAGTGCGGCGCCCAGCACGATCGCGGTGTCCTCGATGGTGTGGTGACCCTCGATCTCGACGTCGCCGCGGGCGGTCACGGTCAGGTCGAAACTCGCGTGGGTGCCCAGGGCGGTGAGCATGTGGTCGAAGAATGGCACGCCGGTGTCGATCGCGATGGTTCCGGTGCCGTCGAGGTCGAGGTCGACGACGATGTCGGACTCTTTGGTCTTGCGTTCTACCCGTGCGCGTCGGGCGGGCGTGGCGGTCATGATGCTCCTAGTGGCTGTACCGATTCGGCCGTGGCCAATCGTTGGCTGGCGGTCAGGAAAGCGTCGTTCTCGTGAGCCAGTCCGATGGTGACGCGCAGGTAACCGGGAATACCGACATCACGGATGAGAACGCCGTCATCGAGATAGTGCTGCCAGGCGGCTGGGGCGTCGGGAAACTCACCGAACAGCACGAAGTTCGCGTCGCTGGGGATCACCCGGAAACCCATGCCGTGCAGGGCAGCACAGACTCGCTCGCGTTCGGCGACGAGCGCCGCCACACTGCCCAGGGTCTCGCCGGAGTGCCGCAGTGCGGCGCGGGCAGCAGCCTGGGTGATGGCCGACAGGTGATACGGCAGCCGCACCAGCAGGACGGCTTCGATGACGGCCGGCGCGGCGACCAGATAACCCAGGCGGCCACCGGCAAAGGCGAATGCCTTGCTCATGGTGCGACTGACGATCAGCCGTGCCGGGTACTTATCGAGCACAGCAATGGCACTGGGTTGGGAGGAGAACTCTGCGTAGGCCTCGTCGACGATCAGTACACCGGAGGTCATCGCGTCCAGCAGCCGTCGCAGATCCGAGGCCGCAATGCTCTGTCCAGTCGGGTTGTTCGGGCTTGTCACGAAGACAACGTCGGGCTTGACGGACTGGATCGCGGCAACCGCCGCGTCCACGTCGAGGCTGAAGTCCGCGGCGCGGTAGGCCTCAATCCACTGGGTCTGGGTTCCGTCGGAGATGATCGGATGCATCGAATAGGACGGCACGAAGCCGAGCGCGGTTCGACCCGGACCTCCGAAGGCCTGCAGCAGCTGCTGCAGGATCTCGTTGGATCCGTTTGCTGCCCAAAGATTTTCGACACCAACCTCGACGCCGGTGCACGCGGTGACGTACGCCGCCAGATCACGCCGAAGTTCCACCGCGTCGCGATCGGGGTAGCGGTGCATGGTCGCCGCGGCAATGCGAACCGCTTCGGTCGCGTCGTCGATCAGGTCACCACTGGGCGGGTGTGGGTTCTCGTTGGTGTTCAACCGCACCGCGACGTCGAGTTGCGGTGCTCCGTAGGCCGATTTGCCGCGCAGGTTCTCCCGCAGTGGCAGATCGGCAAGCGTGACGTTCTCACCCACGCTCCGTGCCTTCGGTTCTTCGCGCCAGACGCTCATCACCGTTCAAACCTCCGACGGACAGCCTCGCCGTGACCGGGTAGATCTTCGGCGTTGGCCAGGGTGATGACATGACCGGACACATCCTTGAGTGCGGCCTCGGTGTAGTCGACGACGTGGATTCCGCGCAGGAAGGTTTGCACCGACAATCCACTGGAGTGACGAGCGCAGCCCGCGGTGGGCAGGACGTGGTTGGATCCGGCGCAGTAATCGCCAAGACTCACCGGCGACCACGGACCGACGAAAATCGCTCCGGCGGAACGGATCCGGGCGGCGACGTCGGCCGCATCAGCGGTCTGGATTTCCAGGTGTTCAGCGGCATACGCATTGACCACTCGCACGCCGGTAGTGACATCGTCGACGAGAACGATCGCGGACTGGCGTCCGGTTAACGCCTCGGTGACCCGTTCGCGGTGCACGGTGGTGGTCAACTGAACGGCCAGTTCGGCGTCGGTGGCATCGGCCAGTGCGGCGCTGTCGGTGACCAGAACGCTGGCTGCCATCACATCGTGTTCGGCCTGGCTGATCAGATCCGCTGCCACGTGCACCGGGTCGGCGGTGTGGTCGGCAAGGATGGCGATCTCGGTCGGGCCGGCCTCGGAGTCGATGCCGACCTGGGAGCGGCAGATCCGCTTCGCGGCTGTCACATAGATGTTGCCCGGGCCGGTGATCATGTCGACCGGAGCCAGTTCGGTGCCGTCAGTATCGACGCCGCCGAACGCCAGTAGCGCCACGCCCTGCGCGCCGCCGACCGCCCACACCTCGTCCACGCCGAGCAGTTGCGCCGCGGCGAGAATGGTGGGGTGCGGCAGGCCACCGAACGCGGCCTGTGGCGGGCTCGCGACCACCAGTGACTCCACGCCCGCGGCCTGGGCTGGCACCACGTTCATCACCACACTCGAGGGGTAGACCGCGGTGCCACCGGGCACATACAGGCCCACCCGCTCCACCGGCACCCACCGCTCGGTCACCGAGGCTCCGGGCCCGAGAGTTGTCGTGGTGTCGGTGCGGCGCTGATCGGCGTGCACGGCGCGGGTGCGCTCGATTGCCACCTCGAGGGCGGCGCGCACGTCGGGGTCCAACGCGCCCAGGGCGGATCGGAGCTCCGACACCGGAACCCGGACACTGCCGGGGCGTACGCCGTCGAATTTCTCGCCGTATTCCAGTGCCGCTATCGCCCCGCGCGCGGCGACGTCGTCGACGATCGGCCGGACCGTGGGGACAACCGCATCGACGTCGACACCGCCCCGGGGCAGCGCTGACCGCAACTGCGCGGCGGTCAGGGCACGGCCGCGCAGGTCGATTCGGGACATGGCGAAGGGCGTCATCGGTCCTATTGTCGCTGATCGCGGCAGGGATTCGAAAATCAATTACGCATCGAATCGGCTCGCGCACGTCTCGGGGAGGGCACGTGGGCCCGGGATCAGTAGGCTCCCGGCGTGCAACCCGATCTGTGGCTCGCGTTCGTCGGTGCCGCGATGGCGATCAGCATTTCGCCAGGTGCGGGCGCAGTCCAGTCGATGGCCACCGGCCTCAACCACGGCCTGCGGCGAGGCTACTGGAGCATCGCCGGCCTACAAATCGGACTGATGTTGCAGTTGGTGGTGGTCGCGGTCGGCCTCGGCGCCGCGGTGGCGAAATCCCTGGTGGTGTTCAACGCCATCAAGTGGGTGGGGGTGGGCTATTTGATCTACCTCGCGGTGCGGCAGTGGCGCAGCACGCCGGAGGACCTGACCACCCAGGTCGGCGGTGATGCCAACGACGGGCGGCTGTCACTGCTCGCCCGGGGCTTTCTGGTCAACGCCACCAACCCGAAGGGTCTGGTGTTCATGCTCGCGGTGGTGCCCCAGTTTGTGGTGCCGACCCGGCCACTGATGCCGCAGTACCTGATACTCGCGGCGACGATGGTCGCCGTCGACCTGGTGATCATGGGCGCCTACACCGGCCTGGCCGCACGACTGCTCGGTTGGCTGCGGACCCCGAGACAACAGACGATTCTCAACCGGACACTGTCGGCGATGTTCGCGATCGCGGCGGTGGTGCTGTCGCTGGTCCGGCACGCGACTTGATTAAACACGTGCAGCATCAGACATGTGCAGCATGATGGGACCTATGCGTAAAGCAGATCACCCCAACAACTCCCCCGGCGTTCCGATGAGGTTTCCGGTGTGGTTTGAAAACTTTCAGATCAAATACATCAACCCGGTCGCGGTCCCGTTGGCCCGCGTCGTTCCGGGAATCACGGTCATCAGGCACCGCGGGCGCAAGTCCGGTAAGACCTATGAGACGGCGATCTCGGCCTACCGCAAAGGAAACTCCGTGGCGATCATGCTGGCGCACGGTAAGACCAACTGGGTGAAGAACATCCTGGCCGCCGGCGAGGCGGACATCCGGCTGGGGGGCCGAGATCTGCATCTGGTCAACCCGAGAATCGTCGCGGCGGGCACTGACGATGCGTCGCTGCCGCGGATGACACGGGCCGCGGCGCGGCGCGGGGTCGGCGTGTTCGTGGCCGATATCGCCTGAGCCGCTAAGCGATTCGACGCCTACCGGGTCACCAGCCACCGGCCGAAGCCGAGATGCCGTGCCACGGAGTCACCGGCTGCGGTGCTGTAGGTGGTGCCGTAGAGGTTGTTCATCGCGAGCGCCAGAAACCGGCCGTTGCTGTATCCGGACGGGCCGCCGTTGCGAGCCAGGAACGCGTAGGCGCGGCGGATGGCCTGGTTCTGGAAGTCGGTGAAGTCCATCCCGCGTGCCTTGAGCACCATGTTGATCGCCAGCAGGGCATCCAGCGTCTCCTCGGTGTAGGCCCGTCCGGCGAGATCGACCTTGCAGCACGCCACCGATGTCAGCGCGGTGTGGCGCAAGGCGTCGACGATGATGGCCCCGCTGCGGGGATCGCCGGGCTTGTCCGGGTTGATGCCGCGCTGCAGGGTTGATGACAGGTCCCAGGTACGCCCGTTGTTGTTCCAGGAGTAACCCGTGGTCGGGTTGAAGGCCGGCCACGGCGAAGTGGTGTCGCCCAGGAACCGGCGGTAGACGGCGATGTCGCGGGCGACGGCGACCTCGTCGCCGAGCACGATACTGATGGCGAGGTGGCTCGACAGCGCATAGGCGTTCCAGTTGCCCGCGGAGTCTCCGGAGGTCTTCTCAAGGCTGATCCAGCGGGTGTTGCCGGGAAATTGCTCGGTTCTGGCCTGCTGAAGGAAGGCGAGCCAGGTCTGGCCGTTGCTCGTGACCGTGTTCAGTGGCATTCCCACCAGATCGGCCGCGACGACGTAGCCGAAAATGTTGCGCGCGAAGGGCAGAACAACGTCGGTTTTCTTCTCGGTGCCCGGGACCTTCGTGATCGCCGCGATCACCTTGTCGCGGTAGCTCACATCGCCGGTTCTGGCGTAAACCAGCGCGGCAGCCATCACCATCGCCGGAGTCTTGGTGTCCAGTTTCGACAGTTCAGGGGTCTCCCACACGGCGCTGGCCTGGGCTTTGAGGAAGTCCCAACCGGGCCCGCTGGTGGGCTTGGACATCAGATCGGACCTACGGATCAGCACGTAATCGCCGGCGGGCTGCACGACTGCCGCAGCCGCGGCCGAACCGTCACCGCCGACGGCAGGCGAGACCGCAGGAGCGGTCACCGGGATCCGGTTCCGGCTCGCGACCCTCGCGGGCGACACGGCGGCGGCAGTACCGCGCAGGATTCGGGCGCGGTTGCCACCGTCGAGCGAGACCGTGGGTTGCGTCCGGGCCTGCGCGCCGTCGGGGGTGCGACGCGCTGACACTGACGAGCGGTGCGCGACCGGGGACGTTACCGAGGGTGTTCCGGAGGATGTTTCGGCGTCGGCCGGCGCCGCGGAAGCAACTCCGGCGCCCCACACCGCGGCCGCGATACCTGCCCCGATGGTCAGGCCCAAGCCCCAGGCCCAGGGGACCTGCTCTGTCATGACCGCTTCCCCGATCCGTTAGCTGCAAAAAAGCATTAGCTATTGTAGATCATGGTTTCCACTTCGCGTAAATCATTGCTGAATCGCAGGCGGCACGATGTCTTACGGATTCCGGGCCTTAGAGATCCAGGCCGATGTCGAGGACCCGGACCGAGTGGGTCAGCGCCCCGACCGCGAGGTAGTCCACGCCGGTGCCGGCGTAGTGCGCGGCGGACTCCAGCGATAGACCGCCTGAAGACTCCAGCAATACCTGCGGGGCACGGGCGTCGCGGCGCTGCACCGCCATCTGCGTCTGCCACACCGGGAAGTTGTCCAGCAGGATCAACGCCACGTCCTCACCGAGAACATCGTCGAGTTGTTCGAGGGTGTCGACCTCGACCTCGCAGGGCAGATCCGGCGCGGCGGCGCGGACGGCGCGCAGTGCGGCGACCACCGATCCCGCCGCGGCCACATGGTTGTCCTTGATGAGCGCGGCATCACCCAGGCCCATCCGGTGGTTGACCCCGCCGCCGACCCGCACCGCGTACTTCTGCAAGGCCCGAAGCCCGGGCAGGGTCTTGCGGGTGTCGCGGATTTTGGTCGCGGTTCCCTCCACGGCGTCCACCCAGGCCGCGGTGGCGGTGGCGATACCGGAGAGATGACAGACCAGGTTGAGCAGGGTGCGCTCCGCGGTCAGCAGACCGCGGGTGGGGGCTTCGACGCGCAGCAGAGACTGGCCGGCCTCGAGTCGGGCGCCGTCCTGCACCCGGTCGAGGACGCGGTAGCCATCGGCTCCTAGAACCTCGTCGAGCACCATCAGCGCGATGTCCACCCCGGCGGCGACGCCAGCTTCCCGGGCGACCAGGGCCGCCTCGGTGCGGGCATCGGCGGGCACGGTCGCGATGGTGGTCACGTCGGGGCCGTAGCGCAGATCCTCATCGAGGCCGCGGCGGATCGTCACCAGCGCCTCGTCGCGCTCCTGGGGCGTCAGCGTCATCTGGGGTGTCAGCGTCATCGCGCGACGGGGACGGCCGACTCGGCGAGTACGACGCAGCCATCAGCCCCGGCGTGCACGCTCACCGGAACCGCCTGCGCCGGATCGGTGTCAGGGAAGTCGCTTCG
>JBAXIA010000118.1:0-8950 GCA_037138615.1 Mycobacteriaceae bacterium | reverse complement strand
TCGGTGAGCCGGATCCGGACGCCGGCATTGACGATGCCCGACACCGCCATGGCGATGAAGCACCAGAGGGCGACGGCCGAGAACCGGCGGGCCGCAAGCTCGGCGTACTCGCCGCCGCGCAACACGTGCGCCAGCAGCGCCAGCAATCCCCCGGCCCACAGCGAGCCCGCGATCAGATGGATCAGCAAGCTGTTGGTCGCCAGATCGTGTGACCCGCCCACCGATGAATGTCCGGTCAGACCCAGCGGCACCAGGGTGAGCAATGACCCGGCGAACAGTAGCGGCGTCGGTGACCACCGCAGCACCACCCGCGCGGCCACCGTGACCATCAGAGCCAGCGCGGCAGTCCAACGCCAGGCCGCCGCGGTCTCCACCAGATCTGCGACGCGCCAGAGTTCAACCGGGTTCAGGTTCTCGCGCAGGGGTTTTCCGGAGACGTCAGAGACTGTCAGTGCTATCAGCAATGCCGCGCAGATCGTCCAGACGCCGGAGGCGACGGTGGCCAATCGCAATGCGCGGTAACCGGAAGCGTCGAGCACACCGCTATCTTGCGGCGGGGTGAAGAACGCCGCGAACATGAACCCTCCGACTGCGGTCACCGCGGCGATCTCGCCGACGGCGCGAACGAACGGCAGGCCCAGCGTGGTCACCGGACCCGGATCCGGAAGACCGGTCGCGGTTAGGGCGTCGGCGAGTGCCAGTGCCCCGATACCGGCGGCGATCACACCGGCGAGCACCGCGACCGCGGTCAGCACCGGCCATGCCCCGCGAGTCACCGGTGCAACTGTCGACATCACGGGTACAGCCTAGGCGGCGGCCCAGGCCAACTAGGCCAGCTGCGGATCAGGACTTGGGTGCGTAGTTGAAGTTGACGTTATCGCTGTCGACGGTCGTCACCGTCACGAGGTAAACCTGGCCCGCCAAGTCGGTGGCAACCGTGCACTCGATGGTCTGGCCCGTCGTGGCCTGCAGGTCACCCACGCAGTCGACGGTGTCCGGTGCCTGACCCCCGTCGGCCGCCAATTCCTCCAACAGTGCGTCCTCGAGTTGCTGCTTGGGCGTCACGCCGAGTGACGACTTGGCGGCGGTACCGGAACCGGTGGGTTGCTTCTGCAGGTTTGTAGCACTGGGGGAACTCGTGGCGCTCGCCGAAGGCGTGCTGGCCGTCTCGGCTTTCTTCGAACAGCCGGAGAGTCCGGGGCTGAGCAGTAACGCCGCGGCGAGCGCCGCCATGCAGGCCGCGCCGTGGGATTTGTTCACGCTCATCGTTCTCCTCATCTCGGTTGCGCCGTTTCTCGGGCATAGAACTGTTCTCGCGACAGCTGATAGATGCGCTCCATGTCGGCGATGATCTCGCGCAGTTCGCCGAGATAGGCGCGTCGGCGCTCACGTAAGTCAGATGAGGGCTCAAGTAACTTCTGATCGGCGGCCACCTGCCTGGCGGTGGCGAACAGCAGCGCCGACACCGACTCGGTGTTGCTCACCAGACCCTGAGCCGCGTACTGGCTACCCACCCCCAGCGCCATCTTCGTCAGTTCCTTGTCGCCTATATCGGTCGGCGCATCGCAGAGTACGTCGGCGACGATCTCGTAGGCCTCGAAGAACGGCCGCAGCATGGCGTCGGCCATCAACGGCCGTTTGGCCCGCAGCAGCGCGTCGACGGCGTCCGGGCCCCCGTCGAGTTGAGACTCCCAGTCGTCGTTCCAGGTGAGTTCCTCGGCGATGTTCTCCCGGAACGTGGCCGAGGGTGCGAAGTAGAAGTCGAACTTCAGCAGCGAGCGGAGTCGCATCGCCTGTGCCCAGAACGCATCCACCCGCTCGCCCTCGGCCGCCCGTGCCGCGTGCACCAGCGCCAACTCCACGATGGAGGTTTCCAGGAATGCATGGATCAGGGAGTTTCGGTAGAACGCCGCCTCAAGCTCCTGTTCGGGTGCGATTCGCCACACCGGCTCATGGCCGCCGTCGACCCGGGTCACCGGATGACCGCCGGATAGCGCATCGAGGGCGGCACGCACACCGTCGGTCGAGTGCAGACGTAGCGCGCTGTTGGTCATCGGGGTCTTCTTGCGCTCCAGATAGTCCAGGGAGTCCTGCATCGTGTGATGCAACTGCCGCAGGGTCAGCGCCCGGCCGCGGGTGCCCAACAGCACCGCCGACGCCAGTGCGGTGGCGTTGATCGGAGTTGCCCGCAGGATCCGCCAGGCCACCTCGATCGCCATCTTCTGCATGGCAAGGCGCTTGGCGGCCGGGTCCGCGGCGATCGGCCCGTCCGGCTCACCGAGATACTGCCGCATAGAGACCGCTTCCGGGAATCGGACATAAATTTTCCCGTAGTTGCGCTCACCCTGTGCCTTGATGAAGTTGAACAGCCACCGCGCTCCCTCGGGAATCTTCTCCCCACCGCGGGCGTAGGCCGCGTATTCGGCCGTCTCGTGAAGCTGATCGAAGCTGATCGACACCGGCTGCATGAGGATGTCCTCACTGCGACCGTCGAGGTAGGCGTCGGCAACGTAGGAGAGCAGACCGAGCTTGGGCGGCAACATCTTTCCGGTCCGCGATCGGGTGCCTTCGATGGACCAGCTGAGGTTGAATCGCTTCTCCACGATGTAGCCGACGAACTGACGCAGCACGTACTTGTACAGCGGGTCGTCGAGCTTGCGGCGCAGGAAGATCACACCCGATCGGCGCATCAGCGGACCCATGAAACCGAAGGACAGGTTGATGCCCGCGAACGTGCATGCCGGGGGAAGTTTGTTCTCCTGCAGAGCCACCGGAACGATGACACCGTCGAGGTAGGACCGGTGCGACCAGAGGAACACCGCCGGGTGGTCCTCCAGCGAACGTCTCATCGTCTCGATCTGGGGTGAGTCGTAGTCGATTCGGGGATCAAAACCCCTGCTGAAGATGGCACGGCCGACATTGGGAATCGAGTCGACCGAGAACCTGCTCCACCCGGTTGCGAGTTCGTCGAGCATCACCTCGGCCTTCTCGGCACTGGCACCCGGTATCCCGGCCATGCCGTCCACGAATCGCGAGGATGCCAGCAGCTCGTCGGTGATCAGTCGAGGTGACTTGTATTCCGGCCCGAGTAACCGCAATTCGATCCGCTCGATCGCCAGATCCGCCCGGCGCAGCACAAACTTGGCGAAGTCCTGCGGTGCGTCGCCGACGGTGTTCTCGCGCCACTGCTGACGCAGTTCGGACACCTTGGCCGGCTCCCCGGCGACGATGCGGGCGCGAGAGGGATCCTTGCGAAGAATGGCCCGCTGCAACATCTCCGGCGGACGATAGGTGTCGCGGCCGGAGATCAGGCCGACCAGCTTGACGCGGGTGGGCAGCCCGCCCGGCACCCAGAACACCCGCACCGGTACAACGGTGCGGTCCTCGCCGGCATTGAGTTGTGCGACAAGCTGATCCACTAATTGCGGCGGCGGATCGCCATGGGGCAGTCGCAGTACCTCCACCTTGGTGTCGGGGTGGGCCCGGCGCTGCGCCTGCAACCAATCGTTGAGCAGATCGAACTCCGCCTTCGACGACACCGAGGCGAGCACCAGTGCATCATCGGTCGTGCTGAAGTCGGTGAGGTGGCCAGAAGAATTCATCGACGGCCTCTCACTGCGGGTTTCGGAGTCGTAGCAGGCGCGGCCTTCTTTGCGGCTGCTTTCTTGACCGGCACCTTCTTCGCGGGCACCTTCTTGGCGGCTGCCTTTTTGGCCGGGGCTTTCTTCGCCGGGGCCTTCTTGGCGGGAGCCTTCTTGGCTGGGGCCTTCTTCGCGGCTGCCTTCTTCGCAGCCGGCCGGTCGGCGTAGAGGCCGATCACGGGCACCTTGCCCAGCGGCCAGTTCTCCAGGGTGTCGACGTAAAGCTGCCGGACTTCGGCGATCCGTTCCGGCAGATCGTCCAGAGTCCAGTCGTCGAGTGAAATCGGCGGATAGACAACGATATCCACTGTTCCCGGATGCAGCGTCGAGGAGTCACGCGCGGATATCACCTCCGCGTTGCGGATCACGATCGGCACGATCGGCACACCGGCCGACATGGCGAGCCGGAACGGCCCCTTCTTGAACGGGCCGACTGATTTGGTATCGAGCCGCGTCCCCTCCGGTGCGATGACCACCGATAGGCCCTTGCGGGCGAGTTCCTCGGCCTGCTTCAGCGATTCGACCGCGGCCTTGGGATCCTCACGATCGATGAACACGGTGTCGACCAGCTTGCCCAACGTGCCCATGACGGGATCGTTCTGAAGTTCCTTCTTGCCGACGCCGGTCCAGTTGTCCTTGACCAGCGCGCCGACGATCACCGGGTCGAAGTTGTTGCGGTGGTTGAAGATGAACACCGCGGGCCGCTTCTTCTTGAGGTTCTCCTGGCCGATCACGTTGAGGTCCACACCATTGATGGCCAGCAGCAGTTGCGGGAAGGCGGTGGTGAACACATTGATACCGCGGCGCCTGCTGCCGGTCAGCAGACCCCAGCCAATCGCCGAGTAGGCGGCCGGCACCACCGATCCCACGCCGAGCAGGCTGCGTACCTGCCCGAGCAGCCCGCCGCGACCCCGGCTGTTGAACTCCAGGATCGGCCAGCCACGCTTGCGGGCCACCTCGGCCATCTTGTCGCCGGGGTTGGTCGGCCGCGGATTGCCCACCAGGTACATCAGCGCGACGTCCTCGTTGCCGTCGGCGTAGAAGTAGCTCTCCTGCAAGTCGATTCCATTTTCGGTGGCGAACTTCTGGACCGCGTCCGCCTTGCCCGGTCCCCAGAGGATGGGCCGGATCACCTTGCCGGTGAGCACGCCGTCGTCGTCGACCTCGAACTGATTGGTCAGGGTGTTGGGAATTCCGAGGTAGCGGGCCACCGGGTCCACCTGAATGGTGAGCGCCGACGAGCTGAGAACCACCGTGTGTCCCCGTGCCATATGCGCGTCCACCAGATCACGCATCTCCGGATAGATCCGCTTCTCGATCTTCTCGGTGAACAACCGCTCGCCGATCTGCTGCAGATCACTGAGCGACCGGCCGCGCAGCGCCTCGGTGGCCTTGCCGATGAGATCTTCGAACTCCATCAGACCCAGCGTGTGATTAAGCCCGGCGGCGATCATGGAAATCAGCTCGCCCACGCCCATATCGCGACTCTTGAACCGCTCGCGGGTGAGGATCACCGCGGTGAACCCCGCAACCAGGGTGCCGTCGAGATCGAAGAACGCTCCGACTTTGGGTCCACGCGGGCTCGCCCTGACCTCGGCCACCGAACCCGGCAGCCGCAGATTCGGCGAACTGGTGCTGTTCTTATCGGTCATGAGTAGGCCACTGATCCGTTCACAGAGGGGGATTCTTGCGGATGGTCGGGAAACGATGCCGGGTCCACCCGCGGTTGCGGGTCCCCGGCCAGGGCGA
Organism: Mycobacteriaceae bacterium; assembly: GCA_037138615.1. GTDB lineage: Bacteria > Actinomycetota > Actinomycetes > Mycobacteriales > Mycobacteriaceae > Mycobacterium. The sequence continues at coordinate 3,560 of JBAXIA010000118.1, read as the reverse complement.
GCACCTCGTCGAAGCCCTGTCGCAGACACTGCGCGAAGAGTTCGGGGTGGGCCACCGCGGCGCGGTCGTAGCGGGCGGTGATGGTCGCACTCCCGCCCCGGGAGATCAGCACCACCATCATCGCGACGCCGGGCAGCGGTCCGATTCCGAACTGCCGCAACACTTTTGCTCCGGCGATATAGGTGTCGCCAGGATAGCCGGGCACATTGCTGGCCTGGACATCCGAGCCGATGACCGAGCTACTCATCGCCTCGAGAGCGGCATCGGGCAATAGAGCGAGTAGTGGTGCGACGGCGCTGATCACGTCGATCGCAGCTTCTTCGCGACGCTGGATCATCTGCTTGCGGATCTTCTGGATGCGCGATATCGGGTCGACCACGCCCACCGGAGCGGCGAGGTTCACCCCGGCGAACCGGTTTCCACCGGCTGGATCGGCCTCGACCCGTAGATTGACCGGCACGGCCATCGGCAGTGTGTTGATCGGTACACCGAGGGCCTCGTGATAGAGCCGCAGCGCCCCACACAACCCCGCCAGGTATGCGTCGTTGATCGATCCCTCCGCGGCGCGGGCAGCCCGGTGCAGATCGCCCAGTTTCATCTCGATGGCCTCGGTGCGGGTGGACAGACTGCGGCCGCGAAGCAGAGGCGACGGCTCGGCCGCGGGGCGCACCATACGGCGTCCGGAGCGCGCGTAGTCGATTGCACCGAACAGCGCCGAACCCGGATTGGTCACCACTCTCCCGAGAAATCCCAACCCGTCTGACACCGCCTCAGCGATCCCGCCGGCGATCACGCCCGGCAGCGCGTTGATGCCTTCGCGCATCAGGTCATTGGGTGTGACGTCCTGCGGCACCGGCATCGGCGGTGTCGGTTTGGTGGGCGGGTTGCGCTCCAGGTCGTAGATCTCGGCGAACATCGTGGCCGCGCCGACGCCATCGGTGACGGCATGGCTCAGGTGCAGCAATGTGGCGGCCTTACCGCCCGCAAGTCCCTCGACCAGGGTGGCCGTCCACAGCGGCCGAGAGATGTCCATCGGCGACTGCAGCATCACCTCGGCGAGATCCAGAACATCGCGAAGAGTGCCCGGCTCGGGCACCCGCACTCGGCGCACGTGAAAGTCGAGATTGAAGTCCGGGTCCACCACCCACCTCGCCGGGCCGGTGGGCAGCGTCGGCATGACGACCTTCTGACGCAGCCGCAACACTTTGCGGGAGGCATTCTCGAATCGGGTGCGAAGCCGCTCCCAGTCCGGCGTGCTGTCCAGGATTTCCAGGGCCATGATCCCCGACCGCGTCCGCGGGTTGGCTTCACCGCGGTGCATCAGCAGGTCGAAGGCTCCGAGTTCGGTCGGCGGCCCCGATACGCCTGCGGGGCCGCTCATCGATAACTCCTCACCGATCCGGACCCTCCTGAGCGTCGCTCGCCTGACTGCCTCACCACGGTAGTCCGAGCACGACGCTCGCGGAGTCGAATATCGGCTCCCGGGGACCTCAGCCCGCTGAGCGGACGGCGCCCCTGCGACTCCTACCCCGCGCAGCCACGTGACGGCCGTAAATGATGCCCAGGAAAGCCGCGACGGCCTCGGCCGCCATCTGGCACCGCAGGGTGGCGATGGTGTCGAAAGCATGGTGGGCGTGGGGGATCTCGGCGTAGGACACCGTGCTGGCCCCAGCCCCGCGCAGCGCGTCGGCAAAGGCACGGGCCTGCGCATGCGGAACGACGTCGTCGTTCTCGCCGTGCAGGATGAAGAACGGTGGAGCATTGCGGTGCACCCGCAAGGTCGGAGAGGCGTCCCGGAACATCTGCGGGTTGGTCTCGAAACGATTCTGCATGACCAGATGTTCGAGCAACGGCATCATCAAGGCGTGCATGGCGCCGTGGGTGGTGAGGTCGTAGACCCCGTAGTGCGGCACGGCTGCCTGCACGCTGGTGTCAGCATCCTCGAAGCCCGGTTGCAGGCTATCGTCGGCGGCGGTCAGGGCTGCCAATGAACTCAGATGTCCGCCGGCGGACCCGCCGGTGATCGCGATGAAATCCGGGTCGCCTCCGTAGTCGGCGATGTTGTCACGCACCCAGGCAATCGCCCGCTTGACGTCGGTGATGTGGGCCGGCCACGCAGCACCCGGGCTGCGGCTGTAGTTGATCGGGACGCAGATCCAGCCGAGCTCAACCATCCGGCTCATCAGCGGATAAGCTTGTCCCCGTTTGTCATTGATCGACCATCCCCCGCCCGGAACCTGGATCAGCACGGGCGCGCGCTGACCATCGGGCAGATCCGGGCGACGCCAGATGTCGAGCTGATTACGAGCGCCCGGGCCGTAGGAGATGTTCGACGTCGTCGCCGAATATCGGCGCCGGTCCCGCATGGCTGCCACGAGAGCGGCCAGGTTCGGATGGCGCGCGGTGTAGGGCTCCAGCGGATGGTGAACTGTTGATTGGTAGTCCGCACCGAACGTCTCGCGCAGGCTGTCGTCAAGGACGGTGTCGGCCCGCTGAATCGCGAGCCCACGCGCTATGCGTCGCAACGGCGACGGAACAGCCGACAGGGCATGCCCGGTGAGGACGTGCGGGGCGAACTCAGCAGACAACCACCCCAGCAGCCAGCCGGCGGCTGCCGGTGAGCCGTGCAGTAACAACGATCCGGTCTGGTACGCCCGGGAGCCTGCCTGAACACCCCTGGAACACAGTGCGGTGACCTCGTCGACCACGGTGCTCATGGCTGCCGGCTCCCTCGACATCGTTGTCTGGTCCTGCCCTCTGCGGCCCCGACACCAGGTGGTGTGCGGCGCGGACGCCACAGTAGCGAGCGCTGCCCGGCGCGTAGGGGATTTCCTCGAGTCAAGATCGCTTCAATGAGCTGTTCTCGCAGGCCGAGGCCTGAAAATCAGTCATCGCGACACGGCGGGCGGGCCCCGGATAGGCCACTTTGTGGGCCTCGGCGCCCGATAGACTGATCCTCCGCATGCCTCCGTAGCTCAGTCGGATAGAGCGAGGGCCTTCTAATCCCTAGGTCGCAGGTTCGATTCCTGCCGGGGGCGCAATGTCAGGGGCCGTATTTGGCTTTCAACCGTTAGCCAGTCTGTTAGCAGTCCGTTTGGTTCCCGCCCAGGGCATGGGGAACCAGGAGTCGCGAATCGAAAATCGATGACACCGCGCACCGGAGGAGACCAATTCAGTGCCTTATCGCGATGGCTCGCATACTGCCGAAAGTTGGTTCGCAGATAAGACGCACGACGAACCAGGGTTTAGGGACAACTGTTTTGGATCAACTTTTGCGACGGAGTGACCTGGACCTTGACACGCCACTGCGGGTCTCATTGCCCTGTGTCCGAATCTAAAGATTTGCGACAGGTCGGAAGAGTGCGGTGATAAGTCCCAAGGCCTGTTATCGGCCCTCGGTGCTTAGCCGCCCGGCGCCCGGGTCGAGATTTCAGCCCCCGTCGGGTGAAATGGCCGTATGAGCGATGACGGAACCCGGCTCGTTAGCGACAGATTGGTACTGCGCGAATTCGTCGAGACCGACGAGAAAGCCGTGCACTCCTACGCCTCTGATCTGATGG
>JBAXIA010000117.1:0-9113 GCA_037138615.1 Mycobacteriaceae bacterium | reverse complement strand
CGAAGACGAATGACTAATGCGGCCGGCCCTCGGTCGTGTGCAACCTCGATCAAGCAGGAGAACCATTAGATGATGTTCCAGCGTTCAGTACTGACCGCCGCGGGATTCGCCGCAGTCACCGCCCTGGCTCTTTCGGGCTGCTCGTCGGCCACCAAGGAAGCTACTTCGTCGGCGACCGAGAAGGCCTCCTCGGCGGCCTCGTCGGCGACCTCAGCCGTGAGCTCGGCGATCGCCGCTCCGGCTTCCGGTGACCCGGTCGGAGCGGGCTGCGCCGCCTACGCGGAGAAGGTGCCCACCGGCCCGGGATCGGTCGCCGGTCTGGCCGCGGATCCAGTCGCGACCGCCGCGGGCAACAGCCCCGTGCTCACCACGCTCGCCTCGGCGCTGTCGGGAAAGCTGAACCCCGGCGTCAACCTGGTGGACACCCTCAACAATGGACAGTTCACCGTGTTCGCCCCCACCGATGACGCGTTCGGCAAGGTCGACGCGGCCACCATCGAGAAGCTCAAGACCGATCCGGCTCTGCTGACCTCGATCCTGACCTACCACGTGGTGAGCGGCCAGGCCGATCCGACGCAGGTCATTGGCGAGCACACCACCCTGCAGGGTGCCCCGCTCACAGTGGCCGGATCGGGCAACGATCTGACGGTCAATGGCGCCAACGTCGTCTGCGGCGGTATCAAGACTGCCAACGCCACGCTGTACCTGGTCGACACCGTCCTGATTCCGCCGGCCGCACCGGCGTCATCCGCGGCGTCCTCGACGGCGGCGGCGACCACGACAACCACGCCCTAGCTCAGCCACGACAACACTGAGGGCCGGTCGCGACAGGCGACCGGCCCTCAGTGCGTATGGGTGGGCAAGGCAACATGGGGGCATGCCGTCGACGCTGCTGTGGTTCCGCCGCGACCTGAGACTGCGCGATCTGCCGCCACTGATCGACGCCGCCGCCCACGGCTCTGGGGTGCTGGCCTGCTTCGTGCTGGATCCACGACTGGAAGCGAGCGCAGGCGCGCGTCGGCTGCAGTTTCTCGGGGACTGCCTGCGCGACCTGAACGACTCTCTGGGCGGGCGACTGCTGATTACCCGGGGACGTCCCGAAGAACAGATTCCACAGATTGCCGCGGCGATCAGTGCCAGCTCCGTGCATATCTCAGCCGACTTCAGCCCGTTCGGGACACGCCGCGACGAAGCAGTCGCCGCGGCGCTGTCCGGTATCCCGCTCGTCGCCACCGGTTCGCCCTATCTGGTCTCACCGGGTCGGGTTACCAAGGACGACGGCAGCGCCTACAAGGTGTTCACACCGTTCTTCAGGCGCTGGCGCGAAGTCGGCTGGCGCGCGCCCGCTCAATCTGATCCGGCCACCGTCAGCTGGATCGACCCGGGCGGTGTCGCGACGCTTCCCGCCCGCGTCGAAGCACCGAATCCCGTTGTAGCACTGGATGTTCCAGCCGGAGAAGCCGAAGCACGACGGCGATGGTCCGAGTTTCTCGCGCACACTGTCAAGGGCTACTCAACCGACCGCGACCGCCCCGACAAACCAGGAACCAGTCGGATGTCGGCACACCTGAAGTTCGGCACCATCCACCCACGGACCATGGCTGCGGATCTGGGCTCAGACGACTCCGGGCCCACCGCTTACCTACGCGAGTTGGCATTCCGCGACTTCTACGCCGGCGTATTGCATCAGTGGCCGCGCAGCGCCTGGCAGAACTGGAACCCGAACTTCGACGGCATCGAACTCGACACCGATGCGCACGCTGAGTCGGTATTCGAAGCGTGGAAGCTCGGCCGCACCGGCTACCCCATAGTCGATGCCGGGATGCGCCAACTCACCGAAACCGGCTTCATGCACAACCGAGTCCGAATGATCGTGGCGTCATTTCTGGTCAAGGATCTACACCTGCCGTGGCAGTGGGGCGCACGGTGGTTCCTCGAACAGCTCGTCGACGCCGACATCGCCAGCAATCAGCACGGGTGGCAGTGGGCCGCAGGCACCGGCACCGACGCCGCGCCGTACTTCCGGGTATTCAACCCGACCACCCAGGGCGAGAAATTCGATCCATCCGGCGACTATGTGCGGCGCTGGGTTCCCGAACTGGCCGATACCGCCGAAGTACACAAACTCAAGGCCGGACGCCCCGCCGGGTACCCGGAGCCCATCGTCGACCACGGAGCCGAACGCGCCGAGGCGCTGAGAAGGTACGGGCTGATCGGCTGAGCCGGATGTGCCACAATGACGTCAGGGGACACCAGACTCAGGGACCCCGGACTCACGTCGACAGGAGGCCGCCATGGTCAAGGCCGAGGTAGAGCGTTACTCGGAGGTCGATGTCGCCGATGTGCCGTCGGCGGCCTGGGGTTGGAGCAAGATCACCTACCGCACCTGGTACGCGCTGGGCGGTTTCATCGTCGTGTTCCTGCTGGGAATGATGCACGGCAACCACGTGGGCCATGTGGAGAACTGGTTCCTACTCGGCTTCGCCGCGATCGTCGCGTTCATCATCGTGCGGGACATCGTTCTGCGTCGGCGCGGCTTCCTGCGCTAGCCTTCGGCGGCCAACTGGCCGCACGCGGCTGCGATTTCCCGTCCCCTGGTGTCGCGCACCGTGCATGACACCCCCTGTGCCAAAACCCGTCGGACGAACTCACGCTCAACCGGCTTCGGACTCGCATCCCACTTACTACCCGGTGTCGGGTTGAGCGGGATTAGGTTGACGTGCACCAGTGGCCCCAGTGCGCGGTGCAGAATTTGGCCCAGCAGGTCGGCCCGCCAGGCCTGATCATTGATATCGCGGATGAGCGCGTACTCGATTGATACCCGACGGCCGGTCACGTCGGCGTAGTAGCGGGCCGCATCGAGCACCTCGCTGATCTTCCAGCGATTATTCACCGGCACCAGGGTGTCACGGAGTTCATCGTCGGGCGTGTGCAGCGAAACAGCCAGGGTGACACTGAGATTCTCATCGGCGAGTTTGCGGATCGCCGGCGCCAGGCCCACCGTCGACACCGTCACTGCACGCGCAGAGATTCCGAAACCGTCCGGCGGCGCCGCCGTGATGCGCTCGACGGCGCCAAGTACGCGGGCGTAGTTGGCCAACGGCTCCCCCATGCCCATGAACACCACATTGGAAAGCCGGTCGCCGCCCGGTCCGTTTCCCGGCATATCGCGCAGGGTGACCGCGGCGGCACGCACCTGTTCAAGAATCTCGGCGGTGCTCAGATTACGGGTGAGTCCACCCTGGCCCGTGGCGCAGAACGGACACGCCATTCCGCAGCCCGCCTGCGAGGAGATGCAGACGGTGTTGCGGTTCGAATAGCGCATCAGCACCGACTCGAAGGTGGTGCCATCGTGGCCGCGCCACAGTGTCTTTCGGGTATCGCCGGCGTCGCATTCGATCTCGCGCACCACCGAGAGCAGCGGTGGAAACAATGCGTCGGCCACCGTCTCACGGACTGCGGCGGGCAGATCGGTCATCTCGCGCGGATCGGCGAGCAGTCGTCCGTAATACTGTGCCGCCAGTTGCTTGGCGCGAAACGCCGGCAGTCCGAGTTCGGTGACAGCGGCGGTGCGAGCCTCAACGTCGAGATCGGCGAAGTGACGCGGCGGCAACCCGCGACGCGGCGCCTCGAAGACCAGTTCCTGTTCCATACGAGCGCTCAGGCCAACAACGTCAGCACGATCCAGGTGGCCACCGACGATGGCAACGCGCCATCGATCCGGTCCATCAGGCCGCCGTGGCCGGGCAGCAGTGTGCCCATATCCTTGATACCGAGATCACGCTTGACCTGAGACTCCACCAGATCGCCGAGGGTGGCGGTGAGGACCAGCATCACACCCAACGGGATGCCGACCCAGGCCGGCTTGTGCATCAGAAAGACCACGGCGATCACCGCCCCGGTGGTTCCGCAGATCAGCGAACCCGCGAATCCCTCCCAGGACTTTTTCGGGCTGATTGAGGGGACCATGCGGTGCTTGCCGAATAACACCCCGGCGGTGTATCCACCGATATCGGAGAAGGTCACGCCCAGCATGAGTGCGAATACCCGCGCGTAACCATCCGACGGGTAGACCAGCAGTACGGCGAACGCCCCGCACAGCGGGATCCACGCGGCAATCAAGATCGTGGCAGAGACGTCGCGCAGATAGTTGACCGGCTGGCCCTTCAGGCCGTGGCTCAACAGCCGCCAGATCAGACAGACCAACACCGTCGCGCCGAACCCACCCAGCGCCCCGGCCGGGCCGAATGGCCAAGTCAGCCAGATCATGGCCTGCCCACCCACCAACAGTGGTAGCACCGGGATTGAGTACCCGGCCGTGCGCAGCCGCCGCACCACCTCGTGGGTGGCCACGGCCATCCCCACCGCCACCAACGCAACCCACAACCTGGGCGCGAACAACAGGATGGCAATTATGGTGCCGCCCAACAGCAGGCTGACTCCGATCGCCGCGGGTAGGTCGCGTCCGGCGCGTGACGTCTTCGCCGGTTCTGTCGGCGCCTCGGGGGCGCGGCCCCCGGAGTCTGTGTCAGCCACAGTGGCTCGCTGTCGAGGTCCTTAAACCTCGAGCAGTTCGCCTTCCTTGTGCTTGACGTGATCGTCTATTTGCGCGATGTACTGCGCGGTGGACTTGTCGAGGTCCTTCTCTGCGCGGCCCACCTCATCTTCACCCGCTTCGCCGTCCTTGCGGATGCGGTGCAGTTCCTCCATCGCACGACGACGGATATTGCGAACCGACACCTTGGCATCCTCGCCCTTGGCCTTGGCCTGCTTCACCAGTTCGCGGCGACGCTCCTCGGTGAGTTGTGGGATGGCCACCCGGATGATGTTGCCGTCGTTGGTCGGGTTGACGCCGAGATCAGAGTTGCGGATCGATTCTTCGATCGGTTTGAGCTGGGATGCCTCGTAGGGCTTGATGACGACCATGCGCGCCTCGGGCACATTGATGCTGCAGATCTGCGTGATGGGGGTCGGCGTGCCGTAATAGTCGATGACAATGCGGGAAAACATGCCGGGGTTGGCGCGCCCGGTTCGGATGGATGACAGGTCATCGCGGGCGACCCCGACGGCCTTCTCCATCTTCTCTTCGGCATCGAAGATGGCTTCTTCTATCATCGGCGCCACTCCTCCTCATCGCTTCGCTCTGCATCGTCGCCGGCGCGGATCATTCGGCGCTGATCCTCCTCTCCGGTCACGTGCTGACCAGTGTTCCGATCTTCTCACCCGCGACCGCGCGGGCAATATTCCCGCTCGTCAGCAGGTTGAAAACCAGGATCGGCATTCCGTTGTCCATACAGAGACTGAAGGCGGTGGCGTCGGCAACCCGCAGGCCGCGATCGATGACCTCCCGGTGACTGATCTCGGTCAGCAGTTCGGCATCGGGGTTGCTGCGCGGGTCGTCGGTGAACACCCCGTCGACGGCTTTGGCCATCAGCACCACTTCGGCACCGATCTCCAAAGCACGCTGCGCGGCGGTGGTATCGGTGGAGAAGTACGGAAGCCCCATTCCGGCGCCGAAGATCACCACCCGTCCCTTCTCCAGGTGCCGACGGGCCCGCAGTGGGATGTAGGGTTCGGCGACCTGACCCATGGTGATGGCTGTCTGGACGCGGGTGACGATTCCCTCCTGCTCGAGAAAGTCTTGTAGCGCAAGGCTGTTCATCACGGTGCCGAGCATGCCCATGTAGTCCGAACGGGTTCGCTCCATACCGCGCTGCTGAAGCTGCGCGCCGCGGAAGAAGTTGCCACCGCCAATCACCACAGCCACCTGGACTCCGCTGCGCACGACTTCGGCGATCTGGCGGGCTACCTGCGCCACCACGTCCGGATCCAGGCCGACCGCGCCGCCACCGAACATCTCACCACCGAGTTTGAGCAGCACCCGCGAATAGCCGGACTTCGGGCCCGTTACGGCGCCGTTAGTGGTTGTGGGCTCCCCCATCAGACTCCTCGGACTCGTCGGGGCTGGTATGAGAGTGCCATTCCGGAGGGGCTGGAACAGCGGTCTTATCCTGCCTCATCGTCGCAGGCCCGATCATTCCGGGGCTATCCCTGGATCAGGCCCCGGATTAAGCCCTGGATCAGGCCACTGCGCCGGCCTGGATCCGGGCCCATGGCTTGGCGGCTTCGAGTTCGAAAGCCAGTTCCAGCAGTCGCCGCTCGTGGCCGAGTGGACCGCTGAACATCATGCCGACCGGCATCCCAGCAGCCGACTCATTCAGCGGCAACGAGATCGCCGGTTCCCCGGTGGCGTTCTGCAGCGGTGTGAACGCCACCCAGTCCACCAGACGGTCGATCACCTGCTGGTAATCAGCGGTGGGGTCAAGATGACCGATGCGCGGCGTCTCCTCGGCCAGCGTCGGCATGAGCATGATGTCGTAGTCGCGGTACAGCCGTTCGGTGACCTTGCGCAGCCGGCTGAGCCGGGTGATGGCCAACGGTAACCGGTGCAGGTTGCGCGTCGCGTGACGATCAAGTCCGAGGGTCAGGTTGTCCAAACGCTCGCGGTCGAAGCTCGACCCGAAGGTGCGCTTACCGGTGCGCACCAGGGTCATGGCGAGCGATGCCCAGTAGATGAGGAAGTCGTCGGCGAAAGAGGCCGGGATCGGGTTGTTGTCGAGGTGGGTGACCCGGTGACCGAGACCTTCGAGAAGGGCCGCGGTCTGGAGGGTGTGGGCACGCATCTCCGGGCTGCAATCGCGGTTCAGCGAGCGGGTGACGACGGCAATCCGCAGCCGCTCACGGCCGGGTGCGGTGACCGCACCGATAGGCAGCAGTGCGCGGTTGCGCCAAATACGTTCTCCCTCACGGTAAAACGCGGCTGTATCGCGCACCGAGCGGGTCAGCACCCCATCATTGACCAGTCGCACCGGCATCTGACGGGACATTTTGTCCAACGGCAGCCGTCCGCGCGAGGGCTTCAGACCCACCAGTCCATTGCACGCCGCGGGTATCCGAATCGAACCGCCGCCGTCATTGGCATGGGCGATGGGCACCACACCGGCGGCGACGAAGGCGCCCGAACCTGACGACGACGCACCCGCGGTGTAGTCGGTGTCCCACGGATTACGGACCGCACCGATACGCGGATGTTCAGCGGAGGCGCTGAACCCGAACTCCGATAGTTGCGTCTTGCCCAGCGGAATCAGACCGGTGGCCAGAAAGAACTTTGCGAAGTCACCATGGCTGGTTTGCGGCCGCGGGTCCCAGGCGTCGGTGCCCTGCATGGTGGGCATGCCTTCGACGTCGACGTTGTCCTTGATGAACGTCGGCACGCCGTCGAAGTACCCGCCTTGGCGGGTGGCAGCTTGTGCCCGGGCCTGATCGAACCTCTCGTGCGCCAATCCGTTGAGGGCCGGGTTGACCAACTGTTCGCGGGCGATCGCAGCCTCGACCAACTCCGCCGACGACACCTTGCCGGTGCGCATCGCATCCACTAACGCGACGGAGTCGAGATCGCCGAGTGCGTCGTCGCCGAAGGCGTTTACATGTCTCATATCGCGGACCCTGGCCCGTCAGGCCTGGCCCACCTCAAAGCGGACGAACCGGGTCACAGTCACGCCGGCCTCATCGAGCAGTGCCTTGACCGACTTCTTGTTATCGGACACCGACGGCTGATCGAGCAGCACGACGTCCTTGTAGAAGCCGGTGATACGACCATCGACGATCTTGCTCAGCGCAGCCTCGGGCTTGCCCTCGGCCTTGGCAGTCTCCTCGGCGATGCGACGCTCGTTGGCGATGAGATCCTCGGGCACCTCGTCGCGGGTGAGGTAGCGGGCCTTGAGTGCGGCGATCTGCAGGGCCACCGCATGCGCGGCGTCCTTGTCCGAACCAGTGAACTCGACCAGCACGCCCACCGCGGGCGGCAGATCGGCGGCCCGCTTGTGCAGGTAGGTCTCGACGCTGCCGTCGAAGTACTGGACCCGGCGCAGCACCAACTTCTCGCCGATCTTGGCCGAGAGCTCGGCGATGGTCTCCTCGACCGTCTTATCGCCGACCTTCGCCGCGTTGAGGGCGTCGACGTCGGCGGCCTTGGACGCCAGGGCGGCGTCAACGACCTGCTCGGCGAGTTTCTGGAACTCGGCGTTTTTGGCCACGAAGTCGGTTTCGGAGTTGAGTTCGATCATCGCGCCGCCCTTGGCTGCGACCAATCCCTCGGCGGTGGCCCGCTCAGCCCGCTTGCCGACATCCTTGGCGCCCTTGATCCGCAGCGCCTCGACAGCCTTGTCGAAGTCGCCCCCATTGGAAGCGAGTGCGTTTTTGCAGTCCAACATTCCCGAACCGGTCAGCTCGCGGAGCCGCTTGACGTCGGCGGCGGTGTAGTCAGCCATCTCAGCCTTCCGTGACTTCTACGGTCACCGACTCGTCTGCGACCGGGCCGGGCTCGGTCGGAGCCGACTCGATGGCCGCGCTGGCCAGCAACTCCTGCTCCCACTCAGCCAGCGGCTCAGCCGCGGCCCCGGGATCGGAACCTGCTTTATCGCCGCCACCGGCACCACCGCGGGCCTGCAGGCCTTCTGCCACCGCCGAGGCGATGACCTTGGTCAGCAGGGCAGCCGAGCGGATGGCGTCGTCATTGCCCGGGATCGGGTAGTCGACCAGATCCGGGTCGCAGTTGGTGTCGAGGATCGCGATGATCGGGATGTTGAGTTTGCGGGCCTCCGCGACGGCGAGGTGCTCTTTATTGGTGTCAATGACCCAGATGGCCGAGGGCACCTTGTTCATATCGCGGATACCGCCGAGGCTGCGCTCGAGCTTGTTCTTCTCGCGGGTCAGCATCAGGATTTCCTTCTTGGTGCGACCCTCGAAGCCACCGGTCTGCTCCATAGCCTCCAGTTCCTTGAGGCGTTGCAGGCGCTTGTGCACGGTGGAGAAGTTGGTGAGCATGCCACCGAGCCAGCGCTGGTTGACATAGGGCATGCCGACCCGGGTCGCCTCTTCGGCAACGGACTCCTGCGCCTGCTTCTTTGTACCGACGAACATCACCGAACCGCCATGGGCAACAGTTTCTTTGACGAACTCGTAGGCCTTGTCGATGAAGGTCAGCGTCTGCTGCAGGTCGATGATGTAGATGCCGTTGCGGTCGGTGAAGATGAACCGCTTCATCTTGGGAT
>JBAXIA010000116.1:0-9158 GCA_037138615.1 Mycobacteriaceae bacterium | reverse complement strand
GCAGGCTGGCAGCCGAACTCAGGCACCCGCGCGGGAATCGAGGCCGGGCGTACCGATCCGCGGACCGGAGAGCGACAACGCGCGGTGCTTTCCCGGGTCGGATACATTGCTGCGTCGAAGATGTTTGTCAGCCTTACGCAGAGCAACGCTGATGAGACCGCTCTGGTGCAGTCGATCAACAACTCCGTGTATCCCAACGCTACCCAGGACATCGACGGCGTGAAATGGATTGTCTACCGGGGCGGTGAGGGCACCGAGCCGGTATGGACCACCCGGCTGGACAGCCAGGGGTGGCCGGTACAACTGGCGATCACCGGCGCGGGAACTGATGAGGACTTCCGCACCCTGGCAATCGCGACCCAAACCCAACCGCCGCTTACCGCACAACGATAGGACTCCGCAATGAACGCACCTACTGCCAATCTCGACGGTTGGATGTGTGAGCCATTCACCGCAGCCGGCTTCACCCATGACGTTTACCGCAAGGGCTCCGGCCCGGGCGTCATTCTGATCCCGGAAATGCCTGGGGCGCACCCCGGTGTGCTCGCGCTGGGGAATTATCTGGTGGACAACGGTTTCACCGTGGTGATTCCGTCGCTCTACGGCAAGCCCGGTGCGCCGGCCGTGCGACCCGGAGCTATGGGCGTCATCCTGCGCGGTTGTGTGACAAAGGAATTCGCTGCCTTCGCCACCAACGCCGACCGTCCGGTCAGCCACTATCTGCGTGCACTCGCCCGTGATCTGAACGCCAAGACACCCGGCAGGGGCGTCGGGGTTATCGGTCAGTGCTTCTCGGGTGGGTTTGCGTTGGCCGCTGCCGTCGATGACAGTGTCCTGGCCCCGGTGCTCAGTCAGCCCTCGGTGCCGATTGCGTTGACGGCCAGGCAGAAACGCGACCCTGGCCTGTCCGAACGGGAGATGAAGGTCATCGAGAAGCGCGCCGCGGAGGACGGTCTGTGTGCGCTGGGTCTGCGGTTCAGCGGCGATCCGCTGGCGCCGGGGGAGCGTTTCACGACGCTCAAGGACCGACTGGGCGACGCATTCGAGGTGATTGAGATCGACTCCTCGCCCGGCAACCCCGGCGGCTTCGGCCGGATGGCACATTCCGTGCTGACCCTGGAGGTGCGTGAAGTCGACGGCCAGCCGGCATACGAGGCCCGCAAGCGGGTGGTGGAGTTCCTCAGGGAGCGGTTGACGTAGTCGGGGCGGCGGGTGTCGCTTTCGCTTGGGAGCGCCGCCGCTTGAAAAGCTTGCGTTTCTGTTCGGGTGGCGACTCGGTGTCCATCGCCACACCCTTGTAGACCGCGAGATAGACCGCGATCGTCGTGACGATGACGATCATCAACACTGGTCCCAGCACGATGCCGAAGAAACCGAACATCGCGATTCCTGAGAACACTGATAGCAGCATCAGCGCAGGGTCGAGTCGGGCCTCGCGCGGCACCAGGATGGGCCGCAGGAAGTTGTCAACGTTGGTGATCCCGATGAGGTGGAAAAGCACCACGAATGCTCCGCCGGCGATGTTTCCGAAGATCATCATCCCAATACCGAATGGAATCGTCACGATGCCGCTGCCGAGCGGAATGACGGACAGAGCGATCAGCAGTATCGCGATGACGAAGAAAGCGTCATGGAAGCCAGCGATGTAGATTGACGCCGCGCCGAGGGTGCCTTGGATGAGCGCAATGATGAACTGGCCCTTAACCGTTCCCTTCACCATGGCACCCATTTTTGCCAGATACAGGTCGGTGGCTTCTTCTCCGAGCGGATTCATCCGACGGATCAAGGTAACCAACTCGGTCTTGTTGCCCAAGAGCGAGATCAGAACGTACAGGAAAATGATGGTCGAGGTGATGAGGCCTATCGCGCCGCCGGCGGCGCCGCTGAGTGTACGAAGTAACCACTCACCGATGGTTTGGGCCACCTTGCCGAGATTGCTACGTAATGACTCAAGCGTGATTGTGGTGGTTGGGAACGGCAGTTTGGACAGCAGGTGATTGACAGTGGTGATGGCCTTATCGCCAAGTGCGTTCAGATCTGCTGTCTTGGCCCATTCCGAAACACCGATCAGCATGTGTGAAACCTGAATGGTCGCCAGGGACACCACCGCAATGACTGGAATGACGACGGTTGCCAGAGCGGCCAATACGGTCAGCGTTGTTGCCAGCCCGCCGTTGGTCTTGTCGCGCAGGCGATTGTATAGGGGAGTGAACAGGTAGGCCACGACTGCTGCGATCACGATCAACATGAAATAGCGACGTAGGAAGTACGCTCCGAAAAGGAGAGCTATCCCCGTCACGATGGCCAGTGCGCGCCTCTGGCTGGGAGTGAAATCGGTCTTCACGTCGTTGCCTTCACGTTAATGCCTTCATGTCACGTCTCCATCAGCTTCGCCAGGTGCTCATGGATGTTCGGGTAGCGCTTGAGGTGCGCCCCGCCGTTGAGGTCCAGGATTTCGCCGGTGAGCCACGATGATTGTGGTGAGCACAGGAATGCCACTGCGGCGGCAATCTCTTCGGGGGTTCCGGCCCGGCCCAGAGCGGTGTTCTCGACGTAGTCGTCGAGAACACCGGGAATCAGCGCCGCGCCCTCGGTCAGCGGAGTGTGCACGAACCCCGGAGCCACGGCATTGACTCGCACACCTCGCGGACCGAGTTCGAGCGCGGCGACCTGGGTGAGCATCGACAGCCCGGCCTTGGCCGCACAGTAGGCGCTCATCCCGATCGCCGGCTGACGGGCGTTGAGAGAGGTCAGTGAGACCAGTGCCGCCCCGGGGGAGAAGTGCCGGCCGGCGTGCTTGATCACCAGGAAGCCACCGGTGAGGCAGACGTCGACCACCGAGCGGAACTGCTCGGCATCAAGTTCGGTGATCAGTCCGAACCCGCTGAACCCGGCGCAGTTGACCACCACGTGCAGGCCACCCTCGCGGGCCACCACGCCGTCGAACAGCGCCGCAACGCTGTCCTCATCGGTGACCTCGACGGCGGCCCAGGTGTGCGGATCGCCCAGGTCGGCGGCGCGCGCCGCGGCACCCTCGGCGTTACGGTCGGCAATCGTCACCCGGGCGCCCTCGTCGGCGAGCAACCGTGCGGTGGCCCAGCCAATCCCGGACGCACCACCGATGACGACGGCGATCCGGCTGTCGACCATCGGGCCCCTTTCGCCGCGTGATGTGTCCTGCACGTCATCTTGCCCGATCCCGCATAACGGAGTCGGATTCGGGGCCGTTCCTGCCCGCGGATCGTCTCAGTCGAGGCGGTTGAGGCGGACAGTGCAACCTGCGGCGTACTCCCACACCAGTTGATTCCCGTCGAGCCAACGCCGGACTTCGATGCCGGGCAAACCTTTGGGCCGAAGGACAAGCGCGCCGCCTTCGTAGGAGGCAGCAACAACGATAGGTGTGGTGAAGTCGTGCGCCATCACGTCGTGCACGCCGTTTTCCTCGGTCCCGTCGCACGCCAGGAAATCGTGAATGACACCACCGCCGGTAACGACGGCTCTACTGCCGGCCTGCTCAATTCGTTCGTTATGTCTCCACAGCCTGCCCGCCAGCGAGTTGTCATCCTGGGGGGCGAGTTCGCCGTTGAGTCTCACTTCGGTTGCCTTCCATGTCCCGCGCAGATCTGGTGCGCCATCGGCGAGCGGCTCGTCGCAGCCGGCTAACACCGGTTCGGGAAATTTCCGGTCGTAGGGGTCGACGCTGTGGTCGCCGTAGCCGCCCGGCGGGGTACGGACAACCGGGATATCACGGACTGAGCTCACGATTCGTCTGTCTCCGCCGCCGCCAATGCCGCCTCGATCCTTGCCTGCGCTCCAGCCAGGTGTTCCTCGCAACGCTTCGCCAGTTCCTCGCCGCGCTCCCAGAGTTTCAGTGATGCATCCAGGCCAAGGCCGCCTTGCTCGAGTGCCCCCACCACCTCGATCAGCTCATCGCGGCACTGTTCGTACCCGAGTCCGCTGACAGGCCTCGGTTGTTGCTGTTTGTCGCTCACGGCGCTCCATCCTCTCGCCCGGTGCTCACGGCGCCCACCGCGCCATCGGAAACCCTGATCCTCAACCGGGCGCCGGCCGGAGCATCGGCCGCCGAGCGCAGAACCGCAACCGATCCGTCGATCGTCTGTACGACGGCGTATCCCCGGGCCAGGGTGGCCGCCGGACCCAGTGTGGTCAGGCGCGCACCCAGGTGCCCGATCCGGTCCGACTCGGTGGCCACCATGCGCTTGATATCGCGTCGCGCTGCGTCGCGAGTCCGGTTCAGCTCAGCGGCGCGGTCGGCTACCAATCGCATGGGGTCGGCCAGGACCGGCCGATTACGCAACTGGCTCAGCCCGTGCAGCTCGCGGCCGACCCAGTTGCGCAAGGCCCTCGCGCCGCGGCGTCGCAGATCGGAAACTCCCCTGAGTTCGGCTACCGCGTCGGGCACCACCTTCTTGGCTGCGTCGGTCGGGGTCGCTGCACGCACATCGGCGACCAGGTCACACAGCGGGTTGTCCGGCTCGTGTCCGACCGCGCTCACCACCGGTGTTCGGCACGCGGCGATCGCCCGGCACAGCGTCTCGTCGGAAAACGGCAGCAGGTCTTCGACGCTGCCTCCGCCGCGGGCGATCACGATGACGTCCACCTCGGGATCGTCATCGAGGGCGCGTAGGGCCTCGACGATCTGTGCCACCGCCGCGGTGCCCTGTACCGCAGTGTTGCGGATCGCGAACCGAACCGCCGGCCACCGGGCAGCGGCCACCGTCGTTACGTCATGTTCGGCTGCCCCGGCCCGTCCGGTGATCAGCCCGATCATGTTGGGCAGGAACGGCAGTGGCCGTTTGAGTCGCGGGTCGAAGAGACCCTCGGCATCCAGTAGTTGGCGCAGCCGCGCGATGCGGGCCAGAAGCTCACCGAGTCCGACCGCACGGATCTCGGTGAGCCGCAACGCGAATGACCCTCGCCGTGGGTTGAATTGCGGTTTGCCCAGCACCACCACCTGGGTACCCTCGGTCAACTTGACCGGAGCGGATCCCACCAGTGCGCTGCTGCAGTTAACGTTCAGTGACATATCCGCGGCCGGATCACGTAACACCATGTAGGCCGTCGAGCTACGGACTTTGATCTCAGTGAGCTGACCTTCCACCCAAACTGCACCCAGTCTGTCGATCCAGCCCTGCACCCGGGTGGCTACCGCGCGGACCGGAAACGGGTTCTCCACAGAACTGCCCGGAGCGCTAGCAGGCGCGCTCATCACTTTGCGGTCGTGCGGGTGATCCTGTTGGCCAACAGGGTCTGGAACGGGGCGCGGGCTTTGGCCGCCTCCTCGTAGGCCAGCAGCGCCCGCAGGTCGGTGACGCTCAGCGAGGGCATGCGGGCGCGGAGTTGTGCCAGCGTCAGCGACTCGTAGTCCAGTTCGACCGCGATGGGGGGTGCCGACACCGCGGCTTTGGCCGTCGTCTTCGGTGGAGCCTTCCTGGCTGTCCTGCTGCTGGCCGCTTTGGCTGTTCTGGGTTTTGCGGTCGGGGCTTTGGTGGTCGCCTTGCCCGGTGTCTCGGGGTCTTCGTCGTCGGTCACCGAGTACAGCGCGAACCGACCCTCGGTGCGGCGTGCGCCATCGCCCGGCCAGGGTGCCGGGTTATCGGCGTCGTCCTCGTCAAAGGTCGCCCACTCAGGATGTTCATCCTTCGGTGGGAAGAGGCCCTCCAGTGCCGAGTCGCCCTTGATCGCGAGATCGGCCAGGTCCTGCTGCATTTTCATCGCGACCTGCGCGAGGTTGCTGGCCAGCGTCATCGGGTACATGGCGATGGTTTGGGGCAGTTTGAGGGTCTCTTCGATGGCCGTCACTGCCGCGCCGACCAGCAGACGGACCCCGTACGGTGCGGTTGCCATGCGCACCAGACTACGACTGGCCCGCTCGTGTGGGGGAGAACGTAGGCTTATTGCATGCCGCCAACCGTCAACATGGGGATTCCCGGCTCCGCCGGCTCAGAAAAACATCGGGGCGACAAGCGCGTCCTGCTGGCTGAGCCGCGAGGGTATTGCGCCGGTGTCGACCGGGCCGTCGAGACCGTCGAACGCGCTCTGGAGAAGTACGGCGCGCCGGTATATGTGCGCCACGAGATCGTGCACAACCGTCATGTCGTGGAGACATTGACAGAAGCCGGAGCGATATTCGTCGGTGAGGCCGATGAGGTGCCCGAAGGCGCCATTGTGGTGTTCTCAGCTCACGGCGTTGCACCGACAGTGCATGAGTCGGCCGCCGCACGAAACCTTCAGGTGATCGATGCCACCTGCCCGTTGGTGACGAAGGTTCATAACGAGGTCAAGCGGTTCGCCCGCGAGGACTACGACATCCTGCTGATCGGCCACGAAGGCCACGAAGAGGTTATTGGCACCGCGGGTGAGGCCCCCGATCATGTGCAATTAGTCGACGGGCCACATGGGGTCGACAACGTCACGGTTCGTGACGAAAGCAAGGTGATCTGGTTATCGCAGACCACACTCAGCGTGGATGAGACCATGGAAACCGTTGCGCGCCTGCGGAATCGATTTCCCACGCTGCAGGATCCGCCCAGCGACGATATCTGCTACGCCACCCAGAACCGGCAGGTCGCGGTGAAGGCGATGGCGCCGGAGTGTGAACTCGTCATCGTTGTCGGCTCGCGCAATTCGTCCAACTCGGTGCGCCTGGTGGAGGTGGCACTGGGCGCTGGCGCGGATGCCGCGCACCTGGTCGACTATGCCGAGGATATCGACGTCGGTTGGCTTGAGGGCGTGGTGACCGTCGGGGTGACCTCGGGTGCCTCCGTACCTGAGATTCTGGTGCGCGGCGTTCTTGAACGACTCGCCGAGTTCGGTTACGGCACACTGCAAACCGTGACTACCGCCAACGAGACTCTGGTTTTTGCGCTACCCCGCGAGATTCGCCGGCCTCGGCCATAACGGCCTAGCGGCCGGATCGGTTCCGGTAGCCGTCGAGGTCGTCTGCGTCTGTCGGGCCGGATTCGCGGTAGCGCACTCGGGAGACCGGATGATGAGTGCCGGAGGACGGGCGACGCGGGGTCTCATAGGGCGGGTACGGATCGCGGGATGGATACCCGCGACCGGATTCGTACGGTTCGAAGCGACCGGCGCGGGCCGACCTCGGCGGGTACTGGCCGCGGTCGTCGCGCCGCTCCCGGGGTTCGCGCCGGGGCGGCGGGGGTGTGCGACCGGGTTCGCGGTCCGCCCGCGGCCGTCGCCGCGGCGGGTCCATCGGCGGCTCGTTATTCCTGGCAGAACGACTCGGTGGCTGACGCCGCCTCGGCGGGGTGTCATCGAAGTCCCCGAGTGGCGGTCGAGGACGACGGGACCGTGCCGGCGCCGGATCATTAATCCTGCGTTCCGGACTGGGCCGCCGCCCGGCAGGTGCACGGTCGGCTCCATGCCGGGGCTTGGCCGGCCGTCCGGCTGCCTCGCGTGGGGCAGAGCGTGCGAACACCGATAACAGCGCCGACGACCATCCGGCGAATCTGCTGGGCTGTCTGGGTAGTTCCGCGCCTGTGCCATCGACAGTGGCCGATTGCGGGCGGGGTGTCATCGCCAGGAACCAGCGGATCATCCCGATCAGCAGTACGGCGGCCGAGGTGAACAGCATCAGAGGGAAGCGCTCGATCAGCGGGTACCCGCAGTTGATCGCAATGTCCTTGAGCCCGCCGAATGTCGAACCGTGCAGTACGAAGTAGGCCAACGGAACCGCGACGAACAACAGCAGCGGCGGCTGGACGACGGCGGTGAAGATGCTGGACTGCCGGACCAGCAGTACGGCGGCGATACACCCCATGGCGTAACAGGCTGCAAATGAGGTGCCCAGTTCGCTGTTGTCGGAACCGGCCTCGATTGCGAAACCGGCGAGGGTTGCGGTGACTGCGATCAGCACCGCGCCCCACGACTGCAGACCCGCGCGATGACCGAACGCGGACCGCTGATCGTCCGCGACTGTCCTCTGAGCTGGCACTCCTAGACCGTACCGGCTCGACGTGCGCCCTGCCCTCCGTGCTCATTCCCGTGTCGCTGCGCCCTAGACTTCGACCCTGTGAGCTTGAGCCTTGGAATCGTCGGTCTGCCCAATGTCGGGAAATCAACCTTGTTCAATGCTCTGACCCGCAATAACGTGCTTGCAGCCAACTACCCGTTCGCCACCATCGAGCCGAACGAGGGAGTGGTCCCGCTGCCCGACGCCAGACTGGCGCGACTGGCCGAGATGTTCGGATCCGAACGGATCCTGCCGGCTCCGGTGACCTTCGTCGACATCGCCGGGATCGTCAAGGGCGCATCCGAGGGCGCCGGGCTGGGCAACAAGTTCCTGGCTAACATCCGCGAGTGCGACGCCATCTGTCAGGTGGTCCGGGTCTTCGCCGATGACGATGTCGTCCACGTCGACGGCAAGGTCGACCCCCGCTCGGATATCGAAGTCATCGAGACCGAGCTGATCCTCGCCGATATGCAGACCCTGGAGAAGGCGGTCCCGCGGCTGGAGAAGGAGGCCCGCAACAACAAGGACCGCAAGGCCGTTCATGAGGCCGCGGTGGCCGCACAGCAGCTGCTTGATGGTGGCACCACACTTTTCGCGGCGGGTGCCAAGGTTGATTCGGCCGTGCTGCGCGAGCTGAACCTGTTGACTACCAAACCGTTCCTGTACGTGTTCAACGCCGATGAGTCGGTGTTGGGGGACGACGCCAAGATGGCTGAGTTGCGCGCTATGGTCGCCCCGGCCGATGCGGTGTTCCTCGATGCCAAGATCGAGTCCGAGTTACAGGAGCTTGATGACGAGTCCGCCGCCGAACTGCTGGAGTCGATCGGGCAGCACGAACGCGGGCTGGATTCGCTGGCGCGGGCGGGTTTTCACACCCTCAAGCTTCAGACCTATCTGACTGCCGGACCCAAGGAATCCCGGGCCTGGGTGATTCACCAGGGCGATACCGCGCCCAAGGCCGCCGGGGTGATCCACACCGATTTTGAGAAGGGCTTCATCAAGGCCGAAGTGGTCTCCTTCGCAGACCTCACGACGGCGGGATCGATGGCAGCCGCCAAGGCTGCCGGCAAGGTCCGGATAGAGGGCAAGGATTACGTGATGGCTGACGGTGACGTGGTGGAGTTCCGGTTCGGATCAACGTCTGGAAATCAGTCCAAACACTGAT
>JBAXIA010000115.1:0-9221 GCA_037138615.1 Mycobacteriaceae bacterium | reverse complement strand
ACACCGCCGAACACACATCAACGGAACACCCCCCGAGAAATCGGGGGGTGTTCCCACATACACAGAACTAATCGAATAGAGCCGGCATGCGTGGAATTGCGCTCATCTCCAATTCGAGAAGGGTGCGTTTGCGTTCAATTCCACCGCCGTATCCGGTGAGGCCGCCCGACGATCCGATAACTCGGTGGCAGGGCACGATAATGCTGATCGGATTGCGGCCATTGGCCAATCCCACTGCACGAGATGCGGCCGGCGAACCGACCTGTTCGGCGATCTGGCCGTACGATCGCGTCTCGCCGTAGGGAATGGTCTGCAATGCCGCCCACACCCGGCGTTGAAACTCGGTGCCTTCAAGGCGTAGATCAACGTCGAACTCAGTCAATGTCCCGGCGAAGTAGGCGTCAAGTTGGGTGACCACGTTGGCGAAGGCGTCCGGGTCGGCGGGCTCCCACCCTGAGCGGTCCGGCTCGTGGGATTGCTCGGACATCAGCAGGTGCGTCAGGGTGCATCCCTCACCGGCCAGCGTCAGGTCACCAATCGGGCTGGCAACGGTCCGGTACATCGTGCTCATTCATTTACCTTTGCACGGCGCTCACTACCGGGACAACCCGATTCGCTGAGGTTCTCAGCTGCCACCGATCAGGCTGGCGATCTGGACGCGCTCGTCATACCCGCGTAGCCGGACCGGCCTTCCGAGGCGCCAGAACCGTTGTTCGCCTTCGGAGGCGGCCGCGACGGTGGTCGCCGAAGCCAGCGCCCGACTGGGTTCGGACCGGGCCAGTTCGCTCAGTCGTGCCGCCTCATTCACCGGTTCACCGATCACCGTGTATTCGAAACGCTCCCTCGCTCCGACGTTGCCCGCGACCACCTGCCCGGCCGCCACCCCGATTCGGGCGGGACATTCGGGCACCTCACGGGCCAGTCGCTGGGCGATCGCGCGGGTGGCGGCTAACGCACTGTCCTCGGGGTTGTCCAGGGTCACCGGTGCGCCGAACACCGCGAGCGCGGCATCGCCCTCAAACTTGTTGACCAAGCCCCGGTGGCGGTCGACCTCCTCGACAATCACGGCGAAGAAGCGGTTGAGTAGTTCGACGACCTCCATGGGGGGTCTGGTGCTCACCAGCTTGGTGGATCCGACGACGTCGACGAAGACGACGGCAACATGGCGTTCTTCACCGCCGAGGGTCGGCCGCTGTTGTTCGGCTGCTGCGGCGACCTCGCGTCCGACGTGGCGTCCGAACAGGTCACGTACCTGCTCGCGCTCGCGCAGGCCGACGACCATCGAGTTAAAGCCACTCTGGAGCTCGCCGAGTTCGGTGCCATCGAAGACCACCACGCTGGCATTGAGATCGCCCTCCTCGACCCGCCGTAACGCCGCCCGCACCATCCGGACCGGGGTGGTGGTCAGCCAGGCCAGCACCCACATCAACAGGAAACCCACGATCAAACTGACGATCGAGGTGATCAGGACCGCGATCTCAAGCTGGCGCTGGGTGAGATTGCGCAACAGCAGCGAGAACAACGCGGTCAGGCCGATGCCGATGACCGGCATGCCGGAACACAGCATCCACACCGTCAGAGTGCGGCCCATGATGCCGGGAGCGAGCCGGCGGGGCGGGGGTCCGACCGCCAACGCCTGTGCCGCTACCGGGCGGAGGGCGAACTCCGCGGCCAGGTAGCAGGTGGTGGCCACCACCACGCCACAGAAGCCCACCGTCAGCGCCAGCCGGGGAATGAAATCGGTGTCGTAGTAGCCGAAGAGCACCGTCAGCAGCGCCGCGCCGGTTCCCCATAACGCCAAGTGCGACAGAGCAATTCGCCAGGGCGTCATAAATGTGCTGCGCTGTTCTATAGACGTGGGCGTCCGGCCTTCGATCGCCCAGCGCAGGTCCTTGATGGTCCGCACGTGAATCCACCAGGTGCCGAATGCCACTGCAGTGACGATGTAGGCCGGCGTGACGATGAACGGCAGCCAGCGCGGTACGTCCTGGAACACACTGGGCTCGGGGAAGGCGATCACCACAAGCAGGAATGTCAGCGCGATTCCGATCACATTCACCGTCAGGATGAAGACGGTGAGGAGGATCTGGATCCGGAGGCGGCGCCGGGCTGCGCTCTCGGAGATGTCGCCCAGCAGGAGCGACCCGTACGCCGGTGTCGGGGACAGCCGCCCGCTCTGCCGGGTGAGGCGTTCCAGGATCCGGCCCAGCCGCTGTGCCACGCTCGGATTGGACGTCATGCTGGCATCAGCCTAATTCGTCAACCGCACCCTAAGCTGAACAGGTGCGACTCGTGATCGCCCAGTGCCGGGTGGACTACCTCGGGCGGCTCACCGCCCACCTGCCGTCGGCCCGTCGGTTACTGCTCGTCAAAGCCGACGGTTCAGTAAGCATCCACGCCGACGATCGTGCCTACAAGCCGCTGAACTGGATGAGCCCGCCCTGTCAGCTCACCGAGGGCACTGACGGCGAGCAACCCGTGTGGGTTGTCGAGAACAAGGCTGGCGAGCAGCTACGGATCACGATCGAGGATATCGAGCACGACTCCAGCCATGAGCTGGGCGTCGACCCCGGACTGGTCAAGGATGGCGTGGAGGCACACCTGCAGGAATTGCTGGCCGAACACATTGAACTCCTCGGCGAGGGCTACACCCTGGTCCGGCGCGAGTACATGACCGCGATCGGCCCGGTGGACATTCTGTGCCGTGACGCCCAGGGCCGGTCGGTGGCGGTCGAGATCAAGCGCCGCGGTGAGATCGACGGGGTCGAGCAACTGACCCGCTACCTGGAACTGCTTAACCGGGACAGTCTGCTGGCACCCGTCGTCGGCGTTTTCGCCGCCCAGCAGATTAAGCCGCAGGCCCGAACGTTGGCTTCCGATCGTGGGATCCGTTGTGTCACGCTGGATTACGATGTAATGCGCGGTCTGGACAGCGACGAGTTCCGGCTGTTCTGATGACGCCGCGCCGACGTTCCGAACGACGACACCCGGTTGGGCCGCCACCGTTTCCGGTGCGGGTGGAACAGGGCACCGACGGCCACGATTACGAGGTCCGCCCGGTACCGGGGTTCCGGGCGATCAAGACATACCGTTGCCCGGGCTGCGACCATGAGATCCGGACCGGCATCGCGCATGTGGTGGTGTTGCGCATCGAAGACATCGCGGGCGATGAGCGCCGACACTGGCATACCGCGTGCTGGGCTAATCGGGCCAACCGCGGACCCACCCGCACGTGGTCCTGAGGCTAGTGCTGGGCCTGCTCCACGAGTTCCACCAGTACGCCACCGGCGTCCTTGGGATGGATGAAGTTGATCCGGGAGTTCGCCGTCCCGCGCCGTGGCGCGTCGTACAGCAACCGAACACCTTTGGCGCGAAGGCACTCAGAGAGAGCGTCGAGGTCGCTGACGCGGCAGGCCAGCTGCTGGATTCCCGGCCCGCGTTTATCGAGGAACTTGGCGATGGTGCAGGTGTCATCCAATGGCGCCATCAGTTGGATCTGGGCGCTGTCGGCCGGCGCGCCGCGGACCGCCAGCATTGCCTCGCGCACACCCTGCTCGGTGTTGACCTCCTCGTGCACGACAATCATCCCGAGGAAGTCGTGGTACCACGCGATGGCCTCGTCAAGGTCCGGCACCGCAATGCCGACGTGATCGATTGCGGTGACCAGATCACTCGCCAGCAATGTGCGGGCATCAAGGTGCTCGGTGGTCATTTCCCAACGGTAACCTGAAGGCAGGAATCGGGAATAGCCAGTCGGCCAGATCGGCCGAAAACTGACCGCTTTGGAGGCAGTAATGACGACGTCGGTGATCGTTGCTGGGGCTCGGACGCCCATCGGGCGGCTGATGGGTTCGCTGAAGGACTTCTCCGGTAGCGATCTCGGCGGCTTCGCCATCCGTGCGGCCCTGGAGAAAGCGGGCGTGCCGGCGTCACTGGTCGACTACGTGATCATGGGCCAGGTGTTGACCGCGGGCGCGGGGCAGATGCCGGCCCGGCAGGCGGCCGTGGCCGGCGGGATCGGCTGGGACGTCCCGGCGTTGACGATCAACAAGATGTGCCTGTCCGGAATCGACTCCATCGCCCTGGCCGATCAACTGATCCGGGCCGGTGAGTTCGACGTCGTAGTGGCCGGTGGTCAGGAGTCGATGTCTAAAGCGCCGCACCTGTTGATGGACAGCAGGGCCGGCCACAAGTACGGCGATGTGACCCTGCTCGACCACATGGCCTACGACGGCCTCCACGATGTGTTCACCGACCAGCCGATGGGTGCCCTGACCGAGCAGCGCAACGATGTCGACCAATTCACCCGACTCGAGCAGGATGAACTCGCCGCCGCCTCGCATCAGAAGGCAGCCGCTGCCTGGAAGAACGGTGTGTTCGACGACGAGGTGGTATCGGTGAAGATCCCTGCGCGCAAAGGTGATTCGATCACCTTCGCTGAGGACGAGGGTATTCGTGCCAACACCACCGCCGATTCGCTGGCCGGTCTCAAGCCGGCGTTTCGCAAGGACGGCACCATCACCGCCGGATCGGCATCGCAGATCTCCGACGGTGGTTGCGCTGTCGTAGTGATGAACAAGGCCAAGGCCCAAGAACTCGGGCTGAGCTGGCTGTGTGAGATCGGCGCGCACGGCGTGGTCGCCGGTCCGGACTCCACGCTGCAGTCGCAGCCGGCCAACGCCATCAAGAAGGCCATCGCCCGGGAGGGAATCTCAACCGACCAGCTGGATGTGATCGAGATCAATGAGGCCTTTGCGGCTGTCGCGCTGGCCTCGACCCGTGAGCTTGGCGTCGACCCGGAGAAGGTGAACCGTAGCGGTGGTGCGATCGCGATGGGACATCCGATCGGCATGTCCGGTGCGCGAATCACATTGCACGCCGCGCTAGAGCTGTCCCGTCGCGGATCCGGTTATGCAGTAGCCGCGCTGTGTGGTGCCGGCGGCCAAGGGGACGCGCTCGTCCTACGGGCCGGCTGACCGACCCGCAGGATCAAACGAGTTTGCTGGACGGGATGAACATGAGCCGTGTGACGTTCGTCATACACGGCTATGGATCAGCACCGGATCAGCAGGGAATTACCGCACCGGTGGGGGCGAAGCAGAGGCAGGGCTCGGCACCCGGGGTGTAGTAGGCCTCACCCGAGGGAGTGAAGCACGGCAGCTCGCCCGGAAAGGCGGGGCCGAGCGGGTAGCCGTAGGGGATGTCGTAGTGGACCGCGGTGTCAACGACGGCCGCGTCGACAATCGGATCCACGCCAACGGGGCCTACGACACCGCCGACGCCCACCGGTCCCACCGGGCCAGCGACAGGGCCGAGTGGACTACCGATGCCGCCGTAGCCACCGACGCCGTAGGGGTCGAAAGGATCCCGAACATCAGCCCCGGCCGTCGGACCCGCCACCAGAGATCCCATCGACATTGCCGCTACCGCCAGCATGGTCAGCGCTAACTTCTTCACGTTGAACTCCGTTCATTCGAGCGCCTAATTTGTTTTCAACCATACCCGAATGCCCGGTGACCTCGGCCGTGGCGCGGACATGACAGACTTGTGTCGTGACTCGTCCCCGTCCGAGAAACTCGCCGGTGATGACCGGTGCGGTGGATCTCTCCAGTCTCAAGCAGCGTGCCCAACAGGGTTCGACGGCCGGCGCCCCCGGTGGCGTTGAGGTCACGGAGACGAACTTCGAAGCCGAGGTGTTGCTTCGCTCCGGCGAGGTACCGGTGGTCGTGCTGCTCTGGTCCCCACGCAGCGATGCCTGTATCCAACTTGCCGATGCACTGGCCGGCCTCGCCGCCGCCGATGGCGGTACGTGGTCGTTGGCCACTGTCAACGTCGACACCGCGCCGCGGGTGGCCTCGATGTTCGGTATCGAGGCGGTACCCACCGTGGTGGCACTGGCCGGTGGACAGCCGCTGGCCAGTTTTGAGGGATCCCAGCCCCCGGATCAGTTACGTCGCTGGGTCGACTCCTTGCTGGCGGCAACCGCGGGGAAGGTGGGCGGAGGGGCAGGCGCCGAGCCGGATGCCGTCGACCCCGCACTGGAGGCGGCGCGAGGATTGCTCGACGCCGGCGACTTCGCTGCGGCGGCGACTGCCTATCAGTCGATTCTCGACGCAGACCCCCAGCACATCGAGGCCAAAGGTGCGCTGCGCCAGATCACCTTCCTCGAGCGCGCCGGTGCCGTACCGCCTGATGCTGTCGCGGTGGCCGACGCCGCACCCGGCGATATCGACGCGGCCTTCGCCGCGGCTGACGCACAGATTCTGAGCCAAGATGTCGCGGGTGCGTTCAGCCGTCTGATCGGATTGGTTACGCGGACTGCCGGCGACGAGCGCACCCGGGTGCGCACCCGGCTCATCGAACTGTTCGAGTTGTTCGACCCCGCCGACCCCGAGGTGATCGTGGGCCGGCGCAATCTGGCCAACGCGCTCTACTGAGTCAGCAGGGTTCCGGAGTCAGCAGGGTTCTAGCCAGACCGCCGAGGTCGGCGGCAGCACCATTTCGGCCGAGGCGGGACGGCCATGCCACGGCAACGCAGCGGCCTCCACAGCGCCGAGGTTGCCGATGCCGGAACCGTTATAGACAGTCGCGTCGCTGTTGAGCACCTCGCGCCAGGTTCCCGACTGGGGCAGCCCGAGGCGGTAGCGGGAGTGCTCGCTACCGGCGAAGTTGAATACGCACGCCAGCACCGAACCGTCGGCGCCGTAGCGGAGGAAGCTGAGCACATTGCTTGCCGAGTCATTCGCGTCGATCCAGGAGTACCCCTCAGGATTACTGTCCTGGCTCCACAGCGCAGGCCGGCTGCGGTACACGGTGTTGACGGCGGCCATGAAACGCTGGATCCCTGAGGAGAAGCTGTTCTCATCGAGTTGGTACCAGTCCACGCCGCGTTCCTCCGACCACTCGGCGCGCTGGCCGAACTCTTGGCCCATGAACAGCAACTTCTTGCCCGGATGCGCCCACTGATAGGCAAGCAGGCTGCGCAAGCCCGCAGCCTTCACGTGATCATTGCCCGGCATCCGGCCCCATAGTGTGCCCTTGCCATGCACCACCTCGTCGTGGCTGATCGGCAGCACATAGTTCTCGCTGAACGCATAGAGCATGGAGAACGTCATCTCATGGTGGTGGTAGCTGCGGTAGATCGGATCGCGACTCATGTAGTCCAGGGTGTCGTGCATCCACCCCATATTCCATTTCATCGAAAAGCCCAGTCCGCCAATGTTTGTCGGACGGCTGACCCCGGGCCATGAGGTGGACTCTTCGGCGATGGTGACGATGCCCGGGACGATCTTGTGCACGGTGGCGTTCATCTCCTGCAGGAACTGCACCGCCTCGAGGTTCTCCCGTCCACCGTAGGCGTTCGGGCTCCAGCCGCCGTCGGGACGTGAATAGTCCAAATACAGCATGGAGGCCACCGCGTCGACCCGAAGTCCGTCGATGTGGAACTCGGTCAACCAGTACAGGGCATTGGCGACCAGGAAATTCCTGACCTCCGCTCGGCCGAAATCGAAAACGTAGGTGCCCCAGTCCAGTTGTTCACCGCGGCGGGGATCGGAGTGCTCGTAAAGTGCGGTGCCGTCGAAGCGGCCCAGTGCCCAGCTGTCCTTGGGGAAGTGCGCCGGAACCCAGTCCACGATCACGCCAATCCCGGCCCGATGCAGCGTATCGACCAGGAAGCGGAAATCGTCCGGGGTGCCGAACCTCGATGTCGGAGCGTAGTAGGACGTCACCTGGTATCCCCAGGATCCGCCGAACGGATGCTCGGCAACCGGGAGCAGTTCGACATGGGTGAAGCCTTGGGCCACGACGTATTCGGTGAGTTGTACGGCCAGTTCGCGGTAGTTAAGTCCGGGACGCCACGAGCCGAGGTGGACCTCGTAGGTGCTCATTGGCTCGAAGACCGGGTTCACCGTGGCGCGCTGCGCCATCCACGTCGCGTCGTTCCACTCATAGGAGGTGACGAACACCCGCGAGGCGGTATGCGGTGGCACCTCGGTGGCGAACGCCATCGGGTCGGCGCGGTCGGTGACCGCGCCATCGACCCCGTGCACGCGGAATTTGTACAGCCCGTCGCCCGTGAAGCCCGGCCAGAACAGTTCCCACACCCCGGATGAGCCGAGCACCCTCATCGGCGCGTCATAGGAGTCCCACCCGTTGAACTCGCCGATAAGGCTGACGCCCTTGGCATTCGGAGCCCAGACCGCGAATGAAACTCCCTCGACGGGCCCGTCTTGAGTGGTGAAGGTGCGTGGATGGGCGCCGAGGATCTCCCACAGCCGTTCGTGGCGACCCTCGGCGAACAGGTGCAGGTCGACCTCGCCCAGGGTGGGCAGGAACCGGTACCCGTCGGCCACGGTGTGGACATGCGGTTCATCGGATCCGGGGTAGGTGACTTCGAGCCGGTAGTCGAGGAGGTCGGTGAACGGCAACGCCACTGCGAACAGCCCGGCGTCGATATGCGACATCGGGTAGCGCTTCCCGCCGACGAGAGCCGCGACGCCCACAGCGTGCGGCCGCAATGTCCGGATCACGGTCTGCTCGCCGTATTCGTGCGCCCCAAGGATGCTGTGCGGATCGTGGTGTACTCCGGCGAGGAGTCGGGTGAGTTCGTTGGGATCAGGTGCGAGATGGCTGCTGGTTCGTTTACGGCTCATCGGGGCCTCATTCCCGGCGCAGCAGGTTCGTTCGCCGGTCGGCGGGAACCAACGGCATGTTCAGGATGTGCGCGACCGCCCTGGCCGGTTCGAGTCGGACGAAATTAGCCTGCCCCCACTGGTATTCCTCTCCGCTGACCTCGTCTCGGACCCAGAAACGTTCGTAGGTCTCCATCCCGAGTGCGCCCATATCCAGCCAGACGGTGCCCTGCTCGGCACCGAAGGGATTGAGCGTGACGACCACCAGAACGGTGTCGCCGGATACCGGGTCGAACTTGCTGTATGCCAGCAATGCGTCGTTGTCGACATGGTGGAACCGGATCGTCCGGAGCTGACACAGAGCCGGGTGCAAACGCCGTATCTCGTTGAGCCGGGCCAGAAACGGCTCCAGCGATCGTCCTTCGGCCAGCGCGCCGGCGAAATCGCGCGGACGCAGTTCGTACTTCTCGGAGTCCAGGTATTCCTCGCTGCCGGGGCGCACCGGCACATTCTCGAAAATCTCGTAGCCCGAATACACGCCCCATGACGTGCCCATGGTCGCGGCGAGTACCGCCCGGATGGCGAACA
>JBAXIA010000114.1:0-9364 GCA_037138615.1 Mycobacteriaceae bacterium | reverse complement strand
ATCTGTCGCAACGAGCGGGTGGCCTCCGGGATCAGCGGTGCGGCCATCTGGAAGTCGTGGATCTGGCCGGGCCACACCCGCACCTCGGTCGGCACCCCGGCGGCCGCCAAACGCCGGGCCGCCAGGCGGGCGTCGTGCAACAACACCTCCGAGCCCGAGACATGGATCAGCGTCCGAGGCAGGCCGGGCTCGATATTGTTCAGCGGCTCGTAGACCCCCTCCGGCACACCGTCGACGACATTCTTCGCAGCAGCACGGGCTACCAGGGCAACAAGAGCATCAAAAGCCCTGGGCGGGAACATCGCATCGCTGTAGATGTTCGGGTGCGCCAGCTTCGGATCCTGCTCCAACTGCAGCAGCGGAGAGAGAGCCACCATCGCCGCGGGTGTCTCGCCTTCGGCCTGCAGACGTTGCGCCAGCGCCATCGCGAGGTACCCACCGGCCGAGTCGCCGGCCAACACGATCTGCTCGGGTTCGTAACCGCGCAGTCGTAGCCAACGGTATCCGTCGTAGCAATCGTCGATGGCCATGCCGATGGTGTGCTTGGGAATCAACCGGTAGTCGACGACCAGAACGGGCGAGTCCGCGTACTTGGACAGTGCGCCGGCCAGGCGACTGTGGGAGTTCACCCCGCAGGTCATGAAAGCGCCGCCATGCATGTAGAGCACGACACGGCGTCGGCCGTCAGCAGGCAGCACGCCCGGTGCGCGGACGAGTTGGGCCGAAGCGTTTGGCAAACCGACCGTGGCCCGCACCGTACCCGGGGACGGCAGCAGTGCCCTGGCGACGTAGTCCACCACGCCGAATGGCCAGGGCCAGTGCGGAACATGGCTGAGTACCGCCAGGGCCGGCCACATGGTGGCGCGGGCGCCGATGGACACTAACCGCGCCGCAATGCCGGGGCCGTCCTCGATGTACTCGACGGGCGCACCGTCGCTGACCGGATAGCGGCGCGGGCGGGCAGGCGCGATGGGGGCCTTGTGCGCACTGGGATGCGACACCTTGCTGGGTGCGGTCATGGTCAACACTCCCTACAGCGTGGTAGTGACGTGCATGTCGTGACGTGCGGGTCCGTCGCTCTAGCTAATCGACAACCCGGGGAGTTCAGCTTGACCAGCTGTGATTCACACCACAACCAACGACGCTGTTTCTTTCCGCATCCGATACCCGTCCGTAACCGAAAAACCCTGTTAACGAGCCAGACTGACACCCGTGGCCAGATGGCTCGGGTCCTCTAAGGCGCTAGCCGTGGCGGGAGTGCTCGCCTCGACCGGTGGTGCGGTCGTGGGCGCCCGCAACCTATTGACCGGCCAGGCCGAACAGGCTCGAAGTGTCATCCCCAAGGCCTGGGACGTCCCACCCCGCGCTGACGGCATCTACTCACCCGGTGGCCACCCGGTCCACCGTTGGGAGCGCGGCGCACCCTTCGACGTCCATCTGATGATCTTCGGCGATTCGACCGCCACCGGATACGGCTGCGCCGACGCCGAAGAGGTGCCCGGTGTGCGGATAGCCCGCGGATTGGCCGAGCAGTCCGGCGTGCTTGTTCGATTGGCGACAAAGGCCATCGTCGGGGCATCGTCGAAGGGTCTGTCAGGACAGGTTGACGCCATGATGGTTGCGGGGCCACCACCGGACGCCGCGGTGATCATGATCGGCGCCAACGACGTCACCGCACTCAATGGCATCGGACCTTCGGCGCGTCGACTCGGCGCTGCGGTGCAGAGGCTGCGTTCGACCGGCGCGGCCGTGGTTGTCGGGACGTGCCCGGATCTTGGTGTCATCGGCGCCATTCCGCAGCCACTGCGGTGGACGGCCCGATCCCTGGGTATCAGGCTCGCGCGCGCACAAGCCGCCGCAGTCAGTGCCGCCGGCGGCGTACCGGTACCACTGGCCGATTTGTTAGCGCCGCACTTCCGGAACGACCCCGATGTGATGTTCTCCGAGGATCGCTATCACCCCTCGGCGGTCGGCTACGCGTTGGCGGCCGAGCAGCTGTTGGTCGCGCTGCGCGCCGCTCTCTTTGATCAGACAATCGATTCCTGAGCATTTAGCTGGGTAGTCAAGGACAGCCCGAATCATCTGAGCGATACCGCGATGGGCTAGGTTTCGGGGAGACCCGCGTCATCGAAACAGGAGCCTCCCCATGCCCGAAGCCGTCATCGTCTCCACCGCCCGCTCCCCGATCGGCCGCGCCTTCAAAGGCTCGCTGGTGAGCATGCGGCCCGATGATCTGGCCACCCAGATGGTGCGCGCGGCACTGGATAAGGTGCCTGCCCTTGACCCTCGCGACATCGTTGACCTGATGCTGGGCTGCGGCCAGCCCGGTGGTGAGTCCGGCTTCAATATCGCCCGCGTGGTCGCCGTCGAACTCGGCTACGACTTCCTGCCCGGTGTGACGGTGAACCGGTACTGCTCGTCGTCGCTGCAGACCACCCGGATGGCGTTCCACGCGATCAAGGCCGGCGAGGGTGACGCCTTCATCTCCGCGGGCGTCGAGACGGTGTCGCGGTTTGGCAGCGGCAACGCCGACTCATGGCCGGACACCCGCAACCCACTGTTCAACGAGGCCCGCGAGCGCGCCGACGCCGCCAAGGAAGCCGGCGCCACAACGTGGACCGACCCCCGCGACAACGGCGAGTTGCCTGATGTCTACATCGCGATGGGCGAGACTGCCGAGAACGTCGCGCTCCACACCGGAATCAGCCGCGAGGATCAGGACCGCTGGGGTGTGCGCAGCCAGAACCGGGCCGAGGAAGCCATCAACAGTGGGTTCTTCGCCCGCGAGATCTCCCCGGTGACCCTGCCCGACGGCACTGTCGTCAGCACCGATGACGGTCCACGCGCGGGCACCGTCTACGAGAAGATCAGTGCCCTGAATCCGGTGTTCCGCCCGGACGGCACCGTCACCGCCGGCAATGCCTGCCCGCTCAATGACGGCGCCGCCGCCGTGGTGATCATGTCCGATACGAAGGCCCGGGCGCTAGGGCTGACCCCGCTGGCCCGCATCGTCTCCACCGGTGTTTCCGGGCTATCGCCCGAGATCATGGGCCTGGGCCCGATCGAGGCCGTCAAGAAAGCGCTGGGATACGCGAAGATGTCGATCTCCGATATCGACCTGTTCGAGATCAACGAGGCGTTCGCGGTGCAGGTGCTCGGCTCGGCCCGCGCGCTGGGTATCGACGAGGACAAGCTCAACGTCTCCGGTGGTGCGATCGCTCTCGGGCATCCGTTCGGGATGACCGGGGCCCGCATCACCGCCACTCTGCTGAACAACCTCAGCACTCATGACAAGACGTTCGGTGTCGAGACCATGTGCGTGGGCGGCGGCCAAGGTATGGCGATGGTGGTCGAGCGACTGTCGTAATTCATCGAGTCTGCGCACAGATCGCGGATCGCCGTCATTTCGCGATCTCACCGCAGAGTCGATGAACTGCGGGCGTCCCACGCCCGCTGCACCCGTTCCAGGATGTCAGCTTCACGGTTATCGGCCACGACCCGGACGATGAGCCACCCCAGGTCGGCGAGCTCCTCGAGGCGCACGACGTCCTTGGCGAACTGCGTCCTATCGGTGCGATGGTGATCGCCGTCATACTCGACGGCGACCTTGATTGCCTCCCATCCCATGTCCAGGTAGTACTTCACCCATCCGCAATCGTCCGTTACCGGGATCTGAGTACGCGGCCGCGGAAAGCCAGATCGCATAAGCAACAACCGCAACCAGGTCTCCCGTGGGGATTGCGCACCATTGTCGGAAAGCTCAAGCACAGTCGCGACTTGGCAGCGACCCCTGACCCCGCGATGACGCGCGACGAGGCTGAGCACGTCGCCGCTGTCGAAGGGTGCTGCATTGGCAAGAGCGTCGAGGCGCGCGACGGCGGCGCCGAGGGGTCGACGGCGCGCAAGATCGAACGCCGTGCGTGCTAGCGAGGTGACCGGAAGCCCCGTGAGTGTCGCGGTCTCGCCGTCACCGAGGGCGACGGCAGAGGTCGAGATGCCCGGTGGCGTGCGGGCATTGGCCCAGAACAACTCGATGGCAATCGCGTCGTCAAGCCAACGCGCGCCATAGAGGCGCGCGGCGGTCAGCCCGGCGATGACGCCTCGCCTACGCGACCACAGCCAGGCGGCCTCGGCTCGCTGGTCGAACGTCGGCGTATGGCCAGATGGGAAGTAAACCCCGGGAAAGAGGGCCGCGTACCGCGAGCGCAGTTCGTGCTTGCGAACCAGGCCATGGCTCAGCGCTTCGACGCCGAGGAAAGGAACGTTGGCGGCAACCACACGGCAAGCATCGACGCCCACCCATCAACGAGTCTGCGCCCAGATCGCGATCTGTTGATGAATCGCGATCTGGGCGCAGGATCGATGCTGTGGAACCTAGCGGGTTTAGCGCTGCTGGAAGTAACTGAGCAGACGCAGGATCTCCAGGTACAGCCACACCAGCGTGACGGTCAGGCCAAGGGCGATACCCCAGGCGGCCTTCTCCGGTGCGCCGGCGCGGATCATCTGGTCGGCGGAGTCGAAGTCGAGCAGGAAGCTGAACGCCGCGATGACGATCATGACGAGCGAGAAGATGATCGCCGTCGTGCCGCCGTTGCGCAGCGGGCCGCCGTCATGGCTGCCGAACATCGAGATGACGGCGTTGCCCA
Source organism: Mycobacteriaceae bacterium (assembly GCA_037138615.1). Classification (GTDB taxonomy): domain Bacteria; phylum Actinomycetota; class Actinomycetes; order Mycobacteriales; family Mycobacteriaceae; genus Mycobacterium. Next base: position 4,718 of record JBAXIA010000114.1, on the reverse strand, counting down.
GCATGAGCACGAGCGCACCGATCATGGATGCCACCAGCATCCGGGTGAACTTCGGTGTGACGCGGATGGCGCCCGTCTTGTAGACCACCAGCATCCCGAAGAAGACACCGATGGTGCCGAGGATGGCCTGCCCGATCAGCGCGCCGGCACTGGTGCCTTGGACGGTGAAGTTGGCGATGACGAACGAGATGGCACCCAGGAACAGACCCTCGAGTGCGGCGTAGCTGAGCACGATGGCCGGGTTGTCCTGCTTGCGGCCGAACGTGGCGATCAGCACCAGGGCGAGCCCGCCCAGCGCACCGACCAGGGTGAACGGCGTAGCCAGCGCAACATTCGCCGATACCAGGTAGTAGGAGATCACGGCCACCACGGACAGCACACCCAGGGTGATGCCGGTCTTGGTGACGACGTCGTCGATGGTCAGTGGCCGCGAGACACCGGTCTGCGGTGCCCGGGCGGTGTAGGGCTGGGTCTGATAGCCGACCTGCTGGGCTGCACCGGCGACGCCGGTACCGAACTGTGCGTAACCGCCCTGTTGCTTAGGCAACGAACGGAAAACCGGGTTGCTGCTCTCCCGCACCGTGATTCCTCTCAAGTGAGCCGACGAAACAATGAGCCAACGAACAACGAGCCAACGAATGACGGTCCCCGATTAGTTCCCAGGAACTTCACAGCGGACTTGTCGCTCGCAATACAACCTTACCTGTCATCCCGGTGGATTCCCCCGGCGATCTACCTGGTAAAACTAGGATATCCAACCTTTCAAGGAGGGAGATTGCCTGGTGGGCCCAGATATCGATGAGATTCTGACCCGCGTCGACGGCGTAGTCGGGTTCCTGACCCTCAATCGTCCGAAGGCCATCAACTCCCTGACCCAGACCATGGTCACCGCCATGGATGCCGCACTGGCGGCCTGGGCCACCGACGATGCCGTGAAGGCCGTGGTCGTGTCCGGAGCCGGTGAAAGGGGACTGTGTGCCGGCGGTGACGTGGTGGCGATTTACCACAGCGCGCAGGCCGGGGGCGCCGAGGCCAGACGGTTCTGGTTCGACGAGTACCGCCTCAATGCCCGGATCGCCCGCTTTCCCAAGCCGTATATCGCGCTGATGGACGGCATCGTGATGGGCGGAGGCCTCGGGATCGGTATGCACGGCAGCGCCCGCGTGGTGACCGATACCTCGAAGATCGCGATGCCAGAGGTCGGCATCGGCTTGATCCCCGACGTCGGCGGCACCATGCTGCTGTCCCGGGCACCGGGACTCCTCGGCCTGCACGCCGCACTCACCGGTGCCCCGTTTTCCGCTGCTGACGCGATCGTGCTGGGTTTCGCCGACCACTATGTTCCGCACGCCGATCTGGAGGCGTTCACCGCCACCGTCGTCACCGACGGTATTGAGGCGGCCCTGGAGGCCCACACCAAGCCGCCCCCGGCAAGTCAGCTCGCCGCACAGCGGGATTGGATCGACGACTGCTATGCCGACGAGACCGTGATGGGCATCGGCGCCGCCCTGCGCGACCGCGATGAGGGCCCGGCCGACGACGCAGCCAACCTCATCGCCACCCGCTCCCCCATCGCGCTGGCGGTCACACTGGCGTCGATTCACCGAGCCGCCGACTACACAACCCTCGAGCAAACCCTCGTGCAGGAGTATCGGGTGTCCTGCGCGGCAGTGCGCTCCCATGACCTCGTGGAGGGCATTCGGGCCCAGGTAGTGGACAAGGACCGCAACCCGAAGTGGTCCCCGGTGTCGCTTGCCGCGGTGACCGACGAAGATGTGCAGAGCTATTTCGTGCCGGCCGAGCCGGACCTGACCTTTTCATGAGAGCGGAGTACACGTGAGTTACGAGACCATTCTGGTGAGCCGGTCGGAGCGGGTCGGCACCATCACGCTGAACCGCCCGGAGGCACTCAACGCCCTCAACAGTCAGGTGATGGCCGAAGTTACCTCTGCGGCAGCTGAATTCGATGCCGACCCGGACATCGGGGCCATCATCATCACCGGCTCGGCCAAGGCCTTCGCCGCGGGCGCCGATATCAAGGAGATGGCCACCCTGTCGTTCTCCGAGGTGTTCGGATCGGACTTCTTCGCGGACTGGGGCAAGCTCGCGGCAGTGCGTACACCGCTGATCGCCGCCGTCGGCGGCTACGCACTCGGCGGTGGTTGTGAACTGGCCATGATGTGCGATGTGCTGATCGCCGCTGACACCGCCAAGTTCGGCCAGCCGGAGATCAAGCTGGGTGTGCTTCCCGGTATGGGCGGCTCCCAGCGCCTGACCCGGGCGGTCGGCAAGGCCAAGGCGATGGACATGATCCTGACCGGGCGCACCATCGATGCCGCTGAGGCCGAACGCATCGGCCTGGTATCCCGGACGGTTCCGGCCGATGAACTCCTCCAGGAGGCCAACGCGGTTGCCACGACGATCTCGCAGATGTCTCGATCGGCGTCGCGGATGGCCAAGGAATCCGTGAACCGGGCCTTCGAGTCCTCTCTCAGCGAGGGCCTGCTGTACGAACGTCGACTCTTCCACTCGGCTTTCGCCACTGACGACCAGACCGAGGGCATGGCGGCCTTCACGGACAAGCGACCGCCCAACTTCACCCACCGCTAAGGTTTTCTCTCGTGACAGTCGCCGAGTCGGAAACCATCGTCGCGAACGCTGCCGAACCCAAAACAGATTGGTGGAGACGCAGGTACACGTTCACCGGGACCGCCGTCGGCCTGTTGTTCATCCTACTGACGATGACCCCGTCGCTGCTGCCGCGCGGCCCGCTATTCCAGGGTCTGCTCAGCGGACTCGCCGGCGCGATCGGATACGGCCTAGGAGTGTTCGCGGTGTGGCTGATCCGGTTCATGCGGTCCCGGCCGACGAGCCCGCGCGCGCCGCGATGGGCCTGGCCGATCCTCATGATTGTTGGCGCGGTCGAGCTTGTATCGGGTGTTCTGTACTTCCACTACTGGCAGAACCACGTCCGTGATCTGATGGGCGTTCCCCAACTGCAGTGGTACAACTACCTGCAGGCAGCGGTGTTGTCGATCGTCTTTTTGTTCCTCTTCGTCGAGATCGGCCAGCTGATGGGACGGCTGATCCGATTCCTGGTCCGCCAGCTCAACCGCGTTGCGCCACCGCGTGTTTCGGTCGTCGTAGTCGTCGCGCTCCTGATCGCAGTGAATATCGCCATCATCAATGGCATTGTGGTGCGGGGCGCCATGAGCGTCATGAATGCGACCTTCTCCAAGGTCAACAACGAGCTGGATCCGAACCGTCCGGCACCGAGCACACCGCTGCGCTCCGGAGGCCCCGCCTCCCTGGTGTCCTGGGAGTCGCTGGGCCATCAGGGACGCATCTTCGTCGGTGGTGGGCCCACAGTCGCCCAGCTGACCGAGTTCAATAACGCCCCGGCGACCGAACCCATCCGCGCCTACGCCGGATTGAACTCCGCCACCGGTATTCGCGCTGAAGCCCAACTGGCCGCCAACGAACTGGAGCGTGCCGGCGGCCTCAAGCGCAAGGTCATTGCGGTAGGCACCACGACAGGAACCGGCTGGATCAACGCGGCTGAAGCCGCCTCGTTGGAGTACATGTACAACGGCGACACCGCGATCGTGAGCATGCAGTACTCGTTCCTGCCGAGTTGGCTGTCGTTCCTGGTCGACAAGGAGAACGCTCGCCAGGCCGGTCAAGCCCTCTTCGAGGCGGTAGACGCGAAGGTCCGGGCACTCCCCGAAGCGCAGCGGCCCAAGATCGTGGTTTTCGGCGAGAGCCTCGGCTCCTTCGGCGGCGAGGCGCCGTTCCTGAGCCCCAACAACATCATCGCCCGCACCAACGGAGCGCTGTTCTCCGGACCGACGTTCAACAACACCATGCGCGATGACGTCACCGTCAATCGGGATCCCGGCTCGCCGGAGTGGTTGCCAATTTTCGACGACGGTGCCAACGTTCGGTTCGCCGCGCGACCCGAGGACCTCGGCCGCCCCGATCAACCGTGGGGCAATCCCCGGGTGGTGTATCTGCAGCACGCCTCCGACCCGATCGCATGGTGGAGACCGGATCTTCTCTTTGCCGAACCGGATTGGCTGCGCGAGCCGCGTGGCTACGACGTGTCCAATGACATGAAGTGGATACCGGTGGTGACGTTCCTTCAGGTGTCCGCCGACATGGCCGTCGCCGTCAACGTACCGGATGGCCATGGTCACCGCTACGTCAAAGACGTGGTGAACGCCTGGGCGGCAGTCATGCAACCGCCAGGGTGGACGCCCGAGAAAACCGAACGGCTACGGCCTATGGTCAGATCCGACGAAGACCAGTAGGGCCATCATGCTCAGCAGTACGTATCGCCTCCGGTTCAGCGCCGCCGTACTCGTCGGGGCCGCGGCCACCGTGTTGACGGGCTGTTCAGCGGAAAGTGAATCCGGCGCCAACTCACCTGATTCGGCACCTGCTGCCGAACAGCAGAACGGCGCGTCCGGAGAGCGGCCGGTCGGGGTGTCGCCTGGCGGGGTCACCACCAGAATCAATATCCCGGCGCAATCCACCGAGGAGCAGTACGCGCAGGCCTGCCTGACTGCCAAGGAGTGGATGACCTCCAAGGGCGCAGAGCCGCACACCCTGGTAGAGCCCTATCTCAAGGAGTTGCAGGGCTCCACGACGAATAGTCCGGCAACGTTTAGGAAGACCTGGGCCGAGTTGAGCGGCGCGCAGCAGGCCGCGGTGATCAT
>JBAXIA010000113.1:0-9367 GCA_037138615.1 Mycobacteriaceae bacterium | reverse complement strand
CAGGTCGTGGGTGTTTTCGTCGCACAGCAGGAAGGCGAGCTGGGCGCTTTGCTCGCCGCTGAGGCCGAAGTTGCCGACTACCGGCCCAGCCTGGGCCAGTCGTAGTCGCGATATCTACCGGGACGCGACGGAGGGTTCGAGTCCGTCAGCCCTTGCCAGCTGCCAGGCCGCACGGCCGCTCGAGAGTTACACCGTCATTGCCCCCGAATGGCATACTTGTGGCATGGCCCGCATACGGTTGAGCACCACAGTCGATGCTTCCCTGCTCGAAGCGGCTCGGGGTCTTCACTCCGGGCCGACCGATGCCGCACTGGTGGACGACGCGCTGCGAGCTCTCCTGGCCCGGAATCGGGCACACGAGATCGACGCCGGTTACGCCGCCTATGACGAAAAGCCGACTGACCAGCCCGACGAATGGGGCGATCTCGACTCCTGGCGGAGGGCGGCAAGCGCCTCGTGACGCCGCTTCCGAATCGAGGCGATGTGTGGTGGTGTGATCTGTCGGAGATTGGTCGCCGGCCCGTCATCATCCTGTCGCGGGACGCGGCCATCCCTAGACTCCGTCGGGCCGTCGTCGCCCCGTGCACCACGACTATCCGCGGGCTGGCCAGCGAGGTCGTCCTGGAGCCAGGGGAGGATCCGATTCCCCGGCGTTGCGCCGTCAATCTGGACTCATTGGAGAGCGTGTCGGTTGCCATTCTGGTCGAAAGGGTTGGACGGCTGGCAGACAAGCGGATGCGACAGGTTTGTGCCGCGCTGGCCGTGGCGGTGGACTGCTCGCCGTAGCAGGATCTCGAAGTCTGCCCTGAGGTCAGCGAGATGGTGCACAACCAACAGAATTCCGCGGGGTCTACCGTGGGCAGCATGGGTCTGTTCAGCCACGACGAGTGCCCGGAGCTGGATAGTCACACCGACAGCGTGCTGCGTCGTAACGAGGTCGCTCAGATGAGCCGAGATGCTGAGGTTGGCGAGTACGCCGTCGACGGTCCGGTCGTCGTGGGGCCGGGGTTGCCGCCCGAGGATGGTTCCTGTCGCCGCGTCCTCGCATGAGTTTTAGCGTCGTCTGATCCTGTACCTGCACTGCGGCTGAAGGCGTCATCGCGTTTCAGGCTTTAGGGTGGCGCTATGGCTCACACTCCCTTGCCTGCCGAGGATATCGACCGGTTGATCAATCAACCTCCGCGAGTGGAGTCGCTACGGAAAGCGATCTTCAGCATTGCCGGCGGATTGACCACCGCCGTGGACCTCTCTCGCATCTATGTCGATGGGTTGGAAAACCTGCCCGGTGACGGTCGTTTCCTGCTCGTTGGCAATCACACGTCAGCGGGCTGGCCGGAGATCGTGCTGACTCCGTACTTCGTGCATCGCCATCTTGGAGTGCGCGTCAGAGGGCTTGCCGACCTGCGCGTCACGCAGGCCAAGGGCTTGCAGAGGGATCTCTTCGAGGCGGTCGGCGCCGTACCCGGTCAGCCGGATGTCGGCGCTGAGTTGATGCGACGCAATGAGACGATCCTGGTTTTCCCCGGCGGCGGCCGCGACATGCTGAAGTTCAAAGGCGAGGAATACCAATTGCAGTGGGAAGGCCGTTCCGGCTTCGCCCGACTGGCCATCGCCCATGACTATCCGATTATCCCGGTCGGGCTTGTCGGCGGTGACGACGTCTTCCGCAGCCTCGTCGAACGAAACGGCGCATGGGAGCGGATGACGCGGACCCTCGGAGAGCGCATGCACGGTATGTCCGGGGTCGGTGTACCCCTGATGCGCGGCATGGGGCCTACGTTTCTGCCGCGCCCGCAGCGGATGTATCTGCGCTTCGGGCAACCGATCTCAACAACACGGCCCGCCCGGGTGAAAGCCGAAAAGTGGGAGGCCACCGTCAAGCAACGCACCCAGATTGAGTTGGAAACAGTCCTGGCGGATCTTCAAGAACTGCGGCGCGACGACCCGTTCCGCAATCTCAATCCCTTGCGTTGGGGCGCGGCACTGAGGCCGTTGGCCCGCTGAGGCTAGCTATCGCCAGGGGCGAACCGCCGTTGACTCTGGCACCGCCTGTTTTGTTGCCGCCAGCCCAGCGAGCTAGTCGTATTTAGACTATTCAGACTAGTCCGATGAGTTCGATCGAGGTATTCTGGTGCGATGAAGACCATCTCGAGCACGGAGGCCAAAGCTCAGCTCAATGCCATCTTGGCCGAGGTGGAGCGCACCGGCTCGCCGGTGACGATTACCACCCACGGCCGGCCCGTCGCCGTTCTCACACCGGTGCAGCCACGGCCTCGTGTTTTCGGGCAACTTCCGAACCTGTTGATCGGCGATGACTTCGAGGAGCCGCTTCCTGAAGCGGAATTGGCGGCATGGGAAGGAATCCCGCGTGAGAACCGGCCCAGCGTTTGAGCCGCCCTCGGCGGCGATCCTTCTCGACACACACACGCTCCTGTGGCTTGTGAGTACGCCCGATCAGCTATCGGTTACCGCGCGCGAGGCGATCTCAGACTCGGCTCGTGTTGTAGCGGTATCGGCGGTCTCGGCCTGGGAGATAGCGATCAAGACCCGCCTTGGTCGGCTCGATGGCGAACAGCTTCTCGCGGCGTGGTCAGACATCATGGCGGCGATGGCGGTCACTGAACTGTCGATCGAGCCGACCGATGCGATCATGGCGGGCGGGTTGCGATGGAATCACCGCGACCCGTTCGACCGGATGATCGTGGCCCAGGCCGCCCGTCGCGGCCTGACCATCGCCACTCGCGACGTGGATATTCTCAATGCCGCGTTGACGCCGACCTTGTTGGTGTGATCGCGGCAGTTTGCTGTATTACCCACAGACAGGTGCGCCCGTGTACCTCGACTACACCGACGACGACACCGGCCTCACAGCGGTATCCTGATGTGCCGCCGATCCGCACCAAAACGGCCAGCGAAAACAGTTCCATGAGGGAGTTGGCATGAGGGCATCGGCCTCAATCGGACGTGTCGGCGGGTTGGCCGTTGCCCTGGGCATCGGGGCCGCGGTGAGCGCGGGGGCCGGGGTGGCATGGGCCGATACCGGCAGCCCCGGCGATAACCCCGGTGCCGCAACGAGCTTGCGGACAGCCGGATCTCCGGTGCGCTCAGCGCACAGGGTCCCGGCGAAGAAGGCCGTCCTGATGGCGACGACAGCCACGTCCGCCGCCCGCCGTGAGGCGGCAGCCCCGGTGGCCCAGCGGGCCGCGAGATCTGCGAGGACAAGTGCGACGGCCGGCCTGCCAACGCTGTCGGCTCTGCTGGCGTTCGCGCGGCGAGAATTATTTGGCGGTCCGCCGACCATCGCGTACGACCCAGCGCTCAACAGCCAGTCCGCGGGTGGTGTGATCACCGGCGACATCGCGGCGACCGGTGACGCGCTGAGCTACGTCGTCACCCAGAATCCGCAGTACGGCCGCGTGACGATCGACCAGGGGAACGGTGAGTTCACCTACACGCCGGTGGTGAGTACGGCCAATGCGTACACCGATTCCTTCGAGGTCAAAGTCGCGGATAACGGCTTCCATCTCCTGGGGTTCCTTGACCCCAACGCAACGACTGCCGCCGTGAACATTGCTGTGGCGGTGACAGGAACCAATCCCGGTGCAGCACTTCAGTTCCCGGACGGTTTCCACTGGGGCGTGGCCACCGCCGCCTTCCAGACGGAGATGGGTGGGGCGGCGCCCGTCGATCCCAACACCGACTGGTACGCGTGGACTCACGACCCACTCAACCAGCTGCTCGGCTGGACGAAAGGGATACCGGAGAATGGGCCGGGCTCCTACCTGCAGTACGCGACTGATGCACAACTGGCCCGCCAGGGTGTCGGCGGAGACACCTTCCGGATCGGCCTGGAATGGAGCCGAATCTTTCCTAGCGACACCAAGGTCGTCGCGGGCGTGACGTACTCGATGGCAGACGTCAACGTGTCGGACGGGATTAGCTACTCGGAGATCCAGATCCTGAACACACTCGCCGACCACGATGCGGTGACGCACTACCGCGACGTCTTCGCCGCCCTGCACGACAACGGCCTCGAGCCGATGGTGACGCTGCAGCACTTCACCCTGCCCAGCTGGCTGCATGACCCGCAACAGGCACGCATTACCGAGTCTCTTGGCCCCCTCATCGGTTACACCCCGCCGACGGGCGGCGGGTGGGCCTCCGATAACACCGCTGTCGAGTTCGAGAAGTACGCCGCCTACGCCGCGTATGAGTTCGGTGACCAGGTGGACACCTGGGTGACGATCAACGAGCCGGTCAACACCATGCTGGCGTCCTACCTCGTTCTTCCGGGCCAGGGTGGATTCCCGCCCGGCGTCTTACGTGGCGACCTTCTGGAAAAGTCTCTGATCAACGAAGCTGAGGCGAACGCCGCGGCATACCGCGCGATTCACGAGTTCGACCTCGGAGCTGACACCCAGGTCGGCATCGTCCTCAACATGCTTCCGTGGGAGCCGGCCAATCCGGCCAGTGCGACCGATCAGAAAGCGGCCGCCGCATTCGACAACTTCTACAACCGCTGGTTTCCCAATGCGGTGATCAACGGACAACTGGACGCCAATTTCGACAACACCCTCACAAACGACCCGGCGCGGCCAGATCTGGCGAACACTGCCGATTTCGTCGGCGTCAACTACTACTCGGTAGCCACCGTCGACTCCCTGGGCGGCGCCGGAGCTCTGTTGGCGCTGATCTCCGGCGTACCGCTGCTGACCGGACTGCCCGCGCCCGAGCACGCCGGCGCCTGCCCGGCGGTGCAGGGTTGCACCGACGTCGGCTGGTCCATCCAGCCAAGCGCCCTGCGTGACGGACTGGACGTCGCCGCCTCCTACGGCAAGCCGCTCTGGATCACCGAAAACGGAATTGCCGATGCCAGCGACGCCAATAGGGCCGCTTACACGGTGCGTCAACTCGCGGTGCTGCAGCACGCCATCGCCGACGGAATGGACGTCAGGGGCTATATCCATTGGTCACTCATCGACAACCTGGAGTGGGCAAAGGGCTACGCGCCACGGTTCGGGCTGTATTCATTCGACCCCGTGACGCTGGAGCGCACCGCCAGGCCAAGCCTGGCGATCATCCGCCAGATCCCGCTCGCCAATGGCATTTCAGCGAGCCTGTTCACGACCTATGTCAAGGATGCGCCCGCCGCGCGCGCCTGACCACACAGCAGAATCGATTCGCGAACACCGCTGTAGTCTGGAGCAATGAGACGCCTCATGGCAGCCGCCGTTCTGGTGGCGACGGCGGTGCTGACCGCCCCCGGCGCCTCGGCCAATCCGGACATCACCGATCCGTACTGCACGGGTGGCCAGACACCGCTGTTCGGCCAGTGCAAGATTCAGCCCACTGACCCGGATCTTGACACCACGGGCTTGGACCCAGAGGTGGGAATGGGACTCAACCCGGAGATGTTCCCGGCGATCTGACGCGGGCTAGACGTTCTTGGTGATGCCGTACCAGGACAGGATGCCGTCGCCGTCGTCGTTCGACTTGGCTAGCGTGGCGTAGGAGCGGATGAAGGACTCTCCGACGCACCCGTCGATCTTGATCCGGAACTTGTGGATCCCGACCCACGGCGCCGTGCCGACGAAGGTCTTCCGGGTGACCGGCAAGATGTTGACCAGGCCGGGCTTGAGGCTGACGGCTACGCCGCCGCCGATATTGGCCCCGATCGACGGGATCTCAAAATCATTTCCGTCGGACGGACGGATGCCGACCCCGATACCTGCGGCACCACCGATGTTCCCGCTGACGATCACGCCGTTGCCGGTCGTCATGTCGATACCGCAGCCGATCTGGTATCCCACCTCCAGGACACCCTTGGCAGGTCCGCCACCGGGGCCCTTGAGCGACCCGGTGAAGGTCCCGCTCACCTGGTACTCCCGCGTGGAGATAGCAGTGGTCAACGGCGGGACCGGCAGCTGGACCTCGTCCCTGCCCCCGACGGTCATGATCCAGCCGTCGGGGGATTTGTCGGTGATCGGTGGGGTGGACGCCACCTTGCCGTCGTCCGCCGGCGGCGCAGCCTCGACGCCCGCGACCGGTTGGATGTCGGGGCCGGCCGGGTCTGCCGGATCTGCCGACGCCGGGCCAGCTAGCGTAACCAAGGTGACGGCGGCGATTGCTGCTGATCGCATCATCGAAGTCTTCATCGAATGCCCCTACACCATCTTCGTCGCGCCGAACCAGGCGGCGATCTCGTCACCCTCGTCGGTCGCTTTGCTCAACAGGGCGAAGGAGCGGATGAAGGATTGACCCACACATCCGTCGATCTTGATGCGCTGGTGGCTGACCCACACCCAGGGTTCGGAACTCGCGTAGGCCTTCTTGGTGATCGGGACGATATTGATGACGCCGGGCTTGAGGCTGACGGCCACGCTGCCGCCGATAGTGACGCCGGCGTTGGGAAAAACGATCCCGTTGGCGGGTCCAAAAATGGAGAGCGCTCCGAATGTGGTGAGGCCCGCACTGCCTCCCGCGGTACCGCCAAGCAGCACGCCGGTGCCGGTGGTCATGTCGATACCGCAGCCGATCTGGTATCCCACCTCGAGGACTCCCTTGGCCGGTGCCGGTGCGCCGGACGGATCCTTGAGTGACCCGGTGAAGGTGCCGCCGACTTCGTACTCCCGGCTGGACACCGCCGTGGTCAGCGGTGCGATGACGAGTTGGGTCTCGTCCTTACCGCCGACGGTCATTGTCCAGCCGTCGAGGGTTTTCGCGGTCTCCGGTGGGCTGGACACCACCTTGCCGTCATCGACCGGGGGCGGGGTGGCCTCAGCGGCTGCCACCGGTTGAATATCCGGATCAGCCGGATCGGCCGAGGCCGGGCCGGTTGAGGCGACCACAGCGATCGCTGTGGCGGCGACGCTGAGCCACGTCCTCCACATCACCTGGGCAAAGTTACAAGCTGTTGGCCTTCCGCGTGCGCGAACTCACTAGTCCTCGAAACCCCGCCACCCCGGGGGACTTCCCCAAAGTGCCGCCCGACTTTCGCTGGAAAGGTTGTAATTGGTCAACCAGTCGATGTAACCGGCTAACCAGGCAGACACCACGAACCCGGGGGCGAACCATGGAATTGATCTCACCGCTCGATGGCATGTTCCTGCTTGGTGAGTCTCGCGAGCACCCGATGCACGTGGGCGGCCTGCACGTGTACAAGCCACCACCGGGGGCCGGGCCGGACTTCGTCCGCGAGCTATACCAGAAACTGGTCACCGACACCGATGCCACCCCGACGTTCCGCAAACATCCCGGCGAGGTGATGGGCGGGGTCTCGAAACTCACCTGGGCGATAGACCCCGAGATCGACCTCGAATACCACCTGCGCCGCTCAGCGCTGCCCAACCCTGGCCGGGTGCGTGAACTCCTGGAACTCACCTCGCGGCTGCACGGCACACTGCTGGACCGCCACCGCCCGCTGTGGGAGATGCATCTGGTCGAAGGACTCGACGACGGCCGGTTCGCGGTGTACGCCAAGATGCACCACGCGTTGCTCGACGGAGTCAGTGCGATGCTGACACTGCGCCGGGCGCTGTCCACCGATCCCAAGGATTCCGACGCCCGCGCGTTCTGGGCCCCGAACGAGCGCGCGTCAAAGAAGGGCGCCAAGGCATCGCTTCTCGACACGGTGAAGAAGGGAGCCGGATCCCTTGCGGCCCTTGGCCCCGGCACCTACAACCTCGCCCGCAAGGGAATTCTCCAGCAGCAATTGACCCTGCCGTTCGAAGCGCCGAGGACCATATTCAACGTGCCGATCGCCGGTGCCCGGCGGTGCGCGGCCCAGTCCTGGCCGGTCGAGCGTTTCCTGGCGATCAAGAAGGCGGCCGGGGTCACCCTCAACGATGTGGTGTTGGCCGTCTGCGGTGGTGCCCTGCGTGCGTATCTGATCGAGCAGGATGGGTTGCCGGACAAGCCGCTGATCGCGATGGTTCCGGTGAACCTCCGCGAGGGCGAATCCACCGGTGGCAACGAGGTGGGATCGGTGCTGGCCAATCTTGGCACCGACCTGACGGATCCGGCCGAACGCCTGAGAGTGGTCAACACCTCCATGAACAACAACAAGGAAGTGTTCCGGTCGTTGCCGAAGGTTCAGCAGGTGGCGTTGTCGACGTTCAACATTGCACCGCTCCTAGTCGAGTTACTTCCGGTACTGAAGACCACCGCCCCGCCGCCGTTCAACATCGTCATCTCCAACGTCCCGGGAGCGCGAGATCGGCTCTACTGGGGTGGCGCCGAACTCGACGGCAACTACCCGCTGTCGATCGCCCTCGACGGTCAGGCCCTCAACATCACACTGACCAACACCGCGGACCGCCTCGACTTCGGCATCGTGGGCTGCCGGCGCAGCGTGCCGCATCTGCAACGGCTTCTGGTGCACCTCGAGGATTCCCTGACGGATCTGGAACGAGCGGTCGGACAGAAGTCATCGAAGGCGACTAAGACGGCTAAGGCCAAGTGACGCTGGAAATCCGTTCCGGTTACGCACACCACGGCGATATTGAGCTGTACTACGAGGACCTCGGTGACATCAGCAATCCGCCGGTGCTGCTCATCATGGGGCTGGGCGCTCAATTGGTGTTGTGGCACAACGAGTTCTGTCAGAAGTTGATCGACCTCGGCTACCGGGTGATCCGGTATGACAACCGTGATGTCGGCCTGTCGAGCAAGCTGCACGATCAGCGCCATGAGGGGTCACCGGTGCCCAAACTGCTGCGCGGCCTGCTGGGCCTGCGCAGTCAATGCGTCTATCACCTGAACGATATGGCCGAGGACGCCGCCGCGATCCTCGATCACCTGGGCATCGAACGCGCGCACATCGTCGGAGCATCGCTGGGTGGGATGATCGCGCAACTGTTCGCGGCACGTTTTCCTGAGCGCACTGGCGGGCTGGGCATTATCTTCTCGTCGAACAACTCTGCGCTCCTGCCACCGCCGGCGCCCAAGGCGTTGATGTGTTTGAGCAAGATTCCGTCGTCGGATGCCTCCAAAGAGGACGTCGTCAAGTACTCGATGCGGTTGTCGCGCGTGATCGGTAGCCCGGGCTATCCGAGGTCCGACGAGCGGTTGCGTAGGGACGCCACGGAGGCCTACGACCGCGCCTATTACCCGCAGGGCATCGCCAGGCAGTACGACGCGGCACTGAGTAGTGGCAGCCTGCGCCGCTATGACCTGAAGATCACCGCCCCGACGGTGGTGATCCATGGGCGCGACGACATCCTGATGCGGCCCTCCGGAGGACGGGCCATCGCCTCGGCGATCCCGGGGGCGCGACTGGTGATGTTCGACGGCATGGCGCACGACCTGCCGGACGAGCTATTCGACTCGATCGTCGAGGAACTGCACAGCACGTTTTCCCAGGCGTAGG
>JBAXIA010000112.1:0-9490 GCA_037138615.1 Mycobacteriaceae bacterium | reverse complement strand
CGACTGGATCGCCTTCCTGCGCCGCTACGAGGACAAGGGCTGACGTGACATCAAGGCGGCGATTGTCAGGCCCCACGTCCGAGGCCTAAGCGTCGAAGTGGCGATAGCACTCAAGCCGTATTTGTGCCGCGTGGTCGTCCAGTTGATCACGGTTCACGTCATCGCCGGCCGAGCCGGCAGCCAACAATGCCTGACGGTAACCCTCGCCCACCGCCCCGTCTGCGCTCACGCACAATGCGCCGAGTTGCGGCGTACCTGCTCTGACACAGTGGTCGACAACTCTGGCCAGCAGGCCGCCGATCCAATTCGTCAAGAGACCTTTGTACCTGATGCCCGATCGTTCCTGGACAGCATCACCCAGTCGTTTGTAGGTGACGAAGCCGTTGTACGTCATCGCCGTATCTTTCAAGAGGGCAAGGGCATGCGGCTCCCATGCATCCAAGGCTGATTGCATGGACACAGACCCACCGTCTTTGTCGTAAGGCACGCGTTACCCCCTGATTGATCGGCTCCACGTATCCAGATCACGCCTGATAGCTGGAAAAGCGGAATGCTCAGAGCCATTGTCTATTACCTGACCGACAGAATTGGACTCCGCCCGTTCGCAGAAGCTTGTGCAGGTTGAGTTCCCGTCGTTGGTGAGCATGACACAAGCTCGATCGTCTACAGCCTCTGACGGTGAAACGCGAGCAGCCCCGACCCATATGGGCCGGGGCTCTCGCCGGGCTGTTCGGGGTGTCAGTTCGTGACCCCAGGTTGCCGCCCTAGCTTGCCGATACGCCCGCGTCGTGAGGACGGAAAGGAAGAAACATCCCCACGGAGACGTGTTGTCGCGCTCAGCCAGCCATCGACGCGCCCATTGGTTCAACCAACTTGCGGCGTATATCCATCCGGGTTCCACGTCCCCGGTGTACCTGGGACCGGACTGCAGCTGATGGTGTTCACCTTGCAGCTGCTGCCCGGAAATCCGTAGCCGGTGCAGATCTGGTTGATCGCGGTCGGCGCCGGGTGCTCGTAGGTGCAGCCGACGCCGGGCCCGCTGAGGATGGGCCCGCTGAGGATGAGGCCGGCCAAGAGTTCGATCACAATTCCCCCCGAAGTTCGTCTCCCGAACCGGTGTCTACCAATGCCCCCCGACAAAAGTCGGTCGCTGACGTCCTGAGCGGGGCACTTCCGGGGCAACCACCACGATCGGGAACTTGATATTGCCGGTGATATCAAGTTTTGGAAGGACACAGTGGTTCAGAGAACGGCAGAATCGTGCCTCATCACCACTCGTGCCCGCATGCCGCACAACTCCATTCGGGCGAGTCCGAACTCACCGAGCAGCCGCCTAAGTGCTGCCATGGTGCCTCATTGATGAAAGCGTCGGCGGTCGGCATCCCATAGCCGATCTTGCGGGCCCGATGGGCCGAGCACGCCGGGCAGGGCTGCCGTGTGGAGAACACGAAGTCGATCACGCTGGTGAAGCCACCCTCGGCCATGGCGCTGGCACAGGCCGCGCACATCAGCGCGGGTACGTCGCGGCCCTCGCGCAGATCATCGGCGGACACGGTGTGAACCCGATGATCGGAGGCACCCGAGGCGCGCACATCAACCTCATCGCGGCAGCACCGACACCGCCCGCGGGAGGTCTTCAAAATGTGGTCGATGGTTTCCGGTGAATCACCGGGCACGTTGATTTCCCCCATAGGTCAATTACAGCAGCGCTCACTGACACTTTTCGAGATGTTCGGAGTGCGCCGACGCACCGTGCTTGTCAGACCCCGCCGCTAGCGTCGGCAGTGGTGCTGTGGGCAGACCGGGGGGTCGGTCGCGATGCGCGACAGCACCGACGTCATGTGAGAAGCCAATGACAGGGGGAGAGACCATGGACAACCGCGACACCACACCGCGATCAGATTCCGTCGGAGGGGATGTGGCCACCCCGGCCGATGCCCGGGGCCACACGATCCGGGCGATCATCGCCGCCGCTACTGCGGCCGCCTTCGCCGTCGCCGGATTGGTCTGTGCGCCATCGGCAGCCGCGGTGCCAGGGCAGTGCTGGAGCAGTCCGTTTGGCGGTTTCTGCGACCAGTTGCCCGACGCCGACGGTAGCTTCATGCACTGCGAGCAGACCGGGTTCGGTTCGTCGTCGTACCGGAACTGCTATCAGGCATGCCTGGACGTCGCCGGCCGGTTGTATCCCACGGACTACCGGTTCGACACACCCTGTTAGGACGGCAGCGTTGTAGCGCTCCGAAAACACGATCTCGAAACTTGTCGGCCCCATCCGATATAATCAGCACAGCTTCACGAGACACCGTCGCCAAGCTCCGACTAGGCGGTGCACCAACCCCACGCTCGTGGGTGGTTCGGATGACGAAGCGGCCGCCACCACACCGGTGTCGGCAAGAGCGCCTCCCCGAAGAGGCGTCGTCGCCTTGAGGAGGGATATTGATGTCTGAAATTCGGTGGGACTTGACGGGTACCGACAAGCGTTGCGAGAAATACGCACCCGGGCACTGGGTGCACTGGATTCATCACAAGAAGTCGATACTCGAACCCCAGATCGGTCTTCCGGTGCAGGTCGTCGCCGACGACGGTGGACTGTTCACCCTGCAGGGCCCGGATCTGTTGCTCCAACGCTGGAATCACCGTCCCGCACTGGTGCGGGCCGCTCTGCAGCGTTCCAGGGGATCCGCAGTCTGGATACCGGACTGGCGGCTGCTGGTGGTCAGCACCGGCGACCGAATCAACGGCGCCAGCAATGTTTTCCACCTCGGTCCGCTCGACGCCGTCACAGCGTGCGCCGGTATTCGCACAGTTGCGCCCCAGCGCTCCCAGCCTCCTACGAGTCGCAGTGATTCGCCGCATGAGACCACAAAGGAGCCTGAGTGATGTCAGAGGTCGATGCCATAGTCAATGCGGGGAGCAGAGGGCGAGCGCGCGAGGGGTGCGCTTGTTGTGTGCGGTACGTCGGTGTCCATTCAGCAATACATTCGGGGGTTATGTGAGTCGCGACGGTTGGGGCAACGTCATTTCAGCAGCGGACAGTCGGGGAGGACGGTCGATGAGTGCAGCGGTAGCAGAAGGTACGGCCCAGCGAACCGGCTCGCGGGCACGGCCGAAGGGCACTGATGGGACGTCGGTCAGCGAGGTCCACGAGGGGCGAGGTGCTGTGGTTGTCGTCGGGCTTCTGCAGCTTGCGCCCGGAGCAGCTCTGCGGGGGTTGGCGTTCAACAAGATCGATCAGTCGCTGAAGGCTGCGACGTTCCCGGAGAAGGCGGAGACGACCGTGGATCTGTGGCTGGACTCACCGGGCGGCTCGGCCCGCGACGCGTACAAGATCGCGTTGCTGTTGCGCAGCATCGCCGGCCGTATCCGCGTGGTGATCCCGGACTATGCGAAGTCGGCGGCGACATTGCTCAGCCTTGTCGCCGACGAGATCTACATGGGCCCCGCCGCGGAACTGGGCCCCCTGGACGTCCAACTGGATTACGAGAAGAGCCCCGGTACGCGGGTGTCGGCGCTCGATCGCATCGGCAATCTGAACCAGATCACCGAGGCTGCGCGAGAGATCGTGCTCGGACTGGGTGGAGAAGTGCGATACAAGACCCGGTTGGGCCGAGGCGAGACGGTTTCCGTCATGGCGGATCTCGCGTCCAGCCTTCTCAAGCCGCTGGTGTCGCAGGTGGATCCCACGATCCTGCACCAGTCGAACCGCATGCTGAAAGAGGCCGCGGACTACGGCAAGAGGCTGATGCTGACCCGGGAGGGTTGCCCGCGGGAGCTGGCGATGAGCCTGCCCGAGAAGCTCACGAAGGACTACCCGACGCACGGCTACGCGATCTCCCTGGATGAGGCGGCGGAGCTCGGGCTTCCGGTCAAGCCCATCGCGGAGTACGAGTTCTGCGAGCAGGTGATCGCCTGCTATGACGAGAACCAGGCAAGCCGCACCGACGTCATTGAGGTGCTGAACGTGATCGAGATTGCCGATGCGACCGCCGCGGATGAGAAGCCGGTGCCGGCGGCGCCGAAGAAGAAGAGGAAGTCCGCATGACGGGGGTGGGGATGAGTCACGACGAGATTGAGGCCCGCAAGAAGAAGGCCGAGCGCGGTTGGTTGGCAGATCCGCCGCCATCGCCGCCACAGGCGTACATCCCGGGCGAGGAGAACAAGTGGTACCTGATGATGGGCGCCCGGCATCTGCTCGAGCAGAAACGTGAGCAGGAGCGTCGTGCCGCTCAGGACATCGCGGATCGTTATCGAAATTTCAAAACGCCGGACAACGCCAGGGGAGACGTGTGATGAGCCAATTCAGTTCCGATGACCAATGGCGGTCGTTCCAGACCTATATCGCGGCCTACCTCTTCGGCATGGTGCATCCGCAGGACATCCTCACCATCTCGCGACGCAAGACGGTGTCGCCGCCACTCGTGGAATTCCGCTGCGGGGCCGACGGCATCTTGCGGTTCAGCATGGGCGATCTGGCGTGGAGCGACGAACCAGGCAAGTTCGTCAATGTTCCTCGTGAGGACGCCAATCAGGTGGCATTGCAGACGGTGGGGCTATTGCGGAATCTCGACGATTGCGATGAACCGCGCTCGTTGCGTCTCAGCGGCAGCGGCCCCGCAAGCTCGGTGGCCGTGCTCGCCAGGGGTGGCTTCCTGAGTTTCGGGGATCCCGACAAGGTCCATCCCGCGCGAAAGGCCGCTCAGCATGCGCGGATGACTGCCGATGTGGATATCGCCGGCGATGTGATCGAGGCGGCGGCCCAAGAGGTCGGGAGTCGCGCGTTTGCCGGAACCAAGAGCGGATCGATCGCTGCTATCGCTACCGCCCGCACGCTAGCGGAGCTCCGCACCTGGGTGGACCCTTTCAGCCCGACACCGCAGTCCGGCTATCTGGTGGGCGGGCAGCGGGAGCAGCCCGATGCGTGATTGCCTGATTGCTCAACCTGTGCGCCGTGGCATGGCCGCGGACCACTTCCGTCTCCGCATGAATATTGTTGAGCGGGAATAATATTCGATGCTCGTGGGTTCTAGAAGATGGAGGGGGTAGCAGAGATGGGGAGACAAGAAATGATTCAGTACGACATCATCGGTGACGTTCACGGCCGCGCGACAAAACTCAAGGCGCTGCTCGGCGAACTCGGATACCGGCGGGACGGGTCGGGGGTGTACCGCCACCCGGAACGCACGGCGGTGTTCGTCGGCGATCTCGTCGACCGCGGCGATGAGCAACTCGAGGCGCTCCAACTGGTCAAGGCGATGGTCGACGCCGGCAGCGCGCAGATCGTGATGGGAAACCACGAGTTCAACGCCATCTGTTGGGCTACTGCGGATCCGGAGACGGGGGAGCCACTGCGGCAGCACTCGGATAACAAAAGGAGACAGCACAAGGATTTCCTCACGCTGACCGACGAGGATCGGGCGTACTACGTCGAGTGGTTCAAGACCCTGCCGCTGTGGCTCGACCTCGGGGATATCCGGGTGATTCACGCCTGCTGGCACGAGGCCTCGATGCAGACCGTCCGCGACATCACCGGATCAGACCGGCTGTCGACCGTCGAGCACTTCGCCGAGGCCAATACCCCCGGCACCGCGTTGAACGATGCGATTGAGGTGCTGCTTAAAGGGCCCGAGATCTCGCTGGTCAAATATGGCATGGTCCCGTACTGGGACTTCGAGTCGAAAAAGCCGCGCACGGACGCCCGGATCCGGTGGTGGGACCACGATGCCGCCACACTGCCTGCGTTGGCCGAACTCCGCGCCGTCAAACTCGAGAACCGCGATCCCTACCCCCACTTCGAGCCCCGGCCGGTCGATGCCGAGCACCAGGGCTACGTCTACAAGGACAAGACCCCGCTGTTCTACGGCCACTACTGGCGTGAGTGGGAGTTCAAACAGGACGAGTGGACCACCTACACCGCGTGCGTCGACTTCAGCGGGGGGAGCGGAACCATGGTCGCCTACCGCTGGAGCGGTGAACCGCAGATCCACTGGGAGAACTACGTTCCGCACGACCCACAGGTCGTCGCACCGACGCCGGCGGACGAGACGGTCTGACCACAGCAGAACCAACAGAGGGGGGAACATGGAAAACAATGACTGGACATTTGCGACGCTTGCCGAAGTCTGGGAGTACCGCAATGGTGCGATCATGGCCGGCGGGGAAAGGCTCGACGCCTTGTCCGAGCCCGAGCGGGAACGATCGCTCGCGGAACTGAACGCACGGGTGCAATCGCAGGTGGCGCAGTGCGACGACGGCTGGCTCGCCAGTGTCGCGTTCTGGATGGTGGAGGACCTCTACAAGTCCTTCTTCCGCAGGTTCGCCTGGACCCCGGGCGTTCACGACTACATCGCCGCCACCGCCCCGGTGGTGGTGGACGAACTGTCCCGCCGCGGCTTCACGGTGAACTACGTCGTCGACGCCACGCAGCCCGACGACAATCTCGCAGTGATGCTGGAATACCTGCCCGGGGTCTTCCAGGCGGCGGGCCTGGCGGTGATCGGACCCCAGTTGGCGGCGGTCGAATTTCTGAAAGGGGAAGAGGGCCATCCACCGGCCAACATGGCTGCGATCCAGCGTTACCGGGACGAGGGCCACGCGCTCGCCAATGAGCTGATAACGCAATGGCACCAGCAGCGCCGGTCGTCGGCCTACCTCAACCTCGATCGCGACGACGAGCTGCCGGGGCTGCCTCTCGACGCCGCTCTGTCGCGAGATGGCGTCCCCGGCATGATCATCGTGTTTCGCGAACTACCGCCGGCGGAGGGTTCAGTCGCCGACTTCAGGCCGCCCGAGGGAATGGTGATGCCGCCCGGAATGCCTGGGCGCCCGGCGAAGTGAGTCACCGGTTTGTCGGAGACCGGCGGTAACGTCCACCTGAACCAGCACAGCTTCGGGGAGGGAGCGTTGTGTACCAGCTGTACACAGACGAATTGCGCCGGGTGCTGTCGGTTGCCCAAAAGCATGCCGTGCAACGGCAGCTTGATGGCGTCGGCGTCGAGCATCTCCTGATTGCCTTGATCGAGTACGGCCGTGGCCCCGTTGAGGAGGCATTCTTCGCCATCGACGTAACCCCAAGTGAGGCTGGGGCGCTGTATGAGTCGCTTGCTGTGCAGCCGGTCGCCGGCTCTGTCGAGGAGCCGCTGTCGCTGCCGTACACCCCCGGCGCAGGCCGGGTCTTACACCTGACCCTGGGTGAAATGCGGCAACTCCGGAGCAATTACATCGGTACAGAGCACCTACTGCTTGCACTGATCAGGCATCTCGACGACCCCTGGGCAGAGCCCGAGCCGGCCAGTGACTACGTCGAACAGCTCGGGGTGGATCTTCGACGATTGCGCGAGGAACTTCTGTCCCGAATTCCCGCTGACCCCGACCCGGCAGCAAGGAAGCAACGGGAGATTATTCGCGGACTGCCGCCAATAGCCCAGATGGATTGGTGGCCGGGAAAATAGTGCGCTTAGGGATTACCCGTGTGGACGTCACCTTCGACCGCCCGCTCGGCTTCTTAATGGTGCACAGGCCCACTCGGCTTGCGGTGTTCGCGGGCTGGATCAGCAGGCAGCTCCCGGCGGGCTTGTCGCACTGCCCAGGACGTCGCGGGAAACGGTCGTTGCTGATTGCACGCTTGCCTCAGCTTCGCTCGCGCCCGCGGAGGAAAAGCTTGGCCGGCCGGCCACGGGTGCCGGTGTCCTCGTCGACGTCGTTGGTGTCGACCAGGTGCCGTTCCATCGTCCGGCGGAAGGCGAACCGGCTGCTGAATTCCTCGCCGGCGACGGCCTCGTGAACGCGCTGCAACTCGCTGAAGGTGAACCTAGGTCCGAGCAGCCGGTCGGGATCGGGCTCGGCTTCGTATCGCGCGCGGACGTGTTCCTTGGCGAGTTTGACGATCTTGGAGTGGTCCCAGGCCAGCTCGCCAGGCCGATTGACCGGCATCGTGCGGGTCTCGACTGCTGAGCCTGATCCCAGCGTGTCCAGTTGTTCGGGGCGGACCACCGCGACGTGAGCCACGGTGAGCACCCAGTCACGGTCGTCGCGGTAGGGGTCGTCGAACACCCGCAACTGCTGGGGCCGGACTCCTCGGACTCCGAGCTTGGTCTCCAGGCAACGCTCGACGGCTTCGGCGAGCGTCTCGCGCTCGCGTAGGAAGGTCCCCGGCAAGGCCCACTTGCCGGTGTCGTCACGCGCGAGCTCGACGACAACCAGTCCGCGTTCCGGCTCGATGGTCAGCAGTGCGGTGTCTACCGCGACGGTCGGGCGGGGGAAGTCATGGAATTTTTTGTCAGTGCTTCTCGTTATCCTTGGCTCAGTGCCTTTCGGCGCCGGGTTGTTGACCATGGCGATGAACCTAGCGGATTCGTGCCGTAAGCGCACGAAATGAATATGTGCTATAATCGCACATAACCAAGCGTGGCTGACCGAAAGTCGGCTGGCAGCCACGCAAGCACTGAACCAAGGAGCCGAATCACAACTACGACCGGGGGGTACGTCATGACTGAAATCCACACTCAGCACAACGTCTTAATGCTGGGAGATGTCGACACATCGCAGCGAATGGACATGCTGGCGGAGACGGCCGCTCAACACGGCGCCGTGATCACCCATACCTTCGCGTTCGCCCGCGGCGAGGCAGCCGGGCATGACGACCTGACCCAGGTCGATGAGGTCATCGATGCCATGTCCATGGCGATCGCCAGCCAGGTCCCGCTGTGGATCCCGTTCTGGCGCGACGACCTGGGCCGTGAGCAGCATCTTCGCCGGATCGGCCTGGCGCTGGAGCGCCACGGCGTTGAACTGCTCGTCGGCCCGCAGCTCGCACCCTGCCCGTCGGGGGGTGGCCTGAACGAACTCGACGTCGCCGTTCGCAACGAGGTGCGTGCGGTCTACGCCCTCGCCGATGCTGCGACCGTGTCCATTGCCGCACCCAGCGTGGTCGCGGAGATTGAGGCCGCACTGGCCTACGCGTGCCAGCAGCCCGAGGAGTGTCCACCCGTCGAGGAGGTTGCACCCGAGGAACGTATCTACCGAACGGGCGATGTGGCCTTCCTGATGCGCAAGTCCCGCCGGTGGGTCAAGCGCGGGCTGCGGGATGGTCTCTTCGAGAACTTCGACGGATCGCCGATCGAACCGCTGCGCACGGGCAAGGGCAAGCTCCGGTTCACCCGAGGCATGCTCTGGGCCATGACATGGTCGGCCCGTCAGAACGACGCTGTCGACAGCCGGTGTGTGAAGGAGGTGTTGGCGGAACTGGATCGCAGGAAGCGGTAACGCCTCCACGCCTTCGTCCATCTGCCAACTCAACCTCTAAGGAGATAACTATGAACAACAACAACAATCGCCCGTCGTGGGAACAAGACCGGCTGGTCCATGGGTGGTGGGTTGAACTCGGCCGCCTACTGGCCACCGAGTACCCGGGCCACAAGCATCCGGGCAAGGCCCTGGTGCGGCTGCAGGTTCTACTCGGCGCCGGGGTGAACTCTTTCGTCGACCTCACCGA
>JBAXIA010000111.1:0-9577 GCA_037138615.1 Mycobacteriaceae bacterium | reverse complement strand
AAACTGTTCGGCGATGCGTCCTGGGTTCAGTGGTTCATCGGCATCCCGTTGATCTTCGCTCTGATTCTCAGCGTGCTCAACGCCATCATGGGGTGCGGGCGCTCGCTGTGGCAGGCTGCCGAAGATCGCGCCCTGCCCGAGTGGTTCGGCAAGCTCAACAGCCACGGCGTCCCGCAACGGGCCATGTTGTTCAACGTGGTGTGCTCGGTGCTCGTCGTGTTCATGGGGTCACCGCTGGTCATCTACATCTTCTCCAACGCCGGCTACCTGTTCTCCTGCGCGCTCGCGCTGTTGGGCTACTTCGTATACCGGCACATGCGCCCGGATGCGGACCGTCCGTACCGACTGCCCACGTTCATGAAGTGGGTCGCCCTGGCCATCTTCGTCTTCTGGGCGGTGGTGTGGGCCTACGGCGGTTGGAACGCACCCCGCATCGTCGTGTCGGCAGACTCCGGTCCGGGCCTGTTCCTGATGGGCATCGCGATCATGCTGGTCTACATCCCGCTGCACCAGATGCGGCGGATGAGTGACCGAAAGAAGGGCATCGACAGCGACCTCACCGACGCCCTCTAGCTTCTCGGGAGACGCGCAGGCGCTTAGGACTTGCTGCCGTGCTCATCGGTTCGCATGTCCGTTCCGACAACCCTCTGGCCGGTGCTCTGGAGGACGAGGCGGATCTGGTCCAGTTCTTCCTCGGCGATCCGCAGAGTTGGAAGAAGCCGCCGCCGCGTGAGGATGCCGGACTGCTGCTGCGTTCACCGATTCCGCTCTACATCCACGCGCCGTATTTGATCAACGTGGCGTCGGCCAACAACCGCATTCGCATCCCATCGCGAAAGATCCTGCAGGACACCTGCGATGGCGCCGCGGCGATCAATGCGACCGCGGTGATCGTGCACGGAGGTCACGCCGACGACGACGATATCGAGGCCGGTTTCGACCGCTGGGCCAAAGCGTTGGCGGCGTTGAACACCGACGTGCCGGTCTACTTAGAGAACACCGCCGGCGGGAACCATGCGATGGCCCGGCACTTCGACACCATCGGACGGCTGTGGGATCGCATCGGTGACACCGGCATCGGATTCTGTCTGGACACCTGCCATGCGTGGGCGGCCGGCGAGGCATTGATCGACGCCGTCGACCGGATCAAGGCGATCACCGGCCGCATTGACCTGGTGCACTGCAATGACTCCCGAGACGCCGCCGGGTCGGGGGCGGACCGGCACGCCAACTTCGGCACCGGCACGATCGACCCCCAACTACTGCTGGCCGTCGTCAAAGCCGCTGATGCCCCGGTGATCTGCGAGACGGGCGATGAAGGTCGTCGCGACGATATTGCGTTCCTGCGCGACAACCTCTAGTTCGAGCCCACCCGAACTAAGCCAGATAGACTTTCCGTAGGCCTTCGGTCACCGTCCAGATAGTCTGGGCCCCTTTGGCCAGCCGCACCACATCGCCGGGTGTCAACGTCAGTGACGCTGTGCCATCAGCGAATTCGATGGTCGCCGCACCGGCCAGTACCACGAAGATCTCGTCGGCCTCGATATCGCGCATCGCGCCCGGCGTCATCTCCCAGACGCCGACTTCCAGGCCGCCGAACCTTCCGAGCCGGCCCACACCGGTTCGTGGCTGACCGCCGGCCACCTGCTCGGGTGCGACAGCCTCATGTTCGACGAATAACGAGGCGGCGTGAACGAGACTGTTCGGCTTCATGCCGGGACGCACAGCACTTCGTCAAGTGACGCGGTGCGCAACCCCGCTGCTTGCGCCCGCATTGTCAGATCCGCCGGGACGTCGACGGCTCCCGGGTCGATACCACCCATGGCGGCCAGGCGATGCGTGTCGACCATCGCCGGACCGACGGGCATGCGGTCAGTGAGCACGTAGCGCCCGGTGCCGACGCCGCGACGAACGATGTCTTCGGCGGCGTTGCGGCCGGTGAGACCGGTGGCGTCCTCAAAGTTGACTGCCACCGCCAGTACATCCGGTTCGGAGTCGAGCACCGCGGCCAGTCTGCTGAGTAGCCGCTCAGGCGCGAAGAACCGCCAGCCGGCGCCGACGTGCAGCCACAGGCGGGTGCCGACGCTGTCGTAGATGTGCCGAAGCCTGGCCCCGGCGGATTCCGAGAAGGGAGCATCCAGAGACTGCGCTGACGGATACCGCAGGCGCAGCAGGGCGCGCTCGGCCTCCGTGAGCTCGGAATCGTCCACGAGCAATCGGCTGATCCGGCTGCGGTCGGCGCACGAGTTGAGAATGGAGTTAAGCGTTGCTTCGGCGCTGGGCAGGTTCGACCCACACGCGACGGTGACCGTCACGTCGGCATCCGGGCGAGGATGCACCGCGTGGACGGCCGCGGCAGGGTAGGCCGAGGCGATCTCCAGTTTCGCCGGAACCGAGAAATCGCGGTTCACCGCGATCCGGACCCGTTCCTCGGGTGCGAGATTTTCGCCGGCGAGCAGCTGCCGGAACAACGCGAAGGCTTCCGAGTGACGCCCGAGATTGGATGCACACACCGCCTGCTCGTCGCGCGCCGCCCATGAATGCGCCGCGGCCCAGACAAACAGAATGTCTGCCTCGGGCACCGGAATCGACGCGGCGCGCTGAGCGAAGAAGTGGCCGAGTTGGTAGCGACCGAGCTTGCGGTAGTAGCAGGCGATGGAGTGCAGGGCCTCCGCCCGGGTCGGTCGTGTCTCCCAAGCGCGCAGCCACACGTCCTGGATATCCGGCCAGGGTTCCTCGAGTTGCAGCATCGACTCGCCTACTCGGTACAGCGAGTAGTAGACCTCTTCATCCCAGCCGCCCATCTCCGAGCGGCGCTGATACCACCGGCGTGCATTGGCGAAGTCTCCGAGGTCGAAATAGCTCTGGGCAAGATAGAACACCGAACGCGCGTCCTCGGGGTCGCGCTCGACCTCGGCAAGCAGCAGGTCCGCATCGCGCGCGTACTTCTGCGGATCGAGGTTGCGTCCCCCCAGGCGCCGCGAATCGAGGTGGTAATCGCCCATGAGTCGCTGCATCTGATAGGGCTGGTCGCAGACGATGCACTCGTGCACAACCCCGACGTATTGCCACCGGAGCCCATTTCGGAAGATCTGCTGACGCCAGTAGGTGAAGCCGTCCGCAGGTCCGTAACGCAGCTCGCAGGAGTCCGCATTGAGTTGACTGAAGTCCGGCGTACCGACCACGAGGTCATCGGCATCGACCACCCAGATGTAGTCGGCGTGGCCCTGCGCCAGATCCAGCGCCTCGGAGCGGTTATGACCGAAGTTCTTCCATGGACGCTCGTGTAGCTCGCCCGGAATGCCGAGATTGGCCATATGAGTGCGGATGATGTCCTGAGTGCCGTCCTCGGAGCCGGTGTCGACGATGACCCAGGAGGAAATGTAGGGGGCGATGCAGTCGAGCAGCTCATGCACGATGTGAGCCTCATTGCGCACGATCATGTTCAGACAGATCGTCGGGTGGTCCACTACATCTCCTGTGTATCGCTGAGGTCCGAAACGGACCGAACCCAGAATTTACCCTGACATGGGAATGTTACGTATCTTGTGCGGCTGTCAGAAAAATGTAACAGTGGTCTGTGCCTGAGACTCACGTCGTCACCAACCAGGTTCCACCACTGATCGACTGGAACCCCGCCAGCTCACCGGTGCTGATCGAAGCCCTGATCCGCGAGGGCGGAGGATGGGGACTCGACGAGGTCACCGAGCTCGGGGCGCTGTCCGGCGGGGCCACCGCCCAGCGCTGGGGCGACCTCGCCGACCGCAACCGACCGGTCCTGCACACCCATGACCGGTACGGGAATCGCATCGACGAGATCGAGTACGACCCCGCCTATCACGAACTGATGCGAACCGCGATCGGTCACGGGCTGCACGCCGCGCCCTGGGCCGACGATCGCCCGGGAGCACACGTCGTTCGCGCCGCCAAGATGGGCGTCTGGACGCCCGAACCCGGCCACGTCTGTCCGATCTCGATGACCTACGCCGTTGTGCCTGCGCTGCGGCACAACGCCGCACTGGCGCAGACCTACGAGCCACTGCTCACCAGCCGCGCTTACGACCCTGAGTTGAAAGTCCCCGGCACCAAGGCCGGCATCACCGCGGGCATGTCCATGACTGAGAAGCAGGGCGGATCCGACGTGCGGGCGGGTACCACCGCGGCGGTCCGCAACGCCGACGGCAGCTACACGCTGACCGGGCACAAATGGTTCACCTCAGCCGCCATGAGTGATGTGTTCCTGGTGCTCGCCCACGCCCCGGCAGGTCTGAGTTGCTTCCTCATGCCGCGGGTCCTTCCCGATGGCAGCCGCAACCGAATGTTCCTGCAGCGCTTGAAGAACAAGCTGGGCAACCACGCAAACGCCTCCAGCGAGGTGGAATACGACGGTGCCGTCGCATGGCTGGTGGGGGAGGAGGGCCGGGGCGTACCGACCATCATCGAGATGGTCAACCTCACCCGACTCGACTGCACACTGGGCAGCGCCACCAGCATGCGTCAGGGCCTCACCCGCGCCATCCACCACGCCGCGCACCGCAAGGCCTTCGGCGACTATCTGATCGACCAACCGTTGATGCGTAACGTGCTTGCGGACCTGGCGGTCGAAGCCGAGGCGGCCACCATCGTTGCCATGCGGATGGCCGGGGCCACCGACGCGGCCACCCGTGGTGATGAGCGCGAGACGCTGCTGCGCCGCATCGGCCTTGCCGCTGCCAAATACTGGGTGTGCAAACGCGCCACACCACACGCCGGTGAAGCGATGGAATGTCTCGGCGGCAACGGATATGCCGAGGACTCCGGTATGCCAAGGATCTACCGCGAAGCCCCCCTGATGGGAATCTGGGAGGGATCGGGCAACGTCAGCGCGCTGGATACGTTGCGCGCCATGGCAACTCGACCGGAGTGCGTCGAAGTGCTGTTCGACGAACTCGCCAGCACCGCAGGCCACGACGCGCGGCTTGACGCCCACGTCGATTCGGTACGCAGCAGTCTGACCGATCTGACGACCCTTGAATACCGTGCACGCAGGGTCGCCGAGGACATCACCCTGGCACTGCAGGCATCACTGCTGGTGCGCCACGGCCATCCCGCGGTTACCGAAGCGTTCCTGGCCACCCGGATGGCGCGCGACTGGGGCGGGGCATTCGGCACCCTGCCCACCGGACTGGATCTGACTGCCATCATCGAGCGAGCGCTGGTGAAAGGTTGAGCCAGGCAGCGCCGGCGACGCTGACCGCGCGTTCGGTCGTGCTGTCGGTGCTACTCGGCGCCCACCCGGCCTGGGCGACCACGGCGGAGTTGCTCAGGCTCACATCCGATTTCGACATCCGGGAACCCACACTGCGAGTCGCGCTGACCCGGATGGTCAGCGGCGGGGACCTGGTGCGCTCCGATGACGGCTATCGGCTCTCCGGGCGACTGCTCGAACGCCAGCGTCGCCAGGACGCCGCGCTCAATCCGGTGACCCGCGCCTGGGACGGCGGATGGATCACCGCGGTCGTCACCACCGTCGGCACTGACGCCGGAACCCGAGCGGCCTTTCGAACCGCTCTGCAGGACAACCGATTCGGTGAACTGCGCGAGGGCGTGTGGCTGCGCCCGGACAATCTCGACGCCGAGCTGCCCGCAATTGCCCGCGATCGGGTGCGGTTACTGCGCGCCCACGACGACAACCCCGCAGAATTGGCCAGCCAACTGTGGGATCTGCCCGACTGGTCGAATACCGCCGATCGGTTGTTGTGCGAGATGGGCGCAGCCAACGACGTTCCGGGTAAGTTCGTGGTCGCCGCCGCGATGGTGCGGCACCTGCTCACCGACCCGGTCCTGCCGGTGGGACTGGTGGGCTCCGATTGGCCCGCCAACAGGTTGCGGGCCGCCTACGCCGAGTTCGCCGATCTCCTCATATCGCGCCGCGAAGACGAATTACTGGAGGCCAAATGAGTGTGACGGTGGTCCGCAATGCACCGGTGACAACGGTGATCATCGACCGTCCGCTCGCCCGCAATGCCGTCAACGGTCCGACCGCGATCGCGCTGTTCGAGGCGTTCGAGGAGTTCGACCGAGACGACTCGGCCTCGGTGGCCGTGCTCTGGGGTGATCACGGAACATTTTGTGCCGGAGCCGATCTCAAGGCCATCGGAACTCCTGCATCCAATCCGACACACGCAACCGGGGTGGGCCCGATGGGCCCCACCCGGATGGTGCTGTCCAAACCGGTGATTGCCGCCGTCAGCGGGTACGCCGTCGCGGGCGGGCTCGAACTCGCGCTGTGGTGTGACCTGCGGGTGGTCGAATCCGATGCGGTGTTCGGGGTGTTCTGCCGACGCTGGGGCGTGCCGCTGATCGACGGCGGCACCGTCCGGCTGCCGCGGCTGATCGGGCAGAGCCGGGCGATGGACATGATCCTCACCGGCCGCGCGGTCGGTGCCGAGGAGGCGTTGGCGATCGGCCTCGCCAACCGCGTGGTGCCGACAGGTCAGTCCCGTCAGGCCGCTGAGGAGTTGGCCGCCGAATTGGCTCGTTTCCCACAGGGCTGCATGCGCGCTGACCGGCTCTCCGCGTTACATCAGTGGGGGCATGCCGAGGCCGACGCGATGGACTTCGAGTTCGGCAGCCTGTCGGAGGTCGCGGCCGAGTCGATCGCGGGGGCACAGCGATTCGCCGACGGCGCCGGACGGCACGGCACACCTGCATGATCGGCTGGCACTAGAGTCCTTTGCTGATCGGACTGTCGAAGGATTGCCATGACATCTCGGCCGGCGACGAAGTCGCCGAAGCTCAGTCGCGACGTGATTATCAACGCCGCGCTGACCTTCCTGGACCGCGAAGGTTGGGATGGGCTGACGATCAACGCGCTGGCGACCCAGCTGGGTACCAAGGGCCCGTCGCTGTACAACCACGTCGACAGTCTCGAAGACCTTCGGCGCGCGGTGCGGATGCGGGTCATCGGCGACATCCTGCAGATGCTCAGCACGGTCGGGGCCGGTCGCACCCGGGACGACGCGGTGATGGTGATGGCCAGCGCCTACCGCAGCTACGCCCGCCACCACCCGGGCCGCTACTCGGCCTTCACCCGGATGCCGCTGGGCGGAGACGACCCGGAGTACACCGCGGCCAGCCACGCCGCAGCCGCACCGGTGATCGACGTGCTCGCCTCCTACGGACTGGTCGGCGAGGATGCGTTCTACGCTGCGCTGGAGTTCTGGGCGGCCCTGCACGGTTTCGTGCTGCTGGAGATGACGGGCGTGATGGACTCCGGAATGATCGCGGGGGCGGGCTCGGGGGCGGGCCGGGTGGACACCGACACGGTGTTCTCCAACATGGTCCTGCGACTGGCCGCCGGTATGGCGCACCGCAACAACCCCGGTGGTACCGCCTGACCTGCGGTAAGTGACCAGCCGTCCGGTTTTGGACTGCGCTGGTCGGACTGGTATTGTGAGCCTTCGTGCCTGGCCGCCAGGTGCGCATGCGGCTGCATGAAAACAGAACGCAGGCGCGCTCGCCGGGCGAATTCGCGTGTCGTGAGCATCGGGAAATTCAACAGATTTCCGCGGGTGGTCAGTGCGCGCGACACGCCCGGTCGCGGGGTAGGCGGCAAGGCGAAAACTGCAGTACGAAGACGTAACCAACGCTGAAGAAGACGTAACGCAACACAGAAAGCCGGTATATGCCAACCATCAACCAGCTGGTCCGCAAGGGTCGTCGGGACAAGATCGCCAAGGTCAAGACCGCGGCCCTCAAGGGCAGCCCGCAGCGCCGCGGTGTGTGCACTCGCGTGTACACAACGACCCCGAAGAAGCCGAACTCGGCTCTTCGCAAGGTCGCGCGCGTCAAGCTGACCAGCCAGGTCGAGGTCACCGCCTACATCCCAGGCGAGGGACACAACCTGCAGGAGCACTCGATGGTGCTGGTGCGCGGTGGTCGTGTGAAGGACCTGCCCGGTGTGCGCTACAAGATCATCCGCGGTTCGCTGGACACCCAGGGTGTCAAGAACCGCAAGCAGGCCCGCAGCCGCTACGGCGCGAAGAAGGAGAAGAGCTAATGCCCCGCAAGGGCCCCGCACCCAAGCGGCCGCTGGTCAACGACCCGGTCTACGGTTCGCAGCTGGTCACTCAGCTCGTCAATAAGATTCTCATGGACGGCAAGAAGTCCTTGGCCGAGCGCATTGTCTACGGCGCACTCGAGCAGGCTCGCGACAAGACCGGCACCGATCCGGTCGTCACTCTCAAGCGGGCGCTGGACAACGTCAAGCCGGCACTCGAGGTGCGCAGCCGCCGCGTCGGTGGTGCCACCTACCAGGTGCCCGTCGAGGTCCGTCCCGACCGCTCGACCACGCTGGCGCTGCGCTGGCTGGTCAGCTTCTCCAAGGCGCGCCGCGAGAAGACCATGGTTGAGCGATTGGCCAACGAGATCCTCGATGCCAGCAACGGACTTGGTGCCGCTGTGAAACGGCGCGAGGACGTCCACAAGATGGCTGAGGCGAACCGGGCCTTCGCGCACTACCGCTGGTGACCTCCGCCCGGCAACGGGCTAACCGATAACGTCGATCACACAAAGATTGGGAAGATTTCTGTGGCACAGGATGTGCTGACTGACCTCAACAAGGTCCGCAATATCGGCATCATGGCGCACATCGATGCCGGCAAGACGACGACTACCGAGCGCATCCTCTACTACACCGGTATGAGCTACAAGATCGGTGAGGTGCACGACGGAGCCGCCACCATGGACTGGATGGAGCAGGAGCAGGAGCGCGGCATCACCATCACCTCCGCCGCTACGACCTGCTTCTGGAATGACAACCAGATCAACATCATCGACACCCCGGGACACGTCGACTTCACCGTCGAGGTCGAGCGCAGCCTGCGCGTGCTCGACGGCGCCGTTGCCGTCTTCGACGGTAAAGAGGGTGTCGAGCCGCAGTCCGAACAGGTCTGGCGACAGGCCGATAAGTACGACGTGCCGCGGATCTGTTTCGTCAACAAGATGGACAAGATCGGCGCGGACTTCTACTTCTCGGTGCGCACCATGGAGGAGCGCCTCGGCGCCCGGGTGATCCCGATCCAGTTGCCGATCGGCTCCGAAGGCGACTTCGAGGGCGTGGTCGACCTGGTCGAGATGAAGGCCAAGGTCTGGCGCGGCGAGACCAAACTCGGCGAGAAGTACGACGTCGTCGACATCCCGGCTGAGCTGGCCGATAAAGCTGCCGAGTACCGCACCAAACTGCTCGAGGCCGTCGCCGAAACCGATGAGGCACTGCTTGAAAAGTACTTCGGCGGTGAGGAACTCAGCATCGACGAGGTCAAGGGCGCGCTGCGAAAGCTGACCATCAACTCCGAGGCCTACCTGGTTCTGTGCGGATCGGCGTTCAAGAACAAGGGCGTGCAGCCCATGCTCGACGCGGTCATCGACTACCTGCCGTCGCCGCTGGACGTGCCGCCTGCGGTCGGTCACGCGCCGGGTAAGGAAGACGTCGAGGTCATCCGCAAGCCGTCTACCGACGAGCCATTCTCCGGTCTGGCATTCAAGGTTGCCACCCACCCGTTCTTCGGCAAGCTCACCTACGTCCGGGTGTACT
>JBAXIA010000110.1:0-9658 GCA_037138615.1 Mycobacteriaceae bacterium | reverse complement strand
CTGTCCGGACAATCCCCCGACGTCTTCCTGGCAGCATAGCTGTGGGCGATAAGTTTGCGGTTACCCGCAGCCCAGTGCCACCGGCCGGTTCGGCTCGGTGCTCCACTGCGACCAGGATCCGGGGAACAGCGCCGCATCGATGCCGGTGGCGCTGAGAGCAGCGAGAACGACCGATGCGGTGATACCCGAACCGCAGTAAACACCCACGGGAGTGTCGGCGCCACCACGGGTTTGCTCAAAGAGCGCGATCAGGCTAGTTTCCGGGAGGAATGTGCCGTCCTCGGCAAGCACCGTCGTGCTCGGCAGATTCCGCGCCCCGGGGATGTGTCCTGCCACCGGGTCGACCGGTTCGACCTCTCCGCGGAAACGCTCGGGCGCCCGGGCATCGAGCAGTAACGGCGCCCCGGGCGCGGCTACCTGCTCAGCGGTGAGCGTCACGCGACAACCCGCATACAGGTCATCGTGGACGACACTGACATCGCCCGCCGTCGGTGTTGATGCGCCGCGCTGCAATGCTCCCCCGGCACTCGTCCATGCCGACAGGCCACCATCGAGAATGCGAACATCCGAGATTCCGGCAGCGGTCAGCACCCACCAGGCGCGCGCCGATCCGGCCCGTTTCCAACCGTCGTAGACAATAATCGGCTGGTTCGCCTTCACACCCCATCGACGTGCGGCGATCTGTAGTTCGCCACCGGACGGCAGCGGGTGACGACCACGCCCGTTCCGGCTGTGATCGCTGAGTTCATTCTCCAGTGACACATAGACAGCGCCGGGAATATGGCCGGTCAGGTAGTCCTCATACCCGTCAGGCTTATCGAGCCGCCAGCGCACGTCGAGGAGGGCCGGTTGCTCACCGTCGTCACGTCGACGCATCAACTCGCTGACGCCGATTAGTACCCCATCGCGCGCGTTCATTGCATATTCATCGGGGGAACCTAGACCTGCAAAGTCGGGACGTCGCCCTGGCGACCGAAGTCGATCTGGGCGGCCGGGTTGGCGATCGCGGTCACCATGCCGGTCCCGAACGGGCCGTTATCATCAAAGAGCGTGGCGGTACCGTTTGCGATGCCCTCGGCACACCAGTGCGAATCTGCCTGTACCCCAACGTAATCCCCGACTGGGAGTCGGCATAATGCAACCGTCAGGTCACCATTGATATAGCCGATCCCCCGGGTGCCCAGGTTGGTCACCAAACTTGTCGCCTCGGCAGCGACGATGGTGCGCACGAACGGGCTCGGATTCTCACCGGCGACGACGTCGATTGTTCGGTGGTAGACACGTTTGCGTGAGGTGTTCTGATGGACTTCTCCGGACGGATCCCAGCCGATGTCATCACTGCCCACGAAGTACACCGCGCCTTCAATGCCGGCGGGTGGTATGAAGTCGGCCTCCCCCACCCATTCCTGGCCTGGCGGCGGACTTGATTGCCGGTACTGCACCATGGTGGCCTGCGCGACGACAACATCGCCCTGCAGGATCTCGCATTCGGTGTTCCGGATGCGCCTGCCGTCGCGGACGATCCGAGTCCGGACGACGGTGGGGACCCGGCGGGCGGCTTTGAAAAGGTCAGCGGTTAACCGTGCGGGCAGAAAGCCGGGTTCGCTGTACGCGCCCTCAAGAGCCCCGGCCGCCAGTCCCACGATCGCCGGCCCGTTAAGGGTGCCCTCCCCCCACCGACTGAGCGCGAACTGTGTCGGCTGGAAGGCGCCACTGCCGTCGGGAATGAAGTGCGCGGGAGCCTGGACCACCCGCGAATCCTCGCACAGCCGGCACCGGGACCCGGCAGCCGACTGAAATTCTTAGCCAGCATAATTAATGCAATGTCGGGTACCGGGATAGGCAGCGCGAATCCCCGGCTCGTAGCCACCATGAGCGTGGTGGTGCTCACGGTTGCCGTACTGCAGACCGGCGTCGTGCCGATTCTCGGAGTGATGGCTCACCAACTCCAGGTCTCCCTCTCCACCGTCAGTTGGACGGTGACGGCCAACCTGCTGGCTGCGGCGTCTATCACCCCACTGCTGGGCCGGCTCGCGGATCTCCACACCAAGAAACGGGTTCTGCTCGCGGTGTTGGTCGTCGTCTTGGCCGGGTCGCTACTTGCCGCGACGACGTCGTCATTCGCTCTGCTGATCGTGGCGCGGGTGCTGCAGGGCGCGTCGTTCGCGCTGTATCCGATCGGGGTGTCGATTCTTCGCGAGGAACTCTCGCCCCAGCGCCTCATGGGTGCGCTTGCCGTGTTATCTGCAGTTCTCGGATTCGGCGGCGGGATGGGTCTGGTCGTCGTCGGCCTACTCATGCGCGGTGATGCCGACTACCACCGCGCATTCTGGTTCGTCACGGCGTTTGTCGCACTGGTGACCCTCGCGGCGGCGCGGTTCATTCCGGAACGGGCGCACACCGCGACCGGATCGGTGGACTGGCTGGGCGCTGTGGGTCTGGCGGCCGGGTTGTCTCTATTGCTGTTGACTATCACCGAGGGTAATTCCTGGGGGTGGACTTCACTGCGGACGCTCGCCTCCGCGCTGGCAGCCACCACCGCTCTGGTGACGTGGTGGTGGTGGGAGCGGCGATGCGCGCAGCCGCTGGTGTCGACGGTCATGCTCACGCGACGACCGATCCTGCTCACCAATATCGCCACCGTGGCAGTCGGTATGGGCCTGTACTTCGGGTTTCTGGGACTGACTGGATTCGTCCAGGCACCCGCCGGTAGTGGCTACGGGTTCGCCGCCACCGTACTCGCCGCCAGCGTGGTGTTTCTGCTGCCGGGCGCCCTGGCCGGGTTCCTCACTGCGCTGGTCAGCGGACACTACATCGACCGCTTCGGCGCACGAGCTGTACTGGTTGTAGGCATCGCCTTTGGCATTCTCGGTTTCACCCTGCTTGCCGCGGCGCATTCCGCGACCTGGCAGGTCATCGGCGCGGGCGTGCTCGTCAATGTCTACATCAGCCTCGCCTACGGAGCGCTGCCGTCACTGGTGGTTCGTGAGGTTGACGCCGACGAAACCGGTGTGGCGACATCGATGAACGCCATCGCCCGGACCGTCGGTGCCTCGGCCGCCGCCGCAATTGTCGCAGTGCTGTTGGGCCGCAACGGCACGGGCCACCCGCCGGAGAGCAGCTACACCATCATCTTCGGACTGGGCGCAGCCACCGGTTTGATTGCCCTGGTGTTGATTGCGGCAAGCCGGCCGCGACTGCGACCCATCGAGACGGTCGAAGAGATCGCCGAGTCCCGCGCGATGAACCACGAATGGGGCTAGTCAGGCACCATCAGGATGAGCTTCGACTCCGATACTGACTCGGTTGAACGACGGCCCACAAAGCCCGGGCGCTCTGCGTGCGATGATCTGACCGTGGATAATCCGATGAGCAACTACGACGCGACCGTCGACGTCATTGTTGCCGGTTCCGGTGGAGGTATCACGGGTGCCTATACCGCTGCACGGGAGGGGCTTTCGGTCGCTCTCCTGGAGGCAGGCGACAAGTTCGGCGGTACAACCGCCTACTCCGGTGGCGGCGGAATGTGGTTTCCCTGCAACGCCGTTCTGCGTCGGGCCGGCAGCGATGACACGATTGAGGCGGCGCTGACCTACTTTCGTGCGGTCGTCGGCGACCGTACCCCCCGCGAACTCCAGGACGCCTACGTCCGCGGCGGCGCGGACCTGATCGACTACCTCGAGGCCGACGACAACTTCGGATTCACCGTGCTGCCCTGGCCGGATTACTACGGCAAAGCTCCCGAAGCCCGCCTCGATGGCATGCGCCATATCGTCGCGACGCCCGTGTCGGCCGCGGCACTCGGTGTCGACGCCGCCCTGATTCGCGGACCCCTGGATAACGAACGATTCGGTACGCCCGCACCCGATCTTCTGACGGGTGGCCGCGCACTGGTGGGCCGGTTCCTCGCCGCGCTGCGCCGATATCCGGATGCGACGCTGCACCGCAACACCGAACTGGTCGACCTCATCATTGACGACGGATCAGTGGTCGGAGCGGTGGCCCGGCGCGGCGATGAAATAGTTCGCATCCGCGCCCGCCGAGGCGTACTGCTCGCGGCCGGCGGTTTCGAACGCAACCCGACGATGCGGGCCGCATTCGGGGTGCCGGGTCGCATCGAGGACAGCCTGGGCGCTCCGG
The DNA here is from genome assembly GCA_037138615.1 of Mycobacteriaceae bacterium. GTDB lineage: Bacteria > Actinomycetota > Actinomycetes > Mycobacteriales > Mycobacteriaceae > Mycobacterium. The sequence continues at coordinate 5,518 of JBAXIA010000110.1, read as the reverse complement.
ATAACGCCGGCACCGCGCACGAGGCGGCGATGCGGGCCGGCGCGGCCACCGATCTGATGGACCAGGCGTGGTGGTCGCCGGGACTGATCCACCCGGACGGCGGCGCGGTGTTCGCGCTGTGGTTTGCCGGCGGCATCTTCGTCAATCAGGCCGGCCAGCGCTTCGTCAACGAGTCAGCGCCGTATGACCGCGTCGGCAGGGAGATCATTGCCGAGATGTCGGCCGGACGCGTGAGCCAACCGTTCTGGATGATCTACGACGACCGTCGCGGCGAGGTGCCCCCAATCAAAGCCACCAACCTGACGCTGGTCGATAACGAGAGCTATCGGGCGGCCGGCTTGTGGCGCACCGCCGATACGGTGGCCGAACTAGCCGAGAGCATCGGGGTGCCCGCCGCCGTACTGGCCGACACCATTACCCGCTACAACGACATGGTGACCGCTGGTGCGGATACCGATTTCGGTCGCGGCGACGAGGCCTACGACCGAGCCTTTTCCCGGGGCAAATCGCCGCTGGTGCCCATCGACACCGCGCCATTCCATGCCGCGGCCTTCGGCCTGTCCGACCTCGGAACGAAGGGCGGACTGCGTACCGACGCCCACGCCCGGGTACTCGACGAGGCGGGAGAGCCCATCCCCGGCCTCTATGCCGCCGGAAACACCATGGCCGCAGTCAGCGGTACGACCTATCCCGGCGGCGGCAATCCGATCGGTGCCTCCATGTTGTTCAGCCATATCGCGGCGCTGGACATGGCACGGCAGCAATAATGAACCAGAGCCGACTTGGCCGTGACGAGGAGTGACTGATGCGTGGGACCGTGACCGCCGCAGCGTCAGCGGCCGCGTTGATCGCCACCATCGCGGTGGCTCCGGCAGCCCAGGCGTCCGATCGATGGTCGCTCAACGGCACCTTCACCGCGACGTCAAACGGCGAATGGGCCCGCACCAACGACGTGTTCCGCAACGAGGTGAGCCTGCGCAGCATCTGGACCATCTCATCGCAGTGCAGCTATCCGGGTGAATGCACCGGAACGGTGAACAGCGACCTGGGCTGGACCGCGCCGATCTACGCCACCGGCAGCACCTGGTACGTCAAACACATCGTCCCGAACTGGATCACCTGTCCCGACGGTACGACAACCGTCTCCGGTCTTCAGGTCTTCCGATTCATCGCGGCGACGCCCGACGGCGCCTCAGCGGACCCGTCGTCGAACACTCTGGTCGGTGAGGACATCACAACCGGTGCCAGTGGCTCCTGCGGCCGAAGCCCGTCGCTGTACATCACCATGCCGTTCAAGCTGATCAAACAGGGCTGACGGCGCTGGCGCGCAACCCGTGTTCAGCCGAATAAACCCGAGGTCCGCTGGATCGCCTGCGGCTGCCAGGTGCCGTCAGTCGCTGCCTGTCCGGGGGCGTAGATCCGCAGATACACGCTGAAATCGCCGGCGGGCGTCTGCAGCCAGTTCGAATTGGGATCGCCCGGGTCCACCTGGGAGAGGATGACATCGATCGAACCGTCCGGGTTGATGACCACCGGTCCATTGCTATAAACGTTCAGTGTCGACGAGTCCACCAGCGTGCCGTCGCTGTTATACACCGTCAGTGACCAGAACCCGCCGTCATCGATGGGCGGTGCCTGCCCGGGCGCGTAGTGGATGAGATAAGTCCTGATGCCCTTCAACGGCAGGTAGTTCGAGTCCAGCAACCCGGGGAAGTACAACGCCTGGTCGGGAGTGTTCGCCACCAGACCGACCAGTGCGACACCGGCGCGGTACAGGTAATCAGTGCCGTAGTCGCCGATATTGGACTTGGTCACGGCCCAGCCTTGATGTTGGAACGCGGACAGTTTCTGAGTGAGGTCGGTCAACGGGGGAAGCAGAATCGCCATCACCTGTGTCGCCACGGCTGCCGCGAACTGCGATATCGGACCGAGAGTGTCTTGGACCTGCAGGGCCGTCGTGGGGTCGTTCGGGTCGGGGCCGACGCCGATCTGGGCCAGCTTGGCCAGCTCTGAGGCATACGTATCCGCTGGATATGCCGGGTTCTGGGTCATCGCCAAGCTGATGGCATTGAGAACGGAGATCGGCGACAGATACGCCGACGGCAGGACGGCATTATTCGTCGATGTGGCGCCGGTCGGAGTCAGGGTCCACTGTTCCATCAGGTCGACCACCTCCTGCTGATCGGCCGTGGTGGCCTCAACCCGCCCGAGCATTAACTCGCTGGAGTAGTTGACAAGTACCTTCTGTGCACCCGGCACGTCGACGTTGTTACCGATCCAGGTGATGGCGTACCGGCCCGGCCCCGGACCGCCGATCGGGTTCGCCGCGGTGGGGTTGGACGAGATGTAGTTGTCGACATCGATATAGGGATCGTTCAGTTGGAAGCTGTAGTAGCGGTCACCCATATTCGGGATCGACAGCACGACGGGGCCATTGCTGAGGTCCAGTGAGGCCAGTGAGTAGAGCACGTTGACATTCGGGCGTGATCCGCCACCGATCGCCTTCCAGAATGGTGCCGCGTCGGCGCTTGCGAAGCTGGTGTTGATGTTCATCGTGTTCAACGGACCCAGGAGGGACTGGACGCGCTGCACGGCCAGGATCGGATAGCCATAGATGTAGGCCTGCGCGGCAATGATCGCCGCCCGGATCGGACCCACCGGCAGCGTGAAGCCGCCAAGCGCAGACGCCGTCGCGAACGCAAGTGGCGGCGCACTCGTGGTGCTTGCCGCCGGGGTGGCCGTATGGGACATGCGGCGCGATGCGCGGTTGGTCAATTCCGTTGTAGTCCCCAGCAAAGCCGCCGCCGAGCCATCGCCGGTGGCGCCCGAAGTCGGCGCTGCCGTCGCGGCGGGGCTGACCAGTGTCAATGTCGGCGAAGGTGCCACCGTGACCTTATCGCCGCGGATGCTGCGTGCAGAGCTGCCACCCGATCCGGCTGTGGATCCCGCGGTCGTCGAATTGTGCTGCGTTGCTGAGGAACTCGTCCCGACGACACTTCGACTATGCACCCGCGTTGCGGCGGTCCGTGATCGCGCGGCTGCGGACGTGACGTTGGTCGAGGCCGCCGGCGACGCCGCTGACTCCGTCGACCCGGTCGTGTCGGCGAGCGCCACCGGAGTCCAGGCGAGTGCCGAACCGACACCCAACATCAGAGCGAGTGCACCGACGCGACCCACGGAGAGGGCACGCCCGGAAGCCCTACGACGATGAGCGAACTCAACGCTGACGGATCGATGCGCTTCCACAGATCACCATTCCCTTTGAAAGGACCAGTTCGAGGGCTTCTCGTCCCCCGTTGGTTGCCGACAGTGGGCACAGCCTACCGGGCCAATGCGGGCAATCTCAGGAGGTCGGCAGCAAATCCTCCCAGGAATGATCCCCGGCCTGGGCAACCAGGTTGGTCTGCCGGTATACCCCGCCGTCCGGTGTCGCGTACTGCCCCGTCTTCGGGTCATAGGTGGCGATCGCGACCGAAGGCCCGCCCGAGGCGCCCGGACTGTAGGCACTCGGGGCAACTACCGGGCCGCCGGGAGCAACCGGCGTCGTGGGCACCACCTGGGCAGGCGGGACTGCATCGGCAGGTGCCGGCGGTACGCCCTCCGCAGGCGGCGGACCCGGCTGCAACGGGGTGCCCTCCAACGGCCCGTAGATGTTCTCCTGGAATGTCACACGGTCATCGGGCGGAATCCCCTGAGCGAGCAGGTTGGGATCAATCGGATATGGGCCGATAACGTGCGGCCGCATGGCAAGCGGTTGGAACTGCTGGTCGCTCTCGCAGATTTCTACCGTGGGAGCGCGTTTGCCGGGCTGGCCCATGCAGGGATAGTTTCGGGCGCCGCGCACCGCGACCGGTGAATCCTGCGGCAGCTTGCAATAGAGCCCGTCCGGGGTGTCGATATCGGAGAGATCTGACGGCGAACGCCACGATGACGGCGGCAGGAAGCCGACGGTGCAGGCCGGCGGGTCGTTGAGGGTCAGGGTGAAGTCACCCTGGGTGAATCCGGTCGGGTTGTTGCGTGGCAGACCAACGGTCTGAAGGGATGCGATGAAGGGCGGGAGCAGCACGAGCAGCTGCTCGAGCGAAGCGTGGTAGGTGATGCCGATCTGTCCCACCGTCGTGAGATTGGCAAGTAGCACCGGCAGTGTCGGCTTCACCTGATTGAGCAATTTAGATGCCTCATCGAGCGCCCCCGGGGCGTTCTGAAGCAGACCCCGCAGTTGCGGGTCGTTGGTGGCGAGTTGGCCGGTGACACCGGCCAGTCCTCGGGCCCAGGTGCGTAGGGCGTTTGCCGATACCACCCCGCCGTCGAGGAGTGGCTTGCTGTCGTCGAGCAGGGTCCGCGCTCGATCGGCGACCGTATTGAAATCGCCGGCCACCGTTGATGTCGAGTCGAACAGGGTGGCCAGTTCATCGCCGGCGCCGTTGAGGCCCTTGAAGGATTCGTCGATCAGCTGGGAGAGCTTCTCCTTGGGGATGGTGTCGAGCAGGGCACTCACCCGATCGAGCATCGGACCCACCGCCTGCGGCACGCCGATGTTCTTGGCCGTGATGACCGCGCCGTCCTGAAGGTAGGGCGCGGAGTCGGTCCGCGGCTGGAGATCGACGTATTGCTCACCCACCGCCGAAACGCTCATGACGTTGGCCTGTAAATCAGCCGGAATCTTTGGCGAGGTAGCCAGGGACAATGTCGCCTCCGCACCCGCCCGGGTCGCGTGCACATCCATCACCCTGCCGATTTGCACGCCGCGATAGGTGACATTGGAAAACTGGTACAGGCCACCGGTTCTGGGCAGTTCCATCTTCACCGTCATCCGACCGATACCGAGCAGGGTCGGGGCTTGCATGTACACCAGGACCATCGCCAGGATCCCGATGATCGAGGCGACCGTGAAGACGATGAGCTGGGTTCGAACGAACCGTGTCAGCATCAGTTACCTCCCCCATCTGTTGGAGCCAACTGCTGATCTGGCGGCGGCGCCGGATTGTTACCGGGGCCGGGGCCAAGCGAATATCCGTTACCGGGCCCGGGGCTCGACGGCATCTGGGTGACCGCACCTGTCTGGGTGGCGACCGGAGCGGGGACCGGTCCGACCAGCGGTGGGATATCGGCAACATCCGCCGGGGGTGGGCTGAACGGTGCGTTCAAGGGGTCGTAGGTGTAGCTGGCGTACCACGGATCTCCCGGCGCGGGAACGAGTTTTGCACCCTCCTGACCCCAGGAGGTGCCCAGCATCAAGGTCCTCTTCAGTCGCGAAACTGTGAAGTCGAAGATGATGAATTGATTCAGGTAGTCGCCGCGGATTCCCCTGTCAATGAAGCTCTGGCCGTATGGGAAGGCGGTGAAGTACGACAGCGCAGCATCGAGTTTGGGTCCGACATCTGCCAGCGAGCGCAATGTCGGTTCGAGGTTGCGTAGATTGCGCACCAGGTCGGCATGGGTGTCGTTGACCAGGCCGCCGGCCAGACTGCTGAAGTTACCCAGCTTGACGAGCGCGGCCGTCAACCGTGGACGCTCG
>JBAXIA010000109.1:0-9794 GCA_037138615.1 Mycobacteriaceae bacterium | reverse complement strand
TACGTCTACGCCGACGTCTCGGATTTCACCACCGACTCACTGCGATTCTGCGAGAGACTCTTGGCCGATACCGGTTTGGCCATCGCACCCGGTGTGGACTTCGACACTGTCAAGGGCGATTCGTTTGTGCGACTCTCGTTCGCCGGGCCCGCAGCCGACATCGACGAGGCATTGCGTCGTCTCGAGCCCTGGCTGATCGGTTAGCGGGCTGCGGCAGCGAGGTCGACATCTGCCAGGTCGATACCCTTGGTCTCCCTGGTGAAGGCGAGCGCACAGAGCGTGACGACCGAGGCGCCCGCGAGATAGACGGCGATCGGTAGCGCCGACTCATAGTCGGCAAGGAGTTTCACGGCGATGATCGGAGCCAACGAGCCCGCGAAGATCGCAGTGACCTGATAGCCCAGCGACACACCGGAATAGCGCATACGGGTCGGAAACATCTCCGCCAGCAGCGCTGGCTGCGGGGCGAACATCACCCCGTGTATCACCAACCCAAGGACGATTGCGGTGATGATCAACGGGTAACGCCCGGTGTTCATCATCGGGAAGGCGAAGAATCCCCAGGCGCCCGCGCCGAGTGCACCGATCAGGTAAACCGGCCGACGGCCGAATCGATCAGCGGCCCGGCCGGCTTGCGGGATGACGATGAAATGCACAACATGGGCTATCAGCAACCACCACAGGATATCTGCGGTGTCGATTTTCACCTGCACCTTGAGGTAGGTGATTGAGAAGATGACGACAAGGTAGTAAAGGATGTTTTCGACGACACGCAGGCCCATTGCGGTGAGAACCTCACGGGGATAACGTTTCAGGACTTCGATCACCCCGTACGAGCGGTCTCCAAAAAGCTCAGCCTCCTGCTGAGCGGCGGTGAATATCGGTGCGTCGCTGACCTTGGTGCGAATGTAGTAGCCGATCAGAACGACCACCGCCGATAGCCAGAATGCTACTCGCCAACCCCAGGACATAAACGCAGCCTCAGGCAGGGTCGTCGTCAGTGTCAGCAGCACCACAGTAGCCAGAAAGTTGCCGACCGGAACAGCAGCCTGGGGCCAGCTTCCCCAGAATCCGCGAGAGGCGTCGGGGCTGTGTTCGGCAACCAGCAGGATCGCACCGCCCCATTCGCCGCCAACGGCGAAGCCCTGGATGAAGCGCAGGATCACCAACAAGGCAGGCGCCCAGTACCCGACCTGTCCGAAGGTCGGCAGGCATCCCATCGCGAAGGTGGCCAAACCGACCAGCACCAGACTGAACTGCAACATCGTCTTGCGGCCGAACTTATCGCCGAAGTGACCAAACACCAGGCCGCCTATCGGTCGAGCGGCAAAGCCGACGGCATAGGTGACGAAAGCGGCCAGGATGGCGTCGAGGTCGCTGGTTTCCTTTGAGAAGAACACTTTGTTGAACACCAGTGTCGCTGCCGTGCCGTATAGAAAAAACTCGTACCACTCCACCACCGTGCCGGCCATGGATGCGGCAACTACACGACGGAGTCCGGAGACTGCCTGGGGCTGATTCATCGGGGAACCTCCTCCGGCATAGGGTAACGCCGTGCCCTTTTTCGACCACCAGCAAGACCGGGTCTACTACCGGCATTGGGCTGCAACCGACCCACGCGCCGCGGTGATCTTCCTGCATGGCTTCGGGGAACACACCGGCCTCTACCACCGGTACGGTTTCGCCCTCAATGCTGCTGGGATCGACCTGTGGGCGGTTGACCAGTTCGGGCACGGCCTCTCCCCGGGTGACCGTGGTCAATTCGGCACGATCGAGGACAGCTCCGAACTGGCGGAGAAACTCACCGCGCTTGCCGAACTTGAGCGGCCAGGGATTCCGCTGGTGGCGCAGGGGCATTCGTACGGATCTGTCGTGACGCTATTCCGTCTACTCGAACTACCCGATCGATACCTGGCCGGGGTGATCTCGGGTGCACCTCTGGTCCCCATTGCCGAACTGCTGGATGCGAATACCGTGCTGGATCTTGACGTTCGCGGTCTGTCTGCCGATCCGTTCTATCTGGATTGTCTGGAGAACGATCCGCTGGGATTCACCGGAGCGGACGGCACCGCGCTGACCCGCGAGCTGGACCGGGGTTGGGACCGCTTCGGAGCCGAGTTGCCGGCGCTGGCCGTGCCTACACTGGCCGTGCACGGCGAGATCGATCCAATCGCGTCAGTGGGCGCCGTTCGGGCGTATTCCGAACAGATCCCCACCCTTCGGATCGCCGAGTTCGCCGGAGCCCGCCACGATGTCCTCAACGACACCACGCACCAAGATGTGGCCGACGCGATTATCGGCTTCATCGGCGAGCAGACCTAGCTACAACCAGGTATCTGGGGAGGTGGCGGTCAGGAATGACTCGAGGTCGTCGCGCCATTGCGCCGGTGTGTTCTTGTCCGGTTCGATCCCGGTGTACTCACCCCGGTAGAACAGCAGCGGACGAGGCTTGACCGCCGGCACCTCTGAGAGGGATTGCACGGCGCCGAAGACAACGAAGTGATCGCCGCCGTCATGCACGGATGCCACGGTGCAGTCGATATGGGCAAGTGAACCGTCGAGGATCGGGGAGCCGAATTCCGAGAGGTGCCAGTCGATACCGGCGAACTTGTCAGGTTCCCTGGATCCGAAACGGGCACAGGTCTCTCGTTGTTTCTCAGTAAGCACGTTGACGCAGAACACACCACTGGACTCGATTGCCTGCCAGGACCGTGACACCTTGGTCGGGCAGAACAGCACCAGCGGCGGGTCCAGCGACAGCGCCGCAAACGACTGGCAGGCGAAACCAACAGGCGCACCGTCGTGCATCGTCGTGATGATGGTGATGCCAGTGCAGAACTGTCCGAGAACATGTCGAAACGCACGGGGATCGATCGGTTCAGCCGTCATCGCGGCCGCTACTTGGCGTGCGAACCGATGGTGAAATCATGCCCCCACAAGCTGACCGCGGTGCTCTCGCGGGCGACCCATTCCGCGTCGTCGACTTCAAGCCCCTCGCAACCGAACTCGATATCGAAACCACCCGGAGTCTTCATATAAAACGACAGCATTTTGTCGTTGACGTGGCGCCCCAGCGTTGCCGACATCGGCACTTTTCGCCGCAGGGCGCGGTCCAGGCACAGCCCGACATCGTCGCTGCCCTCCACCTCGACCATTAGGTGCACAACCCCACTGGGCGTGGGCATCGGCAGGAAGGCGAGGCTGTGATGGCGCGGGTTGCAACCGAAGAACCGCAGCCAGGCCGGCGGTCCATCTGCCGGTCGTCCGACCACCTGGGGCGGCAGCCGCATTGAGTCACGCAGAGTGAATCCCAAAACGTCGCGGTAGAAGTGCAGTGACTCGGCGTCGTCCTTTGTGGTGAGCACAACATGGCCCAGTCCCTGCTCGCCGGTGACGAACCTATGCCCGTACGGACTCACCACCCGACGGTGTTCGAGTGCTGCACCGTGGAACACCTCCAGCCCGTTGCCGGACGGATCGACGAAGTGGATCATCTCGTCGACACGGCGGTCGGCCAGCTCAGCGGCGGTGGCTTCCTTGTAGGGCACGCCTTCGAGGTCAAGCGCGTTGCGGATCTCCTGCAGACCTGCGGCATTCGCGCATTCCCAGCCGGCCTCGGAGAGCCGGTCGTGGGTGCCCGGGACGATGACCAGCCGAGCGGGGAACTCATCCATCCGCAGATACAGCGCACCGTCGGTCTCACCCTTGCCCTCGACCATGCCGAGAACTTTCAACCCGTAATCCCGCCAAGCCGCGACATCAGTGGACTCGAACCGCAGATAGCCCAACGACCGAATGGGACTCACGCCGTACCTCCGAGGAAGTTAATGGCCAGCTTGTTGAACTCGTCGAACTTCTCGAGCTGAGCCCAGTGCCCACACTGCCCGAATACGTGCAATTGCACACGGGGGATCTGCTTGAGCGCGACCAGTGCACCATCGAGCGGGTTGACTCGATCCTCGCGGCCCCAGATCAACAGCACCGGTTGGCGCAGCCTGTATACCTCGCGCCACATCATGCCGAGCTCGAAGTCGGGCCCGGCGAAGGACTTTCCCATCGCAACAGCGGCGGCCAGCGACTCCGGTGCGCTGGCGATGGCAAAGCGCTCATCGATCAATTCGGGCGTGATCAGCTTCTGGTCGTAGACCATGATGCGCAGGAAGCGCTCCATGTTCTCGCGGGTCGGATTGGCCGTGAAGCGGCCCAGTAGCTTGACGCCTTCGGTGGGGTCAGGTGCGAACAGGTTGACTGAGAGCCCGCCGGGGCCCATCAACACCAGCCGACCGGCACGATCGGGGTTGTCGAGTGCGAAGCGCACCGCGGTGCCGCCGCCAAGTGAGTTACCCACCAGTGCGGGGCGCTGAATGCCGAGATGATCGAACAGTGCCAGCACGGCATTGGCGCTGTAGCGGTTGTACTGCTCATGCTCGGTGTGTTTATCGGAGTGCCCGTAGCCGGGCTGGTCGATAGCCAGCACATGAAAGTGCTGTGCCAGAACGCTGATGTTGCGCCCGAAGTTCGACCAACTCGACGCACCCGGACCACCGCCGTGCAGGAGCACGACGGTGTTCTCATTGCCGACACCAGCCTCGTGATAGTGCAGGCGCATATCACGATCGCCAGCACGCACCTCGGCGAACTTAGAGGTGGATTCGAAGGTCAGGTCCTGTTGGGACTGGGCCTCGTGGATGAACGATGTCATCTCACCCTTAGACCATCGTGTCGCCGATTGGCAGCCCGAACTCATGATTGCCGTACATGACGTAGGCACGCTCGGCATCGTTAGCGGCGTGCACCCGACCCGCGTGGGCGTCCCGCCAGAAACGTTGCAGCGCTTGATCGCTGTTGAGGGCGGTCGCACCGGCGGCCTCGAATAGCCGGTCGATGGAGCTGATGGCCCGGCCGGTGGCACGGACCTGGTCGCGGCGGGCGCGCGCCCGCAGCTCCATCGGAACCTCTTCGCCGGCGCTCACGCATGCGTATTCCTCGGCGAGGTTGCCCTTGAGCTGGCGCCAGGCAGCGTCGATATCGCTGGCGGCCTCAGCGATGCGGATCTTGCCGAACGGATCGTCCTTGGCCTTCTCACCGGCGAAGGCAGCACGGACCCGCTTGCCCTGATACTCAACATGCGCGGCGTATGCGCCATAGGCCATACCGACAATCGGCGTCGAGATCGTCGTGGGATGCATTGTGCCCCAGGGCATCCGGTACACGGGGGCGGTGTTATTCACCAACCCCCCCGCCGTGTGGTCGTTCATCGCACCGTAGGAGAGGAAGCGATGTCGCGGCACGAAAACGTCCTTGACCATCAGGGTGTTGCTGCCCGTGCCTTTAAGTCCCACAACGTTCCAGTCGTCGCGGATCTGGTAGTCGCCAAGCGGCATGAGGAAGCTGCCGAAGTCGACCGGACGACCGTCCTTGATCACCGGACCGCCAACGAAGGTCCAGGTGGCGTGGTCACATCCGGAGGACCACAGCCACGTGCCGTTAACCAGATAGCCGCCGTCGACGACCGTGCCGAGGCCCATCGGGGCGTACGACGACGACACCCGAACCGTCGGGTCGTCGGCCCATACGTCATCCTGGGCCTGCTGGTCGAACTGGGCCAGATGCCAGTTGTGAACCCCGAGGATCGCATTGGCCCACCCGGTCGAACCACAGGCGCTGGCGATCCGGCGTACCGCTTCGAAGAACAGTGTCGGGTCGCACTGCAGACCGCCCCACTGCTCGGGCTGGAGCATCTTGTAGAAGCCGGCCTCGTCGAGATCGGCGATCGTCGCGTCGGGAATCCGGCGCAGATCCTCGGTCTCCTGATTTCGCTCACGCAGCCGCGGCAGGAGATCATCGATAGCGGCCAGGACCGTCTGCGCATCGCGCTGCTGAATGGACGTCACGTCAAGCCTCCCGAAGAGTACGTTTACTGCACATCAGACTAGAACACGTTACGATTTGTGTCGAGCAGCGCAAGCTTGTGCCAGCTAGTTCATTGTATTGTCATTTCTGTAACGTGTTCTAGTTATCGAAAGGGCTGATCGCTCCGTGGCGACTTCCGACCAGCCGGCGACCGCCGTCGTTCACCTCGACGGAAAGACCCACACCGTGCCATGGCCCCGTAGCGAAAAGCTGCTCGACGTCATGCTGGAACAGGGTATCGAGGCTCCGTTCTCGTGCCGGGAGGGTCACTGCGGCGCCTGCGCGGTGACGACAGTGCACGGCGAGGTCGAGATGGAAGTCAATGACGTCCTGGAGCCGGACGACCTCGCCGAGGGACTCGTCCTGGCATGTCAGGCCCGGCCGCTTTCCGACTCGGTCGAGGTCAGCTACGACTGAACCCTGCTGATCCCCGACTACCGCGGCAGGCCGAGGAGCCGCTCACCGGCCATGGTGAGCAGGATCTGCTCGGTGCCGCCGGCGATAGACAGGCAACGGGTGTTGAGGAACATCTGGACCGCATCGTTGATGACCACCCCGGCCCCCGGAGCCAGCTCCATCCGGAACTCCTCGAGAGACTGCCGGTAGCGCACGCCGATCAGCTTGCGTGCGCTGGCCTCTGCGCTGGTGTCCCGGCCGCCCACGGCGAGTTGGGCGATTCGATGGTCCAGCAGGGAGCCCACCTGAGCAGCCAGCAACAGCTCCCCGAGCCGGTCGGTCATCGCCGGATCAAGTTGCCGCTGCGAGAAGTTACCCAGCATCTCCTCCATCGGATTGCCCAGCGCGGTGCCGTGCGCCATGGCCACCCGCTCGTTGGCCAATGTGTTGCGGGCCAGTGGCCAACCCCCATTAATCTCGCCGACCACCATTTCGTCGGGAACGAACAGATCGTCGAAGAACACCTCGTTGAAATTCCGGTGCCCGGTGATCTCACGCAGCGGACGGATCTCAATGCCCGGCGAGCGCATATCGACCAGGAAGTAGGTGATGCCCTTGTGCTTCGGCGCCTCGGCGTCAGTGCGGGCCAGGCACACCCCCCAGTCCGCCCGGTGCGCTGCCGAAGTCCACACCTTCTGGCCGTTGAGATTCCAACCGCCCTCAGTGCGAACGGCTTTCGTCCGAAGTGCCGCCAGATCCGAACCGGCACCCGGCTCGCTGAAAAGCTGGCACCAGATCACTTCGCCGCGGAGAGTCGCCGGAACAAAGCGGTCGATCTGTTCGGCAGTGCCGTGCTCGAGGATCGTCGGAACCGCCCACCAGCCGATGACGAGGTCCGGCCGGTCTACTCCGGCGGCGGCGAGTTCGGTGTCGATGAGCAGTTGCTCCGCTGGCGAGGCCTCGCGGCCGTAGGGCTTCGGCCAGTGCGGTGCGAGCAGGCCGTTGCCCGCCATGGCGACCTGTCTTTTCTCGACCGGCAGAGCAGCCACCTCGGCGACGGCCGCGGTGATCTCCGGCTGCAGATGCGCGACGGACTCCAGATCGATGTGGAGTTCACGGCGAACGCCGTCGAGAGTCAACGCCACTATCCGACGAAGACTGTGCGACTGACCGCCGAGGAACTGTGCGATGGAGTATGCGCGGCGCAGATAGAGATGCGCATCGTGCTCCCAGGTGATACCGATGCCGCCCAACACCTGGATGCAATCCTTGGCGTTGCCCTTTGCGGCATCAATCCCTGCCGCCGACGCGACGGCTGCGGCGATCGACAACTGGTGATCATGACCATCCGATGTGCCGACCGCAGCGGCCTCCGCCGCATCATGGGCTGCCACCGAGATCTGCTGGGAGCGCAGCAACATCTCCGCGCACATGTGCTTGACGGCCTGGAAGCTGCCGATCGGCTTGCCGAACTGCTCACGGACCTTGGCGTATTCGGCCGCGGTGTCCAGGGTCCACCGCGCCACTCCCGCGGCCTCGGCAGCCAGAACCGTCGCGGCCAGATCGGTGAAGCGCCGCCGCGACACCGTGAGTCGGGTCGCCGGCGTGGAGTCGAGCGTGACCCGGGCCAGTGGTCGGGAGAAATCCGTCGCCACCAGCGGTTCGACGGTGACTCCGTCGGCACCGGCATCGATCAGCACCACGTGCTCACCGACCGGCAGCAGCAACAGTCCGGTTGCCAATGCACCCAACACGTAGTCAGCCGAACCGGATACCCGGCCGGATTCCTCATGGAGGTCGGCGATCAACGCCGCGCCGGCTGTGATCTGCCCCGATGATAACGCCTGCAGCAGTTCAGGATCGGTAACCACCAGGGAGGCCAGTGCCGTGGTCGCGACCGGGCCAGGGATCAATGCCCGGGCCGACTCCTCCACCATGGCGCACAGGTCGACCACCGAACCGCCCGCGCCACCGGCCGCTTCGTCCACGGCGACTCCGAACAGGCCGAGTTCGGCAACGCCGTCGTACACAGCCCGCCAGGCTTCACTGTGTCCGCCCTCGATATTGCGGATGGCCTCGGGAGCGCCGGTACCGGCCGCCCAACTCCGAACCAACTCGCGGGCAGCGAACTGTTCGTCCGTGATAGTGGCGGTCACCGTCGGCTCCTCAGGTTTGGCGTGAGATGAGCTTAAGTCAGACCTCAGCTCACTAGAACGTGTTCTAATAGTGCCAGCGGCGAACCGTCAAGTCGACAGCGGTCGCCAGGCGCGGAGGGAGCCGTCACAGTGCCGTCCCCGATGCCGTCCTCGGCTTCGTCCTCGGCTTCGTCCCCCGCGCACTCCCCTGTGCCGTCCCCCGTGACCCCGCCGGCGCAGAGGCCGTCGGCCGGAGACGCCGGTTCGCAGCCACGCGAGGTGATGCCGGTCTCGGTGCTCGCCGAATCGGAACTTGGCTCGGAGGCCCAGCGTGAGCGGCGTAAGCGGATCATCGACGCAACGCTGGCGATCGCCTCCAAGGGCGGCTTCGAGGCCGTCCAGATGCGCGCTGTCGCCGACCGCGCTGACGTCGCGGTCGGAACGCTCTACCGCTACTTCCCCTCGAAAGTTCACCTTCTTGTCTCCGCACTGGGCCGGGAGTTCGAACGAATCGACGCCAAGACTGACCGCTCGGCCGTCGCGGGCGGGACGCCATACCAGCGACTGCACTTCATGGTGAGCAAACTCAACCGCGCGATGCAGCGCAACCCCCTACTGACCGAGGCGATGACACGCGCCTACGTCTTCGCCGATGCCTCGGCCGCCGGCGAGGTCGACCACGTCGAGAAGATCATCGATTCCATGTTCGCCCGGGCCATGAGCGACGGGGAACCGACCGAAGACCAGTACCACATCGCGCGGGTGATCTCGGATGTGTGGCTGTCCAACCTGCTGGCCTGGCTGACCCGCCGGGCATCAGCGAGTGATGTCAGCAAGCGCCTCGACCTCGCGGTTCGATTGCTCATCGGTGACGACGACGCGTCCTAGACCAGTTACTTCAGGTACGGGGCGAGAAGGGTGGACCACCCCCGGCTCAACTGCTGGTACTCCTCCTGACAGCCGGCGGCCCTGTCCTCGGGCAGCCTTCCGTCGGTGATCATGTCGGCATGGGCGGCGGGGTCCGACCCGTAGATCCAACACTTGAGGTTGTACATCCGCGTTTCATTAACGGAATGCGTTGCGGCAAAGTCAGCTAGGCCGACACTGCCGCGCTGTTCTGCCCACAGCTTGAACATCAGCGCGTAATCCTCGGCGACCAGGGACGGGTTGGGGAAGTCCTTCAGGACACCGTCAGTTTCGAGGATCGCGAACGCCGCAAGTTGGTCGGCGACGTCTTCCTCACGCCCGGTGAATGGTAGGTCGTAGATCGAGATGAGCGCATGGGCGAGTTCGTGGAAGAACACTCCGATCGTGGAGTTGGTCGCCTCCTCGACGGAATTGGGTTGATCG
>JBAXIA010000108.1:0-9797 GCA_037138615.1 Mycobacteriaceae bacterium | reverse complement strand
CGACCGTCGGCACGCCGAACGCTTCCACCGGGGTCGTTACCGGTTCGGTCACTGCAACCGATGCTGACGGGGACACCCTCACCTACAGCGGCTCGGCGACCACCACCAAGGGAGCGGTCACGGTGGCCGCCAATGGCACCTTCACCTACACCCCGACCGCGACGGCACGGCATGCTGCCGCGCGAGACGGGGCCACTGCAGCGGCCACCGCCGACAGCTTCGTCGTCACGGTCAGCGACGGGCGAGGTGGCACCACCACCATTGCGGTCGCCGTCACAGTAGGAGCGGCCAACGCCGCCCCAGTCGCCGGCACAACCACATTGGGCAACCCCAACGCTTCAACCGGGGTTGTCATCGGCACCGTCACCGCCACCGACGCAGACGGCGACAGCCTGACGTACAGCACACCCGCCACCACCAGCAAGGGCGCGGTAACGATTAACGCCGGAACCGGGGCGTTCACCTATACCCCGACGGACGCTTCTCGCAGTGTCGCCGGCAGCGACACCTTCACGGTGACGATCACCGATGGATACGGCGGATCGGCGCCGGTGACGGTCTCGGTGCCCGTCACCGCGAAAAACCAGCAGAACAATCAGCAGAACAACCTGACGTTCGTCTTCAACTACACCACCGGTTCGCAGTACTGGACACCGGAGGCGAAGAATTCCCTGCAGGCGGCCGCGAATAAGTTGGGTGGCTACTTCGTGGTCAGTGCCCCGGTCACCCTCGTCTTCGACGTCACCGCGGACAACTCACCGAACTCCAACACCCTGGCCTCGACGGGGAGCGATCTCACCAGCACCGGTTCGGGTTTCTTCCCCACGGTGGTGCAGCAGAAGGTGCAGACCGGCGTCGACGCCAACGGCGCGATAGCCGACGGCTATGTCGACGTGAATCTCGGAATAACCTGGGCCTACGGTGATTCCGTCGACAGCAGCCAGTACGACTTCACCTCGACCATGATGCACGAGTTGCTGCACGCCTTCGGATTCCTGTCTTATATCGATGCTCCGGGTAGCAGTTGGAACCGTCGCGGCACGAACTGGACGACGTTCGACAGCTTCCTTGGCACCAGCAACAAGACACCGGTGATTGGAATCGCGAGCAACAGGAACCGGTGGAACACCGCCTACGATGCGAATCTAACCGGTGGCGCCGGTGGCCTGTATTTCGGTGGGTCTAATGCAATAGCCGCATACGGTGGCCCGGTACCGATCTTCACCCCCGACCCCTGGGAGTCGGGCAGCTCTGGTTCGCATCTGGATGATTTGACCTTCACCGGTGCGAAATCCCAACTGATGAACGCCTACGCCGATACCGGCCAGGCGATCCGGGTTGTGAGTGCGATCGAACTCGGCATTCTCAAGGATCTCGGCTACACCGTGGTTCCCGTTCCGGTATCCGCCGGTGCCCTGCTGTTCATCGGCTTTGCGTTCCTGCGCCGCCGCAAGCTGTAGGCGATTCAGGAAATCTGATCGGCTGGTGCAGACTATGGCCGTGATCGCGCGATGGACGGCGTTTATTGCGACTATTTCGTTCCTCGGCTACGTCGCGGGAGGGCCCGCGTCTGCGAGCCCCGGTGATCCGCCGGGTGCGCTGACGATCGGGGGACTACAGCGCACCTATCTGGTGCACGCGCCGGCGGGAGGCGCCCCGGTGGGGCTGGTGCTGAATCTGCACGGCGCCGGCCAGACCGGTGGTCAGCAAGCCGCCCTGACGGGTTACGACGCCGTGGCCGATCAGTACGGATTCGTCGTGGCGTATCCCGACGGCATTGACCTCAGTTGGGCAGACGGCCGTGGCGCGTCGGTGCCCGATCGGCAGGGCATCGATGATGTCGGCTTCCTGGCCGCGCTCATCGACCGGCTCTCGGTCGAGTACGGCATCCCTGCCGGGCGGGTCTTCGTCACCGGGATGTCCGCCGGCGCGTTCATGGCCAACCGGCTGGCGTGCGACCGCGCGGACCTGATCTCCGCTATCGCCCCGGTGTCGGGGACCCTGGGCATGGGCGTGCCGTGCGCCCCGTCGCGGGCGGTCTCGGTATTGCAGATCCACGGAACCGCCGATCAGGTCGTCCCCTACAGCGGAGGCGGGATGATCGGACGCGGCGGCGCCAGCGAGATCGTGTCGGCGCCTGCGCTGACCGGACTCTGGGCCGCAGTGGATCGGTGCGCGAGTCCACCGACACCCTCGCCGGCGGAGGTGCCCCGCCTGGTCGCGGCGGGATGTGCCGGTGGCGCGGAGGTTGTGCTTGTCAGTATTAACGGTGGAGGTCACATCTGGCCCGCCGATCAGGCCATCAACGCATCGCAGGCTAGCGCGCAGTTCTTCGCCGCGCACTAGTGCAGTCGGTGGCGTCGGGCCTCAGCGGTGCGCCGATGTGCTGAACGACTGTCCCTGCGCGCCTTGCAACAGGCAGATGACGGTGCTGGGAAGCGGGTTGTTGGACGTGCGGTCCTGTTCGGAATCGATCAGATAGAACATCGTGTACGGGCTACCGGTCAGGGGTGCTCCGGTGTACTGCGTCACGCCGAGCTGGCACTGCTGGTCAGCCGTTCCGGTGACTGCCGCGTCGACCGGAACGGCGGCCCGCAGGTATACCTCGGCCAGATGCGGTGTCGCACAGTCGACGACGGTCACCGTGACCACCGCGGGATCGGTGGATGGGAGCCCGGCCAGGCAGTCACCGGCTTTGAGGTCGATCCACTTCTCGATTCGCGCCGGCATGGTCGGTGCGGTTGACGCGATCGCCGGTGATGAGGCGGTGGCGGTCGAGATGACTGAGGTGGTCGAGGTGGGGGAGCTGGTCAGCGTCTCGGACTGCTTCGTGCCACAGCCGGCTAAACATGTTGTTGAGGCCAGGCCCACCGCAATCCAGGCAGCCGAACATGATCGAGGGCCTCCCACAGCGACCTCCTCGTTCCAGCGTGAGTGCCGGGTAACTTTATCGTCATGCGGACCGCACGGGTGTACGACGACCCGGATCCCGACGACGGGACCCGGGTTCTGGTCGACCGGCTGTGGCCGCGCGGACTGGGTAAACAGGACCCTCGGATAGGGCGGTGGTGCAAAGAGGTGGCGCCTTCGACGGAGTTGCGGCGGTGGTACGGCCACGACCCGGACCGCTACGCCGAATTCGCCCGCCGATACCGCGCGGAGCTATCCGATCCGGCGCTGGCACCCGCTCTCGATGAATTGCGGGCGCTGGCAGTTGCCGGCCCGCTCACCCTGGTGACCGCGACCAAGCAGATTGCGCAGAGTCACCTCGGTGTCCTGGCAGAGGTTTTGCAGGTCCGGTGAACTGGCCGACTCAGTATCGGTAGTCGGCCAGTTCGGTGGACCCGCGGTGCCCGCCGCCGTCGAGGGCCAACGCCGCCGGCACCGTCTCACTGGTGACCAATCCATGCGCGCCGGTGAGTTCATCGACGATCTCGAAGCTGCGGGCGATTCCCTGCGGGGTGTCGATGATGATCGTCTTCACCGGCACCTGCCGACCGAACTGAATCAGCTTGTCGCCGTGGGGCTCATGGTCGCCGTGAAAGCCCCAGATACCTCGCAATACTGTGGCGCCGCTCGTCGTACCGGACTCCAAGAGGCGTCGGACCAGGGCGCGGTGGATCGGTACCCCGTCATGCCGGGTGGACTCGGAGGTGTGGACCGTCAGCTTCTGCCATAGTGCGCGGCCGTGGTCGTCATGGGCGGGTAGCGCGGGTGGTCGCGCCAGCAGCCGGCCGTCGCGTTTGCACACCTGAACCCGATCGGTGGTGATCAGCGGCTGATGCGGTATCGCGGCCAGGATGGGCAGCACCTGCCGGACCTGTTCGGCGCTGCCAACGGCGACGATCATCAGTGGCACATCGTAGTTACGGCTGAAGAAGTGGGCGCGGCGACGCATCCCGTGGGAAGTGCCGTCAACCCCGAGAAGGACTGTGGCACCGGCGAAGTGGTGTCGACGCAGCAGGTCGCAGATTGTGTAGAACGCAGGTTTGCCGTCGATACGACGGTTGCGGCTGATGTACATGGTCAGCTGGATCTCGCCGTCAGCCTCCAGTAGCGATACCGCCGCCGGATCGTCTCCGAGCACGGTGGCCCGCTGCAGGGTGATCAGGCCGCTGCCCGTCATAGCGGTGACCTCGTGGATCAGGGCGCTGATCGTCTCGGGAGTATCGATGGCTTCGATCATCACCGATGCATCATCGGAGAGGGTCAGCTTCTCGTCGGTCCGGATGAACCCGCTGTGACCGAATCCCGTGATACCGCGCAGCATTACGCTGCCGTCGACACCACGTGCGGCGAATAGGTCAAGCATCGACTCGGCGAGGAACCGAGAGCCCGCGCGCTGGCGCTCCGCGAAGTAGGACGTCAGCTTCAGGTAGTCGGCGTTCACAGCAGGCTCGCCACCCACTGGCCAGCCGCCGCTGCGGCGAGGCCGAGAATGACGCTGACGACGATATTGGCCGCGGCAGGCCAGATTCGACGTTCCTCGGTCAACCGCTGGGTCTCCAGCATCCATGTAGAGAATGTGGTGTACGCGCCGAGGAAGGCGGTGCCTGCCAGCATCGCGACCTCGTGGCGAAGCACCAGACCGGAGAGGAAACCCAGTAGCACCGCGCCGCTGATATTGACCACCAGCGTGCCTAACGGAAATACGCCCTTCGTGCGACGGGACACCGCACGGTCCACCATGAATCGGCTCACCGCGCCGAGTCCGCCGATGCCCAGCATGCCGGCCCACAGCGCGGCGTTCACCGTCTGATCCTCACTCGGAGCACCAGCACCGTCGCCACATAGACCGCGAGCAAGCCCGCGGCGATACTGGCCGCGGTGTACCCGGCAGCCAGACCGTAGTGGTGGGCCTCGATAATCTTCAGTGTCTCGACCTGCATGGTGGAGAACGTCGTCAGACCGCCGCACAACCCGGTGCCCAGGATTGGCCGGCGGTAACGGGACAGCGGCAGCCGCTCCAGCAGGCGGGTGACCAGGTAGCCCAGCAGAAAGGCGCCGACGATGTTGACCGTGAACGTCGGCCACGGCCAGCGACCCGGATCGGCCACCCCCAACGTGCCCAGTGCCGCGCGGGCACATGTGCCGACCGCGCCACCGACGAACACTGCTGCCAGTTCGCGGTTGTCATGGCCTAACACCGGCTACCTCCTTAACGGTCAGTGACAACCGGAGAAAGTATCGCCCCGGCCGGGCACAATCAGCATCATGGCGGCTAATCCCCGCGCCGGGAAGCCGGCGCAACCCGAAGACCTGATCGACCTTCCCCACCTGGTGACCGCGTACTACACGGTGGACCCCGATCCCGACGATGTCGCTCAGCAGGTCGCGTTCGGAACTTCCGGGCACCGCGGATCCAGCCTCGATGGCGCGTTCAACGAGGCGCACATCCTGGCCACCACCCAGGCGATCGCCGAGTACCGCGCCGCGCAGGGCACGACCGGGCCGCTGTTCATCGGCCGCGACACCCACGGCCTGTCCGAGCCGGCCTGGGTATCAGCACTGGAGGTGCTCGCAGCCAATGATGTTGTGGTGCTGATTGATTCGGCCGACCGCTACACCCCGACGCCGGCCGTCAGTCACGCCATCCTGGCCTACAACCGGGGTCGTACCTCGCAGTTGGCCGATGGCATCGTGGTCACCCCCTCGCACAACCCGCCCCGAGACGGCGGGTTCAAGTACAACCCGCCCAACGGCGGCCCGGCCGATACCGATGCCACTGGGGCGATCGCCAAGCGCGCCAATGAGATCCTCCGGGGCGGCTGTAAAGAGGTCAAACGGGTCCCGTTGGCGCGAGCACTGGCCGCCGCCCAGCGCCACGACTATATGAACGCCTATGTCGACGACCTGCCGAATGTGGTCGATATCCACACCATCCGGGCCGAGGGCATCCGGATCGGGGCCGATCCGCTGGGCGGGGCCGCCGTCGACTACTGGGGTGCGATCGCCGAACGCCACAACCTCGACCTCACGGTGGTCAACCCGCTGGTGGACGCCACCTGGCGGTTCATGACGCTGGACACCGACGGCAAGATCCGAATGGACTGCAGTTCGCCCAACGCGATGGCCTCGCTCATCGCCAACCGGGAGAGCTATCAGATCGCCACCGGTAACGACGCCGACGCCGACCGGCACGGCATCGTCACCCCCGACGGCGGTTTACTGAACCCCAACCACTACCTGGCCGTCGCGATCGACTATCTCTATACCCACCGACCCGACTGGCCGGCCGGCGTTGCAGTGGGCAAGACCGCGGTGAGCTCGTCGATCATCGATCGGGTGGTCGCTGGCCTGGGGCGCACACTGATCGAGGTGCCCGTCGGCTTCAAGTGGTTTGTCGACGGATTAATCAGCGGCACAATCGGATTCGGCGGTGAGGAATCAGCCGGGGCCTCGTTCCTGCGCAAGGATGGCTCGGTATGGACCACCGATAAAGACGGCATCATCATGGCGCTGCTGGCCTCGGAGATCCTGGCGGTCACCGGGTCGACGCCGTCGCAGCGCTACGCCGAACTCGCCGCCACCTACGGCGCCCCGATCTACGCCCGCGTCGATGCCCCCGCTGATCGCGAGCAGAAGGCCCGGCTGGCGAAGCTGTCGGCCGATCAGGTCACCGCGACCGAACTCGCCGGTGAGCCCATCACCGCCAAGCTCACCGCCGCACCGGGCAACGGCGCGCCACTGGGCGGGCTGAAGGTCACCACCGCCAACGGCTGGTTCGCCGCCCGCCCCTCGGGCACCGAGGACGTCTACAAGATCTATGCGGAATCGTTCAAGGGCCCCGAGCATTTGGCCGAGGTGCAGCAGGCCGCCCGGGAGCTGGTGAATACAGTCATCGGCTGAGTGCGGCCGCCTCAGAGAGTGGGGAACTGGATTGGAACCCCGACCGCGAAGCCCGGAGTGAGAGCCCCGGCTGGCAGCACCACAACGTCAACGTATTGCGGCTTGGTGATGTCCATTGCGTAGTAGTCGTGTGCCGAATCGTCGTCGAGCTGTTTGTTCCCTTCCGAGTCGGTCGCCCGGACCCGAAGGAGATGTCGGCCGCGCGTGGGTTTCTCCCAGGAAAACGTCCACTCGACCCACGCGAACTTCCCGACCGGAACCCCGAGATTCGCAGGTTCCCAGGTGGCTCCGCCATCGGTGCTGACTTCGACGCTGTGCACTGGACCAGATCCGGACCAGGCGCGACCGCGGAGTTCGACCGCGTCCGACTCCTCTAAATAGCGGTAGCGGGTGAAGAAATCGGGTATCCCGGGTGGGATCATGAGCGAACGCACCTTCTGGCGTGTGCAGGGAATGCGATTCGGGTCGTCGTCGTTGCTCGCGAAGCTGTACCACTTCATCTGGCTGCCCTCGAACTTCGAGGGGATCACCTCGATCGAGTCGAGCCACTTGACGTTGGTCATGCCGAGCCAGCCCGGGACCACCAATCTCAGCGGGAAGCCGTGCTGCGGTGGCAAGGTTTGCCCGTTGATCTCGTAGGCCAGGAAAACCTCCTCGGCCATCGCCTGCTCGACGGACAACGAGCGCTGGAAGTACTGGACTTGACCGCCCTGAATACCCTTGTCACGTCCGGTGAATACGACGTCGACCGCACCTTCGGTCAGCCCTGCTTCTTCGAGCACAGCACGAAGTGGGGTGCCGGTCCACTCGGCAGTTCCGATTGCCTCGTTGTTCCAGGGAACGTGTGGCCAGAGGCGAAATTTCTGGTTCAGACGTCCGTTCCCGGCGCACTCCATCGTCACCGGCATTGTGACCTTCGGCCGACTACGAATGTTCTGCATATCCAATGACAGCGGATTGTTCACCAGGCCACGGACATTGACCCGATAGGTTGACTCGTCGATGTGCGGAATGTCGTAGTGAATCAGAAGGTAATGCATCCCGACGGGAGTGATCGGGTAGGCCATCCCTTCCAATTGATGGCCGTGGCAACGCGACTTGAGCGTGACCTCCATCACCGTGAAGTTGTCAACCCGGTCGGTGTGGGCGAAATCGTTGTAGGCAGAATCGGCCGCGTCTCGGACTCCCACCCCTGGCTTCAGATCCATGACGTAACGACGACCATCGGCACTGGGATATGGGTGTTCGGATTCCACGGGAACGGTCCTTTCTCAGTTGCGCGATTTGGATTGGAGATCGATGTCGGTGACGATTCGAACAGGCCGACAAACGACGGTGTGGAGGACGGGTTGTACGCGGGGACCCCACGGTAAGAAAACGACAACTCCCGCATGCTTTCGGATGTTAACAGGGGGTCGCAAATGACCACCCACTCGGAATTCGGCCTGAGAACGACATAATCCGTCACGTTCTCCGGCGTTATCGCTGAACGTCACGAGGATCAGGTCGTACGAATAGCGCGTGGTCACGTCCTACTACAGTTATCTCGTGAGTTCCGTCGCGCAGGGCGCCAGTATCTCGAAGGCACAGGTGCGGCTGCCCCGCGAGGTGTGGGTGCTGATCGGCGCCAACGTCGTGATTGCGCTGGGCTACGGCGTGGTGGCGCCCGTGCTGCCGCAGCTGGCTCGGCACTTCGGAGTGGGTTTGAGTGCGGCGACCTTCATCATCACAGCGTTCGCGGTCATGCGGTTATGTGCGGCGCCGCCCACCGGATTGCTGATCCAGCGATTGGGAGAACGTCGGATCTACGTCACCGGCCTGCTGGTCGTCGCGGTGTCCACGGCGGCGTGCGCCTTCGCCCACACCTACTGGCAGTTGCTGGTGTTCCGGGCGATTGGCGGGATCGGCTCGACCATGTTCTTCGTCTCTGCATTGGCGCTGATGATCCGGATGAGTCCGCATGATGCCCGAGGCCGGGTGGCGGGGATGTTCTCCGGCGGCTTCCTCGTCGGTTCGGTCGTCGGACCCGTGTTGGGCAGCCTGACGGTAGGGCTGGGTCTGAAGGCGCCGTTCCTCATCTACGGCACCATGCTTCTGATCGCGGCCGTCATCGTCCTGGTCAACCTGCGCAACTCGACTGTTGCCGCGCCTGCCGATGACGACGAGCTGACGGTGACGGCGCGAGT
Source organism: Mycobacteriaceae bacterium (assembly GCA_037138615.1). Classification (GTDB taxonomy): domain Bacteria; phylum Actinomycetota; class Actinomycetes; order Mycobacteriales; family Mycobacteriaceae; genus Mycobacterium. The sequence continues at coordinate 762 of JBAXIA010000108.1, read as the reverse complement.
GGCGCTGAGCCACCGCGCCTACCGCGCCGCGCTGCTGTCCAATTTCGCCACCGGCTGGTCCTTCTTTGGACTGCGCTTCGCCCTGGTTCCACTGTTCGCCTCGGAGGTGCTCGGCCACAGCGCGGGTATCGCGGGGCTGGCATTGGCCGCATTCGCCGTCGGCAACGTGGCCGTCGTCATCCCGGCCGGCCGACTCTCAGACCGCATCGGCCGTAAGCCTCTGCTCATCATCGGACTCGCGCTTGCCGGTACCTCTACCGCCGTACTCGGACTGACGTCATCGCTGCCGATGTTTCTCGGCGAGGCGGTCATCGCCGGGGCTGCCTCAGGCCTCTATGGATCACCGCAGCAGGCCGCGGTGGCCGACATCATCGGCCCGGCCCGCGGCGGACAGGCCGTCGCAGCCTTTCAGATGACGTCGGACTTCGGTTCCATCGTCGGGTCGTTCGGGGTTGGCATGATCGCCCAGCAGCTGTCGTTCGGGTGGGCCTTCGCCATCAGCGGGGCGATGCTGCTGATCGCTGCGGTGGGCTGGTCCTTCGCCCCCGAGACGCGTGACACCCCGGCACTCTGGCACGTCGGCGCGCGGTGATCCGGTACGTCACCTGATCACCGGTTTTGAAGGCGGCTATCGCGGTGGTGTAGTTTCGACACACCTGGGGCTATGGCGCAGTTGGTAGCGCACCACACTGGCAGTGTGGGGGTCAGGGGTTCGAATCCCCTTAGCTCCACCAGGCAAGATGACCTTTTGTGCGGCGGCTG
>JBAXIA010000107.1:0-9805 GCA_037138615.1 Mycobacteriaceae bacterium | reverse complement strand
TGAGCATCGACGGCACCAAGCGTCAGGTGACGGTGACGTTCCAGGACGACAAGGGCACCTACGAGGTCGGCCGGCCCAAGTAAGCGGTGATGCGATCGGCTCCGTTACGGGGCGAGTGAACCCAACGATTTCTCTAGCCGCCCGATCGATGACGCGATTCCCCAGCCGCGCGCTAACTCGGCTACCCGATCCGGGTCGGCCGCGCGCACTGGCAGTCGGTCATCGGCAGTGAACAGCTGCACGGGAGCGTCGCGGGCCACCCGGACTACCGGTTTCGCCGCGTCGATATAGTCCGTCGCGGCCAGGATTTTGGCGCGGAATGCCTTGGGCAGCCCGGATTTCGGATCGTATGCGGCCAACAAGATATTCTCCAGTGACCCGTACTGGGTCAGCATGGCCGATGCCGTCTTCTCGCCGACACCGGTCACACCGGGCAGACCATCAGAGGGGTCGCCACGCAGGAGTGCCAGTTCCGCATACGCATCGCCGGCGCGGTCGACCGGAACGCCGTAGCGCTCGGCGACTTCGGCGGGGCCGAACAGCGTCGCCTTCTTGAGCCCTTGGCCGATATAGAAAACCCGGACCTCGACGGGATCATCGCCGACAAGCTGCAACAGGTCCCGGTCGCCACTGACCACCACGACCGGGTTGCGGCGTTCGACGGCAGCCAGGGTGCCGAGGACGTCATCGGCCTCGAATCCTTCGGCGCCGGCGGTGGCGATGCCGTATGCGTCGAGTACCTCCATGATCACGTCCACCTGGGGGCTGAGATCGTCGGGGATCTCCTCGATGTCTTCGTCGCCTTCTTCCCCGACCGGGCTGCCTGCTTCTGCCACCCGGTGCGCCTTATAGGACGGGATCAGGTCGACCCGAAACTGCGGACGCCAGTCCAGGTCGAGGCACACCACCAGGCGCGCGGGCCGATGTTGGGTGATCAGCGTGGCGACGCTGTCGAGGAATCCACGTAGCGCATTGATCGGTCGGCCGTCGGGCGCGGTGATCGACGACGGCACCCCGAAGTAGGAGCGAAACCACATGCTGGCACCGTCGAGCAGGAGCACCGGTGGAGTCATAGCTGCCCACGCTAGCCTGACCGATATGAGCGGACGGTTCAGCAGTGACGTCTACGCCCGCAGGGTTTCTGCCGCGGCGGCGGGAGCGGCGGCAGCGGGACTGGCGGGCCTGATCATTACTCCCGGCTATGACCTGCGGTACCTGATCGGTTCGCGGGCGCAGACGTTCGAGCGGCTGACCGCATTGGTGGTGCCCAGCGCAGGTGAACCGACGGTGGTGCTGCCGCGGATGGAGTTGGCAGCCCTGCGAGAGTCGGCGGTGGCCGATCTCGCCCTGACCGTACGGGACTGGGTGGACGGTGATGACCCCTACCGACTGGTGGCCGACGCATTGGGCGGCGGCCCCGTGGCGACTGCGGTGACTGACTCCATGCCGGCACTGCATCTTCTGCCACTGGCCGATGTGCTGGGTGTCGTTCCGGTACTTGCCACCGCGGTGCTGGCGAGCCTGCGGATGATTAAAGATCCTGACGAGATCGCCGCCCTGCGCACAGCCGGCTCCGCGATCGATCGCGTGCACGCCCGGGTGCCGGAGTTTCTGAAACCTGGTCGCACCGAGGCCCAGGTCGCCGCCGATGTCACTGAAGCCATTGTGGCCGAGGGGCATTCGGAAGCGGCGTTTGTCATCGTCGGGTCCGGACCGCATGGTGCCGACCCGCACCACGAATGTTCCGATCGGGTGCTACAGCCCGGTGACATCATCGTCGTCGACATCGGCGGCCCCGTCGAACCCGGTTATAACTCCGATTCCACCCGTACCTACAGCCTCGGCGAACCGTCTACCAAAATCGCCGCGCAGTACGCGGTGCTGCAGCGCGCGCAGGCTGCCGCGGTGGCATCGGTGCGCCCCGGAGTGACTGCCGAGCAGGTCGACGCCGCCGCCCGCGATGTGCTGGCCGACGCCGGACTCGCGGAGTATTTCGTGCACCGCACGGGACACGGCATCGGACTATCGGTACACGAGGAGCCCTATATCGTCGCGGGCAACGACCTTCCGTTAGCCGAGGGTATGGCGTTCAGCATTGAGCCGGGAATCTATCTGCCCGGGCAGTGGGGTGCCCGCATCGAGGACATTGTGATCGTCACCGCCGACGGGGCGCTATCGGTGAACAACCGACCGCATGATTTGACGGTGGTACCGCTACCGCAGTGAATCAGCGCTCGGTGCGCTCGAGCAGAGTTGACGAGCCGAGCACCCGCTTGATGAGGACTTCGATGACCACCCGCCGCGGATTGGGCTTGGGCGTCCGGTAGCGCTGGGCGTAACGCAACTCGGCATCGCGGACCGCCTCGGGATCCCGGTTCACGCCGGCGATGCCCTCCAGGGACAACCAGCGTCCGCCGTCCACCTGGGAGAGCACGCCGACGCTGCTGCGTTCGGCATTGACGGCCTTCTGTGATCCGTCGCTGGTGATCACCCGGGCGATATGGGTGACCGGATCGAAGGTGAACCCGACGGCAACCACGTGCGGGGAGCCATCGGTGCGCAGGGTGGTCAACATCGCCAGGTGACGTTCGGAGAGGAAGTCCAGAGCGTCGCTGGTCAGCCGGGTAGTTTGATTCGCCATCAGGCTTCACGCTAGCGCAGTGAATAATCGCAGCCATGAAAGACACGGCCGACACGGCCGGCGGGGTGGTGGTGATTTTCGGCGGCCGCAGCGAGATCGGCGCCCAACTCGCCACCCGACTCGCCCCGGGGTCGACGGTCGTGCTGGCCGCCCGCCGTGCTGACTGCCTCGGCGAGCAGACCGCGGCGGTGCGCGCGGCGGGTGCCCTGGCGGTACACCGCATTGAGTTCGATGCTGATGACCTGGACTCCCACGGCCGGTTGGTGGAGACGTTGATCGGCGAATACGGACCAATCGATATCGCGGTGCTGGCCTTCGGCATCCTTGGTGACCAGGGCCGCGCCGAGGCCGATCCCGCCCACGCGGTCGCCATCGTGCACACCGATTACGTCGCGCAGATCAGCCTGCTGACATTGCTCGCCAACGCTATGCGGGATACCGGCCGTGGCGCACTGGTGGTGTTCTCCTCGGTGGCCGGGGTGCGGGTGCGCCGGGCTAACTACGTTTATGGCTCAGCCAAAGCTGGTCTGGACGGATTCGCCGGCGGGCTATCCGATGCGCTGCACGGCAGCGGGGTGCGGCTGTTGATCGTTCGGCCCGGGTTTGTGATCGGTCGGATGACCGAGGGCATGGATCCCGCGCCGCTGTCGAGCACTCCGGCGCAGGTTGCCGCCGCCGCCGCGCGGGCATTGTCGACGGGCCGCCGGACCGTATGGGTGCCGTGGGCGCTGCGGCCGCTGTTCTTCTGCATGCGTTTGTTGCCGCACGCTGTGTGGCGGAGGATGCCACGGTGACGTGCATTGTGGTGGGTATCGGTGCCGACGGAATGGCTGGCCTGTCGCAGGATTCGCGCCGCGAACTGCGCGCGGCCACCGTCATTTATGGATCCCCGCGCCAACTCGATCTGCTCGACGAGACTGTCACCGCACCTCGGCACCCCTGGCCCACGCCGATGCTGCCGGCGCTGGAACAGCTACCCGTCGACGAGGATATCCATGTTGTGGCCAGCGGCGATCCACTGCTGCATGGCATCGGCGGCACGCTGATTCGCCTTCACGGTGCCGACCGGGTGCGGGTGCTCCCGCATGTGTCCTCGGTGACGCTGGCCTGTGCCCGGATGGGCTGGGCCGCGCAGGACACCGAAATCATCAGCCTGGTCACCGCACCAGTACACACCGCGGTTCGCCGGGGTGGGCGCGCGGTGGTGCTATCGCGCGGTGCCTCGACGGCGGCTGAGTTGGCGGCCGTCCTGACTGATACCGGCCGTGGCGCTTCGGAATTCAGTGTTCTCGAGCAACTCGGTGGCCCCGGGGAGCGGATCCGCTCGGGTCCGGCCGAGGCCTGGGCGGCCGCGCCGCCGCCGGATATCGATGACCTCAATGTCATTGCGATCGATTACCTGCCGGATGAGCGAGTCGGGGGCACACTGCCCGACGATGCGTTGCGCCACGATGGCCAGATCACCAAGCAGACGGTGCGCGCGGTGACACTCGCCGCACTCGCGCCTCGCCCGGGTCAGCTGCTCTGGGACGTCGGGTCGGGTTCGGGCAGTATCGCCGTGGAGTGGTGCCGCAGCACAGCCGACTGTCGCGCCGTGGCATTCGAGAATGACGCTGAGCGCCGCCAGCGGATCATGGCCAACGCCCGCGCCTTCGGAGCCGATATCGAGGTTCGGACCGAGGCACCGGGCGCCTTCACCGGTGCCGCAGTACCGGACGTCATCTTTATCGGCGGCGGGTTCACCTCCCCGGGAATGGTCGAGGCTTGCCTGGCGCAGTTGCCCAGCGGCGGTCGGCTTGTCGTCAATGCCGTCACTGCCGAATCCGAAGCGCTTCTCGTGCAGTGGTACGCCCAACTCGGCGGCGAACTCCGACGGTTCCAGCACTATCAAGGCGAGCCACTGGGGGGCTTCACCGGCTGGCGTCCGCAGATGCCGATCACCCAGTGGCTGCTCACGGTCGTAGCGGTGGCGCAGAAGTGACCGTGTACTTCATCGGTGCCGGACCGGGTTCGGCGGACCTGATCACGATCCGCGGCCAGCGACTGCTCCAGCGCTGCGAGGTCTGCCTGTATGCCGGCTCGATCATGCCGGATGATCTGCTGACGTACTGCCCGACCGGCACCCGCATCGTCGATACCGGTCCGCTAACACTGGATCAGATCATCGACGAGATCGTCGCTGCCGATGCTGCGGGTCATGACGTCGCACGCTTGCACTCGGGCGATCCGGGGCTCTACAGCGCTATCGCCGAACAAAGCCGCCGTCTCGACGCACTGGGTATCGACTACGCGATCGTCCCGGGCGTGTCGGCTTTCGCTGCCGCCGCCGCTGCACTGGGCAGGGAACTGACCGCGCCGGGTGTGGCGCAGACCGTGATCCTGACCCGGGTTGCCACACTGTCCACCGCGATGCCCGACGGTGAGGACCTGACTGCACTCGCGGCGCACGGTGCCACGCTGGTGATCCACCTGGCCGCGCACCGCATCGACGCGATCGTGCCGCAACTGCTGGCCGGTGGCTACACCGAGGACACCCCGGCGGCGGTGGTCGCGTTCGCGAGTTGGCCGCAGGAGGTGGTCCTGCGTGGCACGCTGGCCGATATCGCGGATCAGATGCATGACGCCGGGATCACGCGCACCGCAGTGATCATCGTCGGCGATGTGCTTGCGGCCGAAGGCTTTACCGACAGCTATCTCTACTCGTCCGATCGGTCGCGGGGAGACCGGCACTGATGCGGGTGCTGGTGCTCGGTGGTACCGCCGAGGCCCGCGAGCTGGCCGAGCAACTGCACCCGGATGTCGACATCATCAGCTCACTGGCAGGCCGGGTGCCTGATCCGGCATTGCCCGCCGGCCCGGTGCGCATCGGTGGCTTCGGTGGCGCTGAGGGATTGCGCGACTGGCTTGTCGGCCACGACATCACCGCTGTCGTCGACGCCACCCATCCGTTCGCCGCCACCATCACCGCGCACGCTGCGGCCGCCTGCGCCGAACTCGACGTTCCGCATGTGGTGCTGAATCGGCTGCCGTGGAATCCAACAGGAGCGACGGTGGTCGCCAGTGATGCTGAGGCCGCGCAAGTCATCGCCGCCAAGGGGTATTCACGGGTGTTCCTGACCACCGGCCGTTCCGGTGTCGCCGCGTTCTCGCGCAGCGACGCCTGGTTTCTGATCCGGGTGGTGACCGCGCCGGAGGCCGCGGTCCTACCGGCCAACCACGAGCTAGTGTTCTCCCGCGGGCCCTACCACTATGACGACGAGTGTGAACTGCTACGCAGCCGACAAATCGAGGTGCTGGTCACGAAGAACAGCGGGGGAGCGCTCACCCAGGCCAAACTCGATGCAGCGAGTGCCCTCGGTGTGGACGTGGTGATGATCAAGCGCCCAGCGCTTCCCGAGGGTGTGGCTGTTGTCAGTTCGGTGACCGACGCTGTCACGTGGGTGCTCAGCCCGGGTAACGCCGAGGCGTGAATACGGTGTCACCGGTCACTGCGGTGTACCACTGAGTCTGCGATGACCCGACGATCAGCAGACAGCGCATATCCACCTTGGCCGGGTCGAGATCGGCCAGGCGTACGACCGTGACCGATTCGTCAGGGCCGGACACGTCCCGTCCGATCACCACTGGCGTGCCGGCGTCGCGGTGCTCCAACAACAGGTCCCGCATGGCCGCGACCTGCCAGGTACGGCTCTTCGACGCCGGGTTGTAGATCGCCAGCACCAGGTCCGCGGCAGCCGCCGCAGAGAGTCGGGCGGCGATAACCTCCCACGGTTTGAGTCGATCGGATAGCGACAGCACCGCATAGTCATGACCCAGTGGTGCGCCGACCCTGCTGGCCACCGCTTGGGCGGCGGTCATCGCCGGGATCACCCGCACCGACACCCCGGCCCACTGCTTGGCCTCCTCAAGTACGGCTGTCGCCATCGCGAAGACACCGGGGTCACCGGAGGAGACAACCGCCACCGCGCGGCCCTGCTCTGCCAGCTCGCACGCCAGTCGGGCGCGCTGCGGCTCGTCGCTGTTATCGGACGGATGGCGGCGCTGTCCGGGACGGACTGGCACCCGGTCCAGATATGGGCCGTAGCCGATCAGATCGGTGGCGGCGGCCAACTCGCTCAGGCTCTGCGGCGTCATCCAGTCGACGTCGCCCGGGCCCAGTCCGACGACCGCGACGGTTCCGATGCGTGGAGCCACTCGGGTGGTGCGGCCATCACCCGGAACGACGGCGATCGAGAAGTACGGCACCTCGGCGTCATCGACGTCGGCGGCCGGCATAACCCGCTGACCATCGCTACTCGCTCGCTCGACGTAGATCGCCTCATCGAGCCGACCGGCAAGTGAAAGCGCCTCGCGCACTTGCCGATACGTGCGTCCCAACTTCATGATCACGGCGGCGTCAGTATCGGCGAGTCTGCGTGCGAGTTCGCTGACTGGCAGCGTGCCGGGCAGTACCGACAGCACCTCGTCGCCGGTCGCCAACGGAGCGCCGATCGCCGCTGAGGCCGCGCTGACCGATGTCACACCGGGCACGATCACCGCGTTGAAGCGGTCAGCCAGTCGCGTGTGCATGTGCATGTAGGAGCTGTAGAACAGCGGGTCACCCTCAGCGAGTAGCGCGACATCACGACCGGCGTCCAGGTGCGCGGCAATGCGATCGGAGGCCTCGGTGTAGAAGTCCTCCATCGCGCCGTCATAACCACCGGGGTGGTCGGTGTCGCCGGTAGTCACCGGGTAGACGAGATGTTCCTCTATCTGGCCGGACCGTAGATAGGGCTCGGCGATACCGCGCGCGATGCTCCTACCGTGACGGGCACTGTGATACGCCACCACGTCGGCCGCACCGATAACTCGGGCGGCCTTGACGGTGACCAACTCCGGATCGCCGGGGCCTAAACCGACGCCGAACAAAGTGCCCTTTTTCATTCGCGGGCGCTCGCGATCGCATTGACTGCCGCTGCCGCCATCGCACTGCCGCCGCGTCGGCCTTGCACCACTAAATAATCCATACCGCGCGGGTTGTCGATCAGTTCCTGCTTGGACTGCGCCGACCCGACGAATCCCACCGGGCCGCCGAGAACTGAGACCGGCGCGGGCGCACCCTCGTCAATGAGTTCCAGCAGTCGGAAGAGCGCGGTGGGCGCGTTGCCGATCGCCAGCACCGCGCCATCCATCCGGTCGGCCCATAATTCCACGCCGGCCGCCGAACGGGTGGTGTCGCGGCGCTTCGCGAGATCGGCAGCGCGGGGGTCGGTAACCAACGACACCACTTCATTTCCGGCGGGCAACCGTGCCGCGGTGATTCCGGCTGCCACCATCGACGAGTCGCACAGGATCGGGGCGCCCGAGGCCAGTGCTGCATGGGTGGCGGCCACGACGGCAGGGGTGAAGGCCACGTGCTCGGTGAGGTCGACCTGGCCGCAGGTGTGGATCAGCCGCACCACCGCCCGGGCGACGTCGTCGGGGAACCGGCTCAGGTCCGCCTCGGCCCGGATCGTCGCGAAGGACTGCCGGTAGATCTCACCGGCATCGCGGATGTAGTCGAGCACGTCATCACCCTACGGCGGGCCGCTGCGGCGCGACATCGGCCGGTAACCGTCGGCTGTGGCTACCAGTATCTCGCCGGCCGGCGGACTGCCGCAGGCGCGTTCACAACCGACGAAATGAACCCTATTGAGCTCAGTTGCGCCGGATTCGGCCACCCGGGTGGCCTCGGCCCGGACATCGGCTCGGGAGCTCTCGCATCCCGGGCTGCCTACGCAGGCGCTCACCTCAAGCCAGCGAGAGGTGTCATCGAATACCAGGCCCATCGGCGGTAGCACTCGCAGCGATGTGTCGGCTACGCCCTCGGCGAGATCGCACACCAGCAGCGAGCGCCACGGCGTGATCACCACCGGCGCGTTGATGGCAGCCACGAACTGTGCCTGTCGGACCGACAGCACTCCCAGGGGGACTGCCGCGCCGAGTGCGACCTTTCCGTCGTCTTGCTCGATCCACCCGACCGGTGGACGGTTGACGGGTGCGAAGGCGGCACCGGCAGGACCGGTCGGCGTGAACCCGAGCAGCAGGTCACCAGGATCATGCAATTCGCTGATGCGCCATGCATCCCCGCGCATCTCGGCGAACCGATGGGCAACGGCCACCAGGGCACCGATCGCGTCATCCGGATCCAGTCGGATACCGGTGTCTCGGCCGGCCAGCAGCAGGGCAACGGCGTCGATGTCCACGGCGTGGACGCCGACGTCCGCGGCCAGGCCGGATACGTCGGCGCTGCCGTCGTCGATGCTGAACCAGAATCGCCCGGGAAGCCCGGCCAAATCCGGTGCGGACTGGATCGCGAGGTCAAGTGCGGCCACCCAGGGACGCACGTCGACCACGCCGCCGAGGCGGCCCGAGAGCGGTGACGCGACGATATTGCGCACCCGTTCGTGAGTAGCCGAGGGAAGCAGCCCGGCCGCGGCCACCGCATCGGCGATCGCGGCGGTATCAGTGATTCCGCGCACCTGCAGATTGCCTCGGGCGGTGAGTTCGAGAGTCCCGGTCGCGAACCGTTCGGCGGCCTCGGCAAGCGACTCCAACTGACCGGCGGTGATCATCCCGCCTGGCAGGCGTACCCGGGCCAGCGCACCGTCAGCGGCCTGATGAAGATGCAGGGCGCCCGGACAGGCGTCATCCTTGCGCGATCGGGCCACCCGTCCACCGTACGACGTGGCCGGGGGCGGACCGCGGTGGTGGCTACGGTACGAATAGCGGGTGCCCCGGCCCACCATCGTCCTGCTGTCGACGTCCGACACCGACCTGATCACCGCGCGCGCCAGCGCTGCGCGCTACCGCTGGGCCAACCCAACCCGCCTGGCCGCGGGCCAGCTCGCCGGGTTGCTCGACGGTGCCGCCGTGGTGGTGGTCCGGGTCCTCGGCGGCTACCGGGCCCTGCAGAACACCATCGATACCGTCATCGCGAGTGGGATTCCGGCCGTGGTGGTCAGTGGTGAGCAGGCGCCCGACGCCGACCTGATGGAGCGGTCCACCGTGCCCGCGGGAATCGCCGTACAGGCTCATATCTATCTGGCCGAGGGGGGCGTGGCGAACCTGGGCCAGTTGCACGCTTTCCTTTGCGACACCGTGCTGATGACCGGATACGGATTCAGCCCACCGGCGGCCACGCCG
>JBAXIA010000106.1:0-9951 GCA_037138615.1 Mycobacteriaceae bacterium | reverse complement strand
ACAAAGTCACGCGACCCCGCGGCGACCGCTCAGTGGCTGCTGTTGCCGCAGCTCATCTTTGGGTTCCTGTCGGTGGGAATCCAACCCCTGCAACGGTTTCCGGAGTGGATCCAGCCTGTCGTCGACAATCAGCCCATCTCCCGGCTGGTGTACGCGCTGCAGGCGCTGGCCGGAGACTCGGGTGACGGCGTCCGGCCGGTCACCTGGTCGGTGATCGGGCCCGCGCTGGGCTGGGTGTTCGGCATCATGGCAGTGACATTGCCGTGGGCGGTCGTGGTGTATCGGCGGAGAACCTGATGACGGTTCTGGATGCTGCGGCCGTCGGGACTTCCTCGGCCGGTCAGGGCAGTCTGCTGGCGCAGACCGGGGTGCTCACCCGGCGACTGTTGGTTAGGTCGGCCCGCACCCCGATGACCCTGGTCCACGCGGTGTTGCTACCGGTGGCCTTCCTGCTCACCCTCAAGGTCGTCTTCGGTGACTCGATCACGGCGATCACCGGCGAGAACGCGCTGTACCGAAGCGTGCCACTGGTGGCACTGCTGGCGACGATGTCGGGGTCGACGACCGGGATGGTCGGGATCAATACCGAGCGGCTCGACGGGTTCCTGGCCAGGATGTGGTCACTGCCCATCCATCGAGCCGCGGGACTGCTGGCCCGTCTGGGTGCGGAGACCGCACGGCTGTTCTTCACGACGCTGATCATCCTGTCGACCGGCTTCATCCTCGGATTTCGGTTCCACGCCGGTGTGGCGGCTGCACTGTTGTGGGTGGCCATCCCGGTGCTGTTCGGCATCGCCTTCGCGGCGCTGGCCACCACGGTCGCGCTGTACTGGCCCAGGACCGTGATGGTGGAGGCGATGCAGCCGGTGATCATCCTGGGTTCCACGTTCTGCACCGGCTTCGTGCCGGTGGACCGGTACCCGGACTGGGTCCAGCCGGTGGTCCGGTACCAGCCGATGTCCCCGGCCGTGGATGCGATGCGCGGACTGTCGGTGGGTGGACCGGTGCTGTCGCCGATGATCAGCACACTGATCTGGTGTGCGGCGATCTTCGCGGTCTGTCTGCTGCCGCTGACAGTGGGATACCGCCGGGCCAGTACGAGCCGATAGCCGTCGTGCAGTGACCATTCGTCGAAGGGAAGGTTAGACACAGTGTTTGGCTCAACGCCGATCCGCTATTTGTCGCCCAGTGAGGAGTTCTACGCGAAATCCGGGAGCTTCGTCAGTCTCACCGTCACTCTGCGCGGTCCGGTGGACGTGGGCGCGATGGCGGATGCTTTCGAGACGCTGTTGCGAGTGCACCCCGTCCATGCCGGTCACCTCGAGCGGAGCGCCGACGGCAGGCATCAGATTGTGGTCGATGAATACGAGCACGAAGGAATCTGGCTCGAGAAGATCAGCGACACGTCCACACCTCGGCTGCCGAAGCAGTCCGAGGCACTGGTCAATCTGCGACTCAGGCTTGGCGAGGACCGGTCCGAACTCACCATTTTCGCAAACCATGCGCTGGCCGACGCTCACCACGCGTTTGCGCTGCTGGATAAGCTCTTCGGCTGGTATACCGATATCGTCGCCGGCACCGGCGTCGGGCCGGTCAAGACTGAGCCCGTTCCGGAGTCGTTGGAGGCGGTACTTGCCGAGCGTGGCATCGTCAAACTTCAGCGGTTTGGCCTGGAGCGCTTCCTGCCGGCGATGTTCGCCTACGAGCTGCCTCCCTCCAGGCGGAACGCCGGACGGGTCGGCCCCCAGTCGGTTTTGGTGCCGGCGGCCTGCTGTCGACTCTCCCAGCAGGAGACCCAAGCCCTGGCCGACATCTGTGCCGATCGGCGGGTCAGCCTCAACGCCGTGACTGCCGCTTCGATCCTGCTGGCCGAGTGGAAGATTCGCCAGACCCCACACCTTCCGATCCCCTACATCTACCCGGTCGATCTGCGCTTCCGCCTAACCCCGCCGGTCGGTGCTACCGAGGCCACCAACCCGGTGGGGGTAGCGATGTACCTGGCCGAGATCCATTCCGGCACCGACATCTTGGACTTGGCCCGCGACATCGTCGAGGCGTTCCGCGCTGATCTGGCTGACGGCGTGATCCAGCAGTCGTTTCTGCACTTCGGCCTGGAATACCATGGCAATCCGCCCGGACTGCCCGACGTCGTAATGGCCACGGACGGCGGGAAACTGCCCCCGCTGCGAACTCCGCCCGATCTGGTGGTCGAGCAGTACGACCTCGATTTGCTATTCGCGTCGACATCGGCGGGAGTCGACATGTATTCGGTCGGTACGTTTGGTGGTCGTCTGATGGTGAGCTATCACAGCCACGGACCCGAACCCGAACGGTATGTCGCCGAGATCCACAGGATCCTGGCCGGCGTGCCGTCCCGATACGAGCAGGTGACCGAGTAGCGGAATTCCGCTACACCGCGGCGGAAGCTGTTCCAGCGTCACGGATTGCAGTGAGCAGTTCCCCCAGGCCCGCCGCGAGACCGTCGGCCAGCTCCGGCAGTGCGGGTATCACTCCCGGCGTGGAGATCAGCCCGATGTGCAATATGCCGTTCACCGACCACAACGTGAAGTTGATGCCCGCACCGAGCAGCACCGGCCCGAACGGGTACATCGCCGAGATCCTGGCGCCCAGGAAGTAGTGAGCCGGATCCGGGCCCGGCACGTTGGACAGGATGACGTTGTAATTCGGGCGGAACTGGGTCAGCCGGGCGTAAACCCGTTTGGCCATGCCGAGCAGAACCGACCCGACGACCTCACCGAAGTCCTGCAGCAGCATCGGGCTGATCGCTGCAACCTGTTCCTTGGCGTATGCGTTCGCCGTCGCAACGGCTCTGAGGCGGTCCACCGGATCTGCGATCTGGGTCTGCAACGCGACGAGCATGCCCGAGACCTGATTGCGCGCGGTGCGATCGGACATCCCGTGCACCGATACCGGCTCAAGAGCCACCAGGGAGGACGTGGGCAATTCGCCGCGGTCGAGCAGGAACTGGCGCATCACCCCGCCCACCAGGGTCATCACCACGTCGTTCACCTTGACCCCGTAGTGGTCCTTGACCCTTTTGACCTCATTCAGATCGAGTCGGGCGAACGCGACAGAGCGCTGGGCGTTGAACTTGGCGTTCAGTACCGTGCGGGGGGCCGTGAACGGAGCTGCCATGGCGCGGCCCGCGGATGCCCGTCGGATGGCGTCGATGACGGCGCGCGCGGCCGCGGGAAGTACCCGGGTCACCAGGTACACCGGCCGGTTCGCGAATCGGGCCAGACCGTCGAGTGCCTCCCGCAGTGCACCAGCGGACACCGGGGCCTCAACCTGGTCCGGCAGTGGCGGTTCGGGTTCGGTGCTGCACAGTCGCGACACCATGTTTGCATAGGTCACACCGTCCGCCGCGGCGTGATGAACCTTGAGCAGTACGGCCAGCCGCCCGGTGTTGAGGGAACCATCCAGTCCTTCGATGACCCACACCTCCCACAGCGGCCGGCCGTGATCCAACGGCAACCCGGCCAGCCGGCCGCAGACCTCGGTCAGCTCCGTCTGGGTGCCGGGAGCAGCCACGGTGATCCGGTGCAGATGCCGGTCGATATCGAACTCGTCGTCCCGGACCCACACCGGATGGCCGATGGTCAGCGTGCGGGACGAGAGCTTCTCCCGGAACTCCGGGACCGCCCGGATCCGCTCGGCTAACGCGTCCCGCAGACGGTCAAATCGATAGCCGCCGGGAATCGTCGTCGTATCCAACTCCACCACCGAAAACACTTGCAGGGGCTGCGTTGCGGTTTCGAGAGAGAGGAAGCTGGCGTCCAATCCGCTGACTCGCTGCGGATGCTGCACATCTTCGATGATACGCGGCCCGTAAAGGGCCTCTACGATATCGCTCGTGGATGAAACTCGGCGAACGGTGACCCTGATCACGGGGGCTTCGACCGGCATCGGCGCCGAGTTCGCCCGGCAATTTGCCGGGCGGGGCCACGACCTCATCGTGGTCGCGCGCAGTGCCGACAAGCTCGACGAGCTCGCCGCGCAGCTGCGGGAAGCGCACGGCGTGGAAGTCACCGTCGTCCCGATGGACCTCTCGGTACCTACCGCTGCCGGTGACCTGTGGCAGCGGACGAACAGTCTGGGCCTCGAGGTCGATGTGTTGATCAACAATGCCGGCTTCGGGACTCACTGCGACGTCGCCAACGCTGACCCGGAACGCCTTGAGGAGGAAGTCCGGCTCAATTGCCTGACGCTGGTCGGCACGACCGCGCGCTACCTTCCGCAGATGCGCGCCAGGGGGGTGGGGGTGGTCATCAACATCGCCTCCACCGCGGCATTCCAGCCGTTGCCGAAAATGGCCGTCTACGGCGCGACGAAGGCCTTCGTGCTGTCCTTCACCGAGGCGGTTTGGGCCGAGGAGCGCAAGAATGGAATCCGGGTCCTCGCGGTGTGCCCCGGACTGACCGACACCCCGTTCTTCGAACTGGCCGGTGAGGGCGCGGCCGTGGCCGCCTCGGGCGTGGCTGCGAAGGCCTTCACCCGCACGCCGGAGCAGGTCGTCGACCATACGATTCGTGCTCTGTCGGACCGCAAACCCAGCTTCGTCGACGGCATTGCCAATGCCTTCGTTGCGCGCGGGCTGAACCGGGTGTTGCCGAAGCGACTGGTGGTCGCTATATCCGGGCGGTTGCTGGGCGGCTGAGGTCCGGCGTCGGACGTCAGCGTCTCGCTCGATCATCCTGCGGATCCACCGTCGGTGCAGCGTTCGTACAACCCGGGTGGCTTATGCGCCCTCAGGACAGTGCGAACCTCCGATTCACCCGTACCATCAACAATCACGAAGCCCGGCGACGGCTTACTGGCCGAGCGAGGATATTGCGGTGACCACTCATCCCGACCCGGAATTACCGGCCCCACTGCCCGCTGTCGCGACGCCGCGCATCCCGTCGGGCACCCGACGCGAACTAGGCCTTTTCGGGTGGTTGTTCTGCAAGCTGACCGCTCGCGTCTGGGGTGTGCCCGAATTCCATCTGTTCACAGCACTGGCTCAGCACAAGCGGTTGTTCTGGTCGTGGATACCGTTCAGTGGTGTGCTGTTGTACCGAGGCCGACTGCCCAAGTACGACACCGAGGCCGTCATATTGCGGGTTGGGCACCTGCGCGGCTGCGCCTACGAACTTCAGCAGCATCGCAGGCTGGCCCTTCGACGCGGACTCGATGAGACCACCCAGGCCGAAGTGTTCGCCTGGCCGAGTGCGGACGGGTTCTCCGGACGCATGCGGGCGCTACTGACCGGGGTCGATGAACTCGTCGCGAACCGCACGTTGTCGGATCAGAGTTGGCAGCTACTCAGCGGGTACCTGGATCGCCGTCAGGTGATTGAATTCGTGATACTGGTAGGCCAGTACGACGCACTGGCGATGACCCTCACCACGTTGGGCGTCCCACTGGACTAGACCGGACCGACGATTGGCGCCCGAGGTTTACCCGAACTGCGGCGGGCGCAATCCCAGCGATCTACCGTGAGCCCGTGACCACAGAGCATGCGCAGTCGGCCGCCACCGGTCAGGATGGCCGCCACCTCTACACCTGTCCGTTGTGTGAGGCCATGTGCGGCTTGGAGATTGAGGTCGCTGATGGCCGGATCGCCGGAATCCGGGGCAACCCCGACGACACCTGGAGCCGTGGGCACCTGTGCCCCAAGGGTGCGTCGTTGGGCGCCATCCACGAAGACCCGGACCGGATCCGCACGCCGATGATCAAAGTGGACGGGCAGTGGCAGGAGGTCAGCTGGGACGCCGCATTCCGGCGGTGCACCGAACTGCTGGCGCCGGTGATCGCCCACCACGGTATCGGCGCAGTCACCTGCTACGTCGGGAACCCGTTGGCGCACTCGTTCTCGCTCGGTCGCTACACCGGTGTTCTGCTCGGGATGTCGGGCATCCCGGTGAGCTATTCGCCCGGCACCGTCGACCAGTGGCCGAAGAACCTCTCGTCGCACCTGATGTTCGGTAACTGGTGGGGCTTCCCGGTGCCGGATATCGAACGCACCGACCTGCTGGTGGTGATGGGCGCCAACCCAGCGGCCTCTCAGGGCTCGCTGCTCGCAGCCCCAGATGTGATGGGCATCCTGGGACGCATCGGCACCGTGATCGTCATCGACCCGGTCCGAACCGCCACCGCGGCCAAGGCTGACGAATGGCAGCCCATCACCCCGGGCACCGATGCCGCCCTGCTGCTTGCGGTGGTGCACACGCTGTTCGAGGAGAACCTCGCCACCGTCGGCCACCTCGGTGAGCACATTGACGGCGTCGAGACGCTGTGCGAGGTCACCCGGGACTGGTCACCGGAACGGGTCGCGCCGGTCACCGGTATCAGCGCGGAGCGGATCCGGCACCTGGCCCGCCAGCTTGCCGGCACGGAACGGGCCGTTGTCTACGGCCGCATCGGCCTGTGCAATCAGGAGTTCGGCAGCCTTGCCAGCTGGCTGGTCGACGTGGTGAACATCCTCACCGGTCACCTCGACACCCCGGGCGGTGCGATGTTTCCGCGCCCGGCGGCCTGGACCATCACCTCCCAACCGCAGCCGGGACTGGAGGGCGGCCTGCCAGAGTTCGGCCGGTGGCACAGCCGGGTACGCGGCGCCAAGGAAGTCCTGGGCCAGGTTCCGGTTTCGTGTCTGGTGGAGGAGATCGCCACCCCGGGTGAGGGTCAAATCAAGGCGTTGATCACCGTGGCCGGAAACCCGGTGCTGTCCACCCCGGGTGGGCATCGCCTCGACGAGGTGCTGCCGCAACTCGATGCGATGATCGCGGTGGACCTGTGGCTCAACGAGACCACCCGGCACGCCGACGTGATCCTGCCGGGGCCCTCGCCACTGGAGACGCCGCATCACGATGACCTGATCCTGGCCTTTGCTATCAATTCGATCGCCAACTACTCCGCGCCGGTGTTCTTCCCGCCGGACCGTGACCGTCCCGAGGAGTGGGAGATCCTGATCCGGCTGACCGGGCTATGCGCGGGCACCCCAGCGGAGGACGTTGATGTCGCAGCGATCGATGACGGGTTCTTCGACTACCTGTGCTTCACCCAGGGCCTCGACGGAGCCCAGATCCGCGGTCACTACACCCATGGCGGACCGGAACGCATCCTGGATCTGACCCTGCGCACCGGGCCGTTCGGCGATCGCTACGGCGAGGTTCCGGGCGGGTTGACACTGGCCAAGCTCAAAGAGCAGCCCAACGGAATCAATTTCGGACCGATGATTCCCCAGATACCGGGCAACCTCGGTACTACCGACAAGAAGATCCGGCTCGCTCCGCAATACCTGCTCGACGACCTGCCGCGGCTGGCGGAACGACTGAACCGCGAGCCCGAGGATCTCGTCTTGGTGAGTCGTCGGCACCTGCGGTCGAATAACTCATGGCTGCACAATGTTTCGGCCCTGATGAAGGGTCGTGACCGCTGCACTTTGCTCATGCACCCCAATGATGCGACCAAGCGCGGTGTGGTGGCCGGAGATACTGTCAGAGTCGTCTCGGTGGCGGGTCAGATCGAGGTCCCGGTGGAACTTACCGAGGCGATCATGCCCGGGGTGGTGTCGATGCCACATGGCTGGGGCCACGGCAAGTCGGGCACTCGGATGACGGTCGCCAACGGCTCACCCGGAGTGAACACCAACATCCTGTCGCCGCCGACCTTTCTCGATGAGCCATCCGGTAACGGGGCGCTCAATGGCATCCCGGTCACCGTCGCGCCGATGACTGAGTAGCGTCAAACCCAGGTAAACATCGAAGCGTGAGGAACGGTGCCATGAGCCATGCCGAAGTAGACGAATCCGTCCGTGACGCCGGTGCAGCCATGGGGGAGGCTCTGGGCCTCTTCATGCTGCACCCGGAAACCTTAGGTGAGAGCATCGCCGCCGGTTATGCCAACCCGCTTGCCGGCTATGTCGCCGGCCGCGGTGGGGTGCTGGGAGATGCCACCGGCACCGCGGTGAGTTCGGTATTCACGGTCTTCGAGCCCACCTTCACCGCTGCGTGCTGGGACGAAGGAGTTGCGGTCCGCGGCGCTAAGGGTGCCGCCGAGGTGTACTGGAACCAGATCGCCGGGTTCGGCCGCAGGTATCTCGCCGGTGCCGAGGGTGTGGACCGCATCGCCGCACTGGGGGAGAAGGTCATCGCCGCCACACCGGACGGCGGACTGCCGCTGTACGCCGGCTGGCGCACCATACCGTTGGCCGACGATGCCCCGGCGCGTGCCTTGCAGGTGATGTTCATCCTGCGCGAGTTGCGGGCGGGTGTGCACTTCGGTGCGCTGACGACATCCGGCATCACCCCTGTCGAAGCGCATATGCTCCACGGCGGCAAGGAGTACACCCAGATGTTCGGCTGGCCCGAGCCGTTCGCCGACGGTGTCGACAAGAAGGACCGCTACGCGGAGGTCGAGACGGCGACCAACCGCCGGATGGCCGAAATTATGACTGCGGCTCTGAGTCCCGATGAGTTGGACGAACTCGCCCGGTTGAGTGTCGGGGCGTTGGCCACGCTGAAGGCCAATGTCCCGGGGTGAGTCGCCGAACGCTTAAGCTGCCCAGATGCCGTTAGCGGACGGCCAGACTTTTGCCGGCTACACCATTGGGCGCGTCCTCGGCGCGGGGGGCATGGGTGAGGTCTACCTGGCCCAGCACCCCCGGCTGCCCCGCCAGGACGCCCTCAAGGTGCTCGGAACCTCGGTCAGTCACGATGACGAGTATCGGCAGCGCTTCAACCAGGAAGCCGAGATGGTGGCGACACTGCACCATCCGAATATCGTCACGATCTACGACCGCGGTGACTTCGACGGCCAGCTGTGGATCGCGATGGAGTTCGTGGCCGGCACCGATGCCTCCCGGCTGCTGACCGAGAAGTATCCGAAAGGTATCCCATCCGCCGAAGTGGTGCGCATCGTCACCGCTGTCGCTGACGCGCTGGACTACGCCCACAGTCGCGGGCTGCTGCACCGCGATATCAAGCCGGCGAATATCCTGTTGGGCGTTCCGGAGTCTGGCGACGACCGAATTATGTTGGTGGACTTCGGAGTTGCCCGCTGGATCGGCCAGTCCAGTGATTTGACGGGCGCCGACATGACGGTCGGTACGGTGAACTACGCGGCACCTGAACAACTCAGGGGTGAACAGATCGACGGGCACGCCGACCAGTACTCGCTCGCGGCCACCGCCTACCACCTCCTCACCGGTGCAGCGCCCTTCGCGAACAGCAATCCGGCCGTCGTGATCAGCCATCACCTCGACGCAAAGCCGCCCCCCATTGGCGCCGGGCACCCGGATCTCGCCCGGCTCGGACCCGTCTTCGCCAAAGCACTGGCCAAGGACCCGGCGGACCGGTTCAATCGTTGTCGGGATTTCGCCACGGCGATGCAGGATGCGCTTGGATCGGCAGACGGCTTCATGGCCCGTCATCGCAAACCGGTAACCGGGCCGGACCGTAAGCGCTGGATCGCCGCCGGGGTGGGTGCTGTGCTGATCGCCGGTGTTATTGGTGCGGTGGTGGCATTCCTGCCCACCCGCGTGCCCACTCACGGAGATTCCGGCGGGGGATCGGAGCAGACCACGCCGCCACCGCCGGCGGTATCCGCCCGGATGGATCTGCCCGTGGTGGTCATCGGAGCCGAGTGTGCGGTGCTCGGCGCGGCCGCGGTCAACGAGTCCGGCGCTGCGGCCTACTGCGCACGAGTGGACTCCCAAGGTCAGGAGACGGTGTGGTCGGTACAGCCGGAGCGCTTACGCTCAGGCGCAGCGCAGCCGTCGCCCACACCCTAGATGCTGTGCCGTTGTCAGCCGACGGGGTCGATGCCGGATTTGGAGATGATGAAGCCAACTCCCGAGGCATTGACGGTGCAGTTCATTCCGTCGGTTTCCGACACGCAGATGAACGGTCCGAACAATTTGGATTCGCCGTAGGGAAGTTCCGGTTC
>JBAXIA010000105.1:0-10118 GCA_037138615.1 Mycobacteriaceae bacterium | reverse complement strand
CGTCCCCGGACATAGTCCACCAGAGGGTGGCCGAGCGACTCGATACCGTGCGCCAGGATCTTGCCCACCGCGTCGGCATGGCTGCACAGATCGTCGTCGTCGACGACCTTGAGCACGGCGAGTGCGGCCGCGGCGCACACCGGGTTACCGCCGAACGTGCTGCCGTGCATACCGGGCGTCATCAGCTCCGCGGTCGGTCCGATGGCAAGGCAGGCACCGATCGGCAGTCCGCCGCCCAACCCTTTGGCGAGCGTGACGATATCGGGCGTGATGCCGTCATAGGTGTGGGCGTAGAACGACCCGGTGCGCCCGACGCCGGTCTGCACCTCGTCAATGGCAAGCAGTGCGCCGTGACGGCTGGTGATTTCGCGTGCCGCGGCCAGGTAGCCGGCCGGCGGCACCACCACACCGCCCTCCCCCATGATCGGTTCGAGGAACACCGCCGCGGTGTCATCGCCGACGGCGGCCGCGAGCGCGTCGGCATCGCCGAAGGGCACATGGGTGACGTTCCCGGGCAGCGGCTCGAACGGCTCCCGCGCAGCCGGTTTCCCGGTGAGCGCGAGTGAACCCATGGTGCGACCATGGAAAGCATTCTGTGCGGCAACAATTTTCGTGCGTCCGGTCAATCGGGTGATCTTGAAGGCCGCCTCGTTGGCCTCGGCGCCGGAGTTGCAGAAGAAGACCCTCGCGTGGCTGCCGAGGTGGCCCACGAGAGCTTTGGCCAGTGCGATACCGGGTTCGGTGGCGTACAGGTTCGAGACGTGCCCGAGGGTGTTCAACTGTGCGGTGACGGCCTCGGTGATCGCCGGGTGGCGGTGGCCCAGGATGTTGACGGCAATCCCGCCGAGGAGATCCAGGTAGGTCTTACCGTCCACGTCGGTCACCACGGCACCGGTGCCGCTGGCCAGTGCCAACGGCGGGGTGCCGTAGTTGTCCATCATGACCGTGCGCCACCGGTCCAGCAGCGTGTCCGGGCTCGTCATGTGCGCACCACCTTCGTGCCGGCGCCGTGATCGGTGAACAATTCGGCCAGCACACAGTGTTCGACCCGGCCGTCGATGACGTGCGCACTGGGGACTCCGGCCACCACCGCGCGCAGGCAGGCTTCGATCTTGGGCACCATGCCCTCCTCCAGGGTGGGCAGCAGGTGGGCCAGGGTGTCGGTGTCGATCTCGCTGACCAGTGAGTCGCGGTCCGGCCAGCGGGTGTAGAGCCCTTCGACATCGGTGAGTATCAGCAGCGTCTCCGCACCGAGAGCTTCGGCGACCGCCGCGGCGGCCGTATCGGCGTTGATGTTGTGCACCACACCGTCGACGTCGGGTGCGATCGTGGAGATCACCGGAATCCGGCCTGCCGCAACGAGATCGTGGATGACAGCTGTGTTGACGTGTTCCACATCGCCGACCAGGCCGATATCGGTCTCGACGCCGTCGACCATCACACTGCGCCGCACAGCGGTGAGCAGCCGGGCATCCTCACCGGTCAGTCCGACGGCGTACGGTCCGTGGGCGTTGATGAGGTTCACCAGGTCCCTGCCGACCTGTCCGAAGAGCACCATGCGTGCGATATCGAGCACCTCGGGTGTGGTGACCCGGAATCCGCCCTTGAATTCGCCTGCGATCCCGAGTCGAGCAAGCATCGCGCTGATCTGCGGGCCGCCGCCGTGCACGACCACCGGGTGAATACCGACGTTATGCAGGAACACGATGTCAGCGGCGAATGCTGTCTGCAGCGCGATATCGGTCATGGCGTTGCCGCCGTACTTGACCACGACGATCTTGCCCCGGAGGGGTTCGGTGTTGAAGGTTTGAGTGTCCACGGGGGCGGTCATGAGCTGTACGCCGAATTCTCTTCGACATAGGCGTGCGAGAGGTCGGTGGTGCGGACCGTCGCCGCGGCGTCACCCAACTTGAGGTCAATGGTGACGTCGATCTGCGGGCCGGACAGGTCAACCTCGCGGGCACCCGGAACCCCGGCACCGTTGACACACACCGGAAACCCGTTGAACGCGACGGTGATCTGATCCGGTTCAATCGGGAACGGTGACATGCCCACCGCGGCCAGTACCCGGCCCCAGTTCGGGTCGGATCCGAACATCGCGGTTTTGACCAGAGAGTCGCGGCCGACAATCCGGGCGGCGGTGACGGCGTCATCCTCGGTGCGCGCCCCGGTCACGGTGATACTCACCCGCTTGGTGACACCCTCGGCGTCAGCCTGAATCTGCGCGCACAGGTCGTCGCAGACCCGCAGCACCGCGTCGTCCAGGTGATCCTGGGTGGGCCGGATCTCACTGGCTCCGGAGGCGAGCAGCAGCACGGTGTCATTGGTCGAGCAGCTGCCGTCGACGTCGAGACGGTCGAAGGTGCGGGCAGTCGCGCGACGCAGCGCGGTGTCCAGTGCGGCGGCATCGGCGACGGCGTCGGTGGTCAGCACCACCAGCATGGTGGCCAGCGACGGCGCCAGCATGCCCGCACCCTTGGCCATCCCGCCCAGCGTCCAGTTCTCGCCGGAGTCCAACGAGTGATGCAGCGCAACCTGTTTGGGCACGGTGTCGGTGGTCATGATGGCGTGCGCAGCATCGTCGCCGCCGACCAGACCGCCGGCCAGTTCGTGGACGATCTCGGTGACCCCGGCCAGTACCCGATCCATCGGCAGCCGGTCACCGATCAGACCGGTGGAACACACCGCG
Organism: Mycobacteriaceae bacterium; assembly: GCA_037138615.1. GTDB lineage: Bacteria > Actinomycetota > Actinomycetes > Mycobacteriales > Mycobacteriaceae > Mycobacterium. Next base: position 7,429 of record JBAXIA010000105.1, on the reverse strand, counting down.
ACCTCGATCGGTCCGGTCTCGGTCCCCCAGTCCGACAGTGCCGCGGCCACCGCTTCGGCGCATGTGTGGGTGTCGGCGAATCCGTCCGGCCCGGTGCAGGCATTGGCGCCTCCGGAGTTCAGCAGCACTGCGCGCAACCGACCGGTCTGCAGCACCTGGGCACTCCACAGCACCGGGGCGGCCTTGACCTGATTGCGGGTGAACACTCCCGCCGCCGCGTAATCGGGTCCCTCGTTGAACACCAGTGCCAGATCCGGCTTGCCGGACTTCTTGATACCGGCGGCGATGCCGGCTGCGCGGAACCCCGAGGGGGCGGTGACGCCCTGATTGCGCAGCAGTCTCACGGTGCTACCCCGACCACCGACAGTCCATCGGTCTCCGCCCAACCTAGGGCGAGGTTCATCGACTGCACCGCCGCACCGGCGGTTCCCTTCACCAGGTTGTCGATCACACAGATCGCGACCATGACGCCGGCATCGGCGTCCACGGCGACGGCGAGTTGGGCGGCATTGCTTCCGATCACCGAACCCGTAGCGGGTAACTGACCCTCGGGCAGTAGATAGACGAACGGCTCTGCGTCATAGGCCTTCTCGTAGGCGGCGCGGATCTCCGGTAGCGAGGCCGAGGTGCGTGTCGTACAGGTCGCGAGAATCCCGCGGGCGGTCGGGATGAGCACCGGGGTGAACGACACGCTGACATCGCGGTCGGTGACCCTCCGCAGTCCCTGGGCGATCTCCGGGGTGTGCCGGTGCACACCGGCGATGTTGTAGGCCCGCGCCGATCCGATGACCTCCGAGGCGAGCAGGTCAACCTTGGCGGCCCGGCCCGCTCCCGAAGTGCCGCTGACCGCGACCACCGTGACGTCTGGTTCGACGAGACCGGCCGCAACCGCGGGAAACAGCGCAAGCAGTGCCGCAGTCGGATAGCAGCCCGGCACCGCGATCCGGGTGGCGCCGCGAAGGCGGTCCCGGCAACCGGGGAGTTCGGGCAGACCATACGGCCAGTGGCCGGCGTGCGGCGTGCCGTAGAACCGCTCCCAGTCGCCGGCATCGGTGAGCCGGAAGTCGGCGCCGCAGTCGATGACGACCGTGTCGCGGCCGAGTTGTTCCGCGAGCGCGGCGGAGTGGCCGTGCGGCAGGGCCAGGAACACCACATCGTGGCCGGCCAGCACCTCGACCTCGGTGGGTTCCAGTTCCCGCTGCGCCAACGGCAGCAGATGCGGGTGATGCTCCGTCAGGTGAGTGCCCGCGCTGGCCGCGGCGGTCAGCGCACCGATGCTCATCCGGCCATCACCGAAGGCCGGATGGCCCAGCAGCAGGCGCAGGATCTCTCCCCCGGCATACCCACTGGCACCGGCAATCGCCACCGAAGTCATCGGGCTATTGTGCATTGTTATGCACTACAGTGCAAATTCATGCCCAGGCGGGCGTCACCTTAGCCGCGCAGCACAGCACCGAACCGACCACCGGCCGCAGCCACCCCGGCGTCGCGCGCCGCGCTGGCCTCGTCCTCGGTCAGGGTGCGGTCGGTCGCCCGGAACCGCAGAGCCAGGGTCAAGGACTTGCGACCCTCGCCGATCTGCGGCCCGGTGTAGACGTCGAACAGGGCGATGTCTTCGAGCAGATCCCCGGCCCCGTCGCGCACGGCGTCGATGACACCCTGGGCCGCCACTTCCGCGGCGACCACCAGGCTGACATCTTGGAACACGGCCGGAAACGGTGACACCCGTGGCGACGGGAGGGTGGCACTGAAGGGTATGGCGTCAAGATCGAGTTCCAGCGCGCATGTGCCCTTCGGCAGCCCGGATCGTTCAACGACCGCGGGGTGAAGTTGCCCGGCGTGGCCGACTACCCGACCGTCAACCACTACCTCGGCGCACCGGCCCGGATGCCACGGCAGATGTTGCGCCGGCCGCAGTTCAACCGCCACACCGGCGGCATGGGCGATCACCCGCACAGCCTCGAATGCATCGGCGGCCTCGACCGACCGGCCCGGTCCCCACGGTCCGCGGGGTTCGCGCAACCCGGCCAGCACTACCCCGATATGCACCGGCTGGTTCGGTAGGGCTTCGTCCAGGAGCGCGATCTCGGCATCGGTAGGCCGGCGATCGGTGGGGATCAGCCCGATGGCGCGGGTCTGCGCGGTCGGCTGCACCACCTGGGCGATGGAGAACAGCGCCACATCGCCGAACCCGCGGGAAACGTTGCGAGACAACGCTTCCAGCAGCGCGGGCAGCAAGGTGGTGGCCAGGTGCGGACGGTCGGCCTCCAGCGGATTGAGTACCGACGTCGTCCTGCGGCGTGGGTCGTCGTCAGCCAAACCCCACTGGTCGAACACGCCGGCGGGAAGGAACGGCGTGGGCAGCACTTCCACGAACCCGGACAGCGCCAGCGACTTGCCGATCGCGCGGCGGCGCTGCTGACCCGGGGTCAATCCGCGTCCAGCAGGTGCGGTGGGAAGCACCGAGGGAATGACATCGAGGCCCTCCAGGCGCAGCACCTCCTCCACGAGGTCCGCGGGCTGGACGATATCGGGCCGCCAACTCGGCGGGGTGACGGTCAACACGTCCGAACCCGGTTCCGAAGCGACCCGTGCACCGATCTGCGTCAGCCGGTTCACCGTCGCGCCGTCGGGGTAGACCACACCGGCTGTCCGGTCGGGAAGGTCAATGGGCAGCCGCACCGGCGGCGGCGAGAAATCCTCGCGGGGTGGATCGCCGCGCCAGTCGGTGAGCGCGGAACCCACTGTGCCGCCGGCGATCTCAGCCAGCAGAGTCGAGGCGCGATTGATGGCGGCCACCGAGACGGCAGGGTCTACCCAGCGTTCATAGCGTCGGCCGGCCTCGCTGACAAGATGCAGCCGACGGACCGTGCGGGAGACCGTGGCCGGATCCCAGACCGCGGCTTCCAGCAGAACGTCGGTGGTGTTCGCGTCGATCTCGGTGGTACCCGCACCCATCACACCGCCGATCGCAGCGACAGCCACATCGTCAACGATCAGGACGTCGCCGGGTTCGAGTGTGCGTTCGATGTCATCCAGGGTGACGACGGTCTCCCCCGGCTCGGCGAACCGCACCGCGAACTCGCCGTGAATCCGACTGCGATCGTGGGCGTGCATGGGGTGACCGAGTTCGAGCATGACGTAGTTGGTGACGTCGACGGCCGGGGAGATCGGCCGGATACCGCTCAGCAGGAGCCGACGACGCAACCACCACGGCGACACCGCCGCCGGGTCGATACCGGTCACCGCGCGCAGGGCGAAGCGGCTGACGCCGGTTCCGGGCTGGATCGTCACCGGCAGTGCGGTGCCCTCGGCGGGCATGGCCGGCACCACGGTCGGATCAAAAGCGGGATCGACGAATGGCAGGTCGTACGCGCACGCGATCTCGCGGGCGATACCACGCACCGACAGGCAATAGCCGCGGTCGGGTGTAACAGCCAGGTCGAACACCACATCGTCAAGGCCGAGCTCGGCGATCGCATCAGCACCGGGTTCTGCGGTGCCGGGCGGCAACACCAGGATGCCGGAATGATCCGTACCCATGCCGAGCTCCGCAGCCGAGCAGATCATGCCGTCGGACACCGAGCCGTAGACCTTGCGCGAGACGATATGGAAATCACCGGGCAGTGTTGCACCGGGCAGCGCTGTCACCACCAGATCGCCCACGTCGAAATTCGTTGCACCGCAGACGATATCGCGGTCAGTCCCCTCGCCTACATCCACCTTGCAGGACCGGATAGGTTTCTTGGCCGCAACGAGTTCGAATCCGGTCACCCGGCCGACGACAACCGGTCCGCTCACCGGGCCCAGCGTGATGACGTCCTCGACTTCGTGGCCGACCCGAATCAACGCCTGCTCGAGATCGGCAGGCGAGGCGTCCCATCCGGGTGCGCCGGCCCGCACGACCTCGCGCAGCCAGCTGTAGGGAAGTCGCATCAGACGCCCGCCCCGAACGGCAGCGAGAACCGGACGTCACCCTCGACGATGTCGCGCATATCGGGGATGCCGTTGCGGAACTGCAGGGTGCGCTCCAGACCGCAGCCGAACGCGAACCCGGAGTACTCGCCCGGATCAATTCCCGCAGCGAGCAACACGTTGGGGTGGACCATGCCGCAGCCACCCCATTCCACCCAGCCGGGTCCGCCCTTCTTTCCAGGGAAGAACACATCCACTTCAGCCGAGGGCTCGGTGAACGGAAAGAAGTGCGGCCGCATCCGGGTGCGCGCCTCGGGTCCGAACTGTGAGCGGGCGAAGGCGTCGAGGGTGCCGCGCAGGTTCGCCATCGTCAGGCCGCGATCCACCGCGAGTCCCTCGACCTGATGGAACACCGGGGTGTGGGTGGAGTCGAGTTCGTCGGTGCGGAAAGTGCGCCCGATCGAGATGATGTACACGGGCATTTCGCGCGCCAGCAGGGTGCGCACCTGAACCGGTGAGGTGTGGGTCCGCAACAGCTGCCGGGAGCCTTCCGGAGCGATATGGAAGGTGTCCGATTCGCTCCGCGCTGGATGATCGGGCGGGAAGTTCAGCGCGTCGAAGTTGAACTGCTCGCATTCCACCTCGGGTCCCTCGGCAAGCTCCCAGCCCATCGCCACGAAGGTGTCGGCGATGTTCTCGGCCAGGATCGTGATCGGATGCCGCGCACCGAGCGCCTGGCGCATGGAGGGCAGCGTGACGTCGATGGCCTCGGCCACCAGCACCTCAGCATCACGCTCGGCGCGCAGAACCGCGAGCCGTTCATCAAAGGCGCCCTGGGCCTCGGCCCGCGCCACATTGACCCGCTTTCCGGCGTCGGCCCGGTCCTCCTGCGGCAGTGTGCCCATCGCCTGCCTGGCCAGGGCCAGCGGGGCACGGTCGCCGAGGTGCTCGGTCTTGGTCCTGGTCAGTCCGTCAAGATCGGCGGCCGCGGCGAAAGCGGCGCGGGCCGCAGCAACGGCGTCAGTCAGCGCGGCCTGCGACAGCAGATCGGCAGAGGGCTCAGCCACGCGACGGAACTCTCCTTGCTGGCAGGGATATTCGCGGCACGGGTGTGACGCAAGTGCTGATCTGGAGATCATAAGTGATGCCAGAATGTCGGCTCGTGGGCATTTCGCCCACCCGCGCGGCGAGAAGTCGCCCGGATCCTCGTCCGAGAGGATGGCGATGATCAGAGGTTTCATCGTGGGCGTCGTGTGGGCGGCCGCGGTGGCTGCCGGGCTGGCGGTCACATGGCATCACGTCTTCGGGATCGTGGCGGCGGTGCTGGCGGCGCTGGCCGCCCTGGGCACCTGGGACCTCATCCAGAAGAAGCACTCGATCCTGCGGGCCTATCCGATCCTGGGCCACGCGAGATTCATCGCAGAACTGATCCGACCGGAGATCTACCAGTACTTCATCGAGTCCAACACCGACGGCGCGCCCTTCAATCGAGAGAGCCGCGATGCGGTGTACCGACGGGCCAAAGGGATCAAGGGCGACGAACCGTTCGGCACCGAGCACAATCTCAACGCCATCGGCAACGAATTCCTGCGGCACTCACTGCGCGCCAGGATGGCCACCGACCTGACTCCGACAGTGCGCCTGGGCGGGCCCGACTGCACCCAGCCCTATGACATCGCCCTGCTGAATGTCTCAGCGATGAGTTTCGGGGCGCTATCGGGCAATGCGATCGAAGCGCTCAACGGCGGGGCAGCCAAGGGCGGGTTCGCTCACGACACCGGGGAAGGTGCGATCAGTCCCTACCACCTCAAGCACGGTGGCGATCTGATCTGGGAGATCGGCTCGGGCTACTTCGGCTGCCGGACCCCCGATGGACACTTCGATGCAGAAAAGTTCGAAGCAAAGGCCCGTCTGGCGGAAGTCAAGGCGATTTCGATCAAGCTGTCCCAGGGCGCCAAACCCGGTCTGGGCGGGGTATTGCCGGGCCCCAAGGTCACGCCCGAGATCGCCGAAACCCGGGGCGTACCCGTCGGCCAGACGGTGGTATCGCCGCCGGCGCACACCGCGTTCACCACGCCACTTGAGCTGATCCACTTCATCGCCACGCTGCGCAGCCTGTCCGGCGGCAAGCCGGTCGGCTTCAAGCTGTGCATCGGAGCCCGCACCGAGTTCCTCTCCATCTGCAAGGCGATGATCCGAACCGGAATTACACCGGACTTCATCATTGTCGACGGTTCCGAAGGCGGCACCGGCGCAGCGCCGCAGGAGTTCGAGGACCATATCGGCATGCCGCTGACCGAGGGCCTGATGCTGGTACAGAACTGCCTGGTCGGAACCGGGCTTCGCGAGCACATCAAAATCGGCGCATCCGGCAAAGTGGCCACCGGCTTCGACATTGTCAGACGCGTCATTCAAGGTGCGGACTTCACCCTCGCTGCGCGGGCCATGATGTTCGCGGTCGGCTGTATCCAGGCGATGAAATGCCACACCAACCGCTGCCCCACCGGGGTTGCCACCCAGGACGCCGGACTGGCACGCGCATTGCACGTGCCGGACAAGATCGAACGGGTGGCCAACTTCCAGCAGGCGACGGTGGCCAGTGCCGCTCAGATGGTGGCCTCTATGGGACTCGACAGCTTCGCGGAACTTCAACCGTCAATGCTCAACCGGCGCATCGACAGCTACCGCACGCGAACCTACGCCGAAATCTATGAGTGGTTGATGCCCGGCGAACTGCTCGATGATCCACCCGAGACTTGGCTGTCGGACTGGATCGAAGCCAGTGCCGACGAGTTCGTCTGAGAACGCGCCACCACCTGCCAGATCACCGAAACCACTTGCGCGAGTGCGGCACCGAGTAATCCAATGACCGCGACGGTCCTGAGATCCTGGCCGGCGGCGATCAGCAGGTAGACGAAGCCCCCTGCCATGACAAGTAGTAGATACCGCGTCAGCGTCCAGTGCGTCGGCTGTGCGAACCGGATACCCACCCCCATACCCAGAATCAGCGCGAGGGCATGCCCGACAGCGGTGAAGTCCCCACCGTTGAGCACAGCCGAGCCCAGCGCTACCGCCAGCCACCATCCGGTCCACGCAGCGCGCCAGCGCCGCGGAATCGCCGCGGTGAAGGTACCCAGCACACCGACAACGCCGTAGCTCATACCGACATCGGCGACGTCGACGATCGAGTGCGACTGCAGTCCCAGCGCCAGTGCCGCCGCGAGTCCGGCTGCGACGAGCAACGTGGCCCCGATATGACCGACGGCAAAAGCCACCAGCAGGCGGCGGCTGTGCCACAGCAGTTCACCGAGTGCGAGCACCGCCACCACACCCGGCAGCCAGATCCCGATGGAGTCGGCGGGGTTGACGAAGGCGCTGCTGATCAGCGTGCCGATCCGGCCCTCGCCGAGGTTATGAAGATTGGTACTGGCGCTCCGGATGACTTTCGCCTCGAACTTCGGCCCGAAATGCAACAGCGCGAACGCCACCGCGGCCAGGGCAGCGGCCAGGATCA
>JBAXIA010000104.1:0-10365 GCA_037138615.1 Mycobacteriaceae bacterium | reverse complement strand
CGGTGTCAGCGCACCGGCGCGCAACGGTGTCAGCGCACAGGAGCTCAGTGCTCCAGTGCCACCACGGTCCGCGACCACGCCGGCGTCGGGCTCGCTGACAGCTGAGGGTGACCCTCTCACCGAACCTATCGCCAACAGCAACCCGGCCGCGCCGGTCGATTCACCGACGGAGTGGACGGCGTTGTCCTACCCGCGACGCAGTGTCTCGGTCGCGAGGTCGGCTGCCGCGGTCCAGGCGGCGGCCGCCACCCAGCCCGTCATCCTGGGTCCCAGCGGTGTGCCGATCCCGTCGGAGTACTACGTCAACACCGTGACGGATTGGTACGTCCTACCCAACAGCCCCGGCGGAGTCAATCCGTCGCAGGTGGTGTTTACTCCCGAGGGTCTGTACCCCATCACCGGCGTGAAGAGCCTGCCGCTGAATACCTCGGTGAACCAAGGATTGACGATCCTTTCCGACACGCTGAAGACGCTGCCTGGCGGGACGACGACGACAGTTTTCGGCTACTCGCAGAGCGCGATCATCGGGTCTCTATTGCAGGAGAACTACATCCCGCCGGGTTCGCCGTATGTACCGCCCAAATTCCCGTTGCCGACAATACCCACAGATCTACGGGACTCGATCAACTTCGTGTTTGTGGGTAATGAGATGAACCCCAACGGTGGCTTCCTGTCCCGATTCCCCAATCTCACCCTCCCAAGTCTGGGCATTAACTTTTACGGCGGTACACCCGAAAATCTCTACCCCACAACGAATTACACACGGGAGTATGACGGCTTCGCTGACTTCCCGCGGTATCCGCTAAACATACTGGCCGACCTCAATGCCGGGTTGGGCATCGTGTTCGTCCACCCGAAATATGCCCCCGACTTGAACTGCAAAACCTTCTGTCTCACCCAGCAGCAAGTTGCAGACGCGATTGCATTGCCCACCACCTCACCGACGCAGAAGTACTACTTCATGCCGACCGAAAATCTGCCGCTGGTGGAGCCGTTGCGGCTCATCCCGCTGATCGGTAATCCGATCGCGGATCTGATCCAGCCGGTTCTGAAGGTGATCGTGAACCTCGGCTACGGCGATCCGGCGCACGGGTTCGCCTCGGCCACCCAGCCCGACGCCAACGTGGTGGTTCCATTCGGCTTGTTCCCGGATGTCAGCCCGGCTGAGGTGCTCAGCCAATTGGTGGCCGGCGTCCAGCAGGGTGTCCGCGACTTCGTTGCAGACTTCGGATCTGGCGGCTCAATCGCCCGGGAGATCTCCTCCATCTCACTTCCGAACGTGTCACTGTCGTTGCCGACCGCCGATGGCATCATCGGCTCGATCCAGAATGTGATTACCGCGATCGCTAATCGGATCTCGTTTTCTGTCGCCGGGCTCTATGCGGCTCTGCTGCCGACGGCGGATATCGTCAATGCGCTCACGATTTCGCTGGCGGCCTATGACGTCAACCTGGCCCTCGACGGACTGCAACAGGCGATCAGCGGTGACCCGATCGGGGGTCTGATCAACGCTATCGGCCTTCCGATCGCGGCCAGTGTCGGACTGGTCACCACGGCCAGCCTCATCGGAGTTCTGGTGTGGGCGCAGGCCGCGGTGGCCGTCTTGTTCCCGGACTACGTGATCGGTACCTAACAGCGTCGACGCCGCATGCGGGTATGAACACCACCGGCACGATTGGATGGTTTGGGTCCGCGGCAAATAGCATCAGAACCGCAATGACTGATCATGACCTCGAGGTACGCCCCGCCGCCACCGGCAACGCTGCAAAACGTCTGGCAGCCGAAGCCCATCGCCGCAGGACCTTCGCCGTGATCAGCCACCCCGACGCGGGTAAGTCGACACTGACTGAGGCACTGGTTCTGCATGCCAGGGTGATCACCGAGGCCGGCGCCATCCATGGCAAGGCCGGACGGCGTGCCACGGTGTCGGACTGGATGGAGATGGAGAAGGCCAGAGGCATCTCGATCACGTCGACGGCATTGCAGTTCCCCTACCACTCGCCCGAGGGGCAGGAGTGCGTCATCAATCTGCTCGATACCCCCGGGCACGCCGACTTCTCCGAAGACACCTACCGGGTGCTGAGTGCCGTCGACTGCGCGGTCATGCTGATCGATGCGGCGAAGGGCCTCGAGCCGCAAACCCTGAAGCTTTTTCAGGTGTGCCGTCATCGCCGCATCCCGATCATCACCGTGATCAATAAGTGGGATCGCCCCGGCCGCGATCCGCTGGCACTTCTCGACGAGATTTCCGAACGTATCGGTCTCAAACCCACACCGCTGACATGGCCGGTCGGTATCGCCGGAGACTTCAAGGGAGTGCTGGATCGCCGTACCGGCAACTTCATCCGATTCACCCGCACTGCGGGCGGGGCGACCGCGGCACCCGAGGAGCACATCGCACCTGCGCGCGCCGAGGCGGAAGCGGGCATCGACTGGGTCAACGCGACCGAAGAGTGCGAACTGCTCTCCGCCGACGGCGGCGACCATGACCAAGAGGCCTTCCTCGGCGGTGTTACCACCCCCGTGCTCTTCACCTCGGCGGCGCTGAACTTCGGGGTGAACCAATTACTGGACAATCTGGTGCGGCTTGCGCCCGCGCCCGGCGGACAACTCGATGTCGACGGCAATCTGCGACCGGTCGACTCACCCTTCAGCGCATTCGTCTTCAAGGTGCAGGCCGGCATGGACTCCGCCCACCGCGATCGCATTGCCTACGCCCGGGTCTGCTCGGGCACCTTCGAGCGCGGCGACGTACTCACCCACGCCGCCACCGGCAAGCCGTTCGTCACCAAATACGCGCAGTCGGTGTTCGGCCAGCAGCGCTCAACACTGGACAACGCGTGGCCGGGAGACGTCATCGGCTTGGCCAACGCCGCCTCACTGCGACCGGGAGACACCCTCTTTCGTGATGTGCCCGTGCACTTTCCGCCGATTCCCAGCTTCTCCCCCGAACATTTCGCCGTGGCCAGGGGCACCGACCCCGGCAAGCACAAGCAGTTTCGTCGAGGGATCGAGCAACTGGCCCAAGAGGGCGTGGTCCAGGTCTTGCGGTCGGATCGGCGCGGCGACCAATCGCCTGTGCTCGCCGCCGTCGGTCCGATGCAGTTCGAGGTCGCCAGCCACCGGATGGCCACCGAGTTCAGCTCCCCGATCGCGCTGGAATCCCTGCCGTACACCGTCGCTCGCGCCGTGGACCCCGAGGACGCACCGTTCGTGGACAAGCAGGTGTCGATGGAGGTTCTCACCCGAACCGACGGCGTCATGCTGGCGCTATTCACCACGAAGTGGCGGCTGCAGGGGTTCGCCGAGGACAACCCCGACGTGCGGCTGAGCTCACTGGTGGCCGCAGATGACTGAGCCGGCGACGGTTAGGCTCCCGGGGTGACGACACGGTGGTCGGTGAGCCGACTCGGCAATCTCCATGGCAAGCGCATCATCGTGACGGGTGCAACCAACGGCGTGGGGCTGGCCACCGCCCGGTCCCTGGCCCGCGCAGGCGCCCAGGTGATCCTCGCGGTCCGCAATCTCGAACTCGGCGCGCAGCGCGCTGCCGAGATGGGCGGCGACACCACGGTCATCAAGCTTGACCTGGCGGATCAGGCGTCGGTGCGGGCGTTCCCATCGTTGTTCGATGGCGATGTAGACATCCTGATCAACAATGCCGGCGTGGTCGCCCAGCACCGCACCGACACCGTCGACGGTTTCGAGACCATGATGGGCACCAACTTCCTCGGACCGTTCGCGTTGACCAACCTGCTGTTCCCACGGATACGTTCGCAGATCATCAACGTTGGCTCCGATGCGCACCGGACAGCCACCATCGCGTTCGACGATCCGCACCTTCGACTGCGCAAGTGGTCGGCGTTATCCGGCTACGGTCGCTCAAAGCTCGCCGTGATGCTGTGGGGGCTTGAACTCGACCGGCGGCTGCGCGTCGCGGACTCGCCGGTGAGCACATTCCTGACCCACCCGGGTTGGGTGGCTTCGAACCTGTCGAATGTCTCTGATGACCGGTTGATGGCGGCCTTCCACACCGTGGTCCAGGCGTCGGCCAACGTCCTGGCCAATGACATCGACGCCGGGGCCGCGCCCACGCTGTACTGCATCACCGAGCCGATTCCGCCCGGCAGTTACGTAGGCATCGATAGCCGATGGGGACTCAAGGGCGGTCCAACACTCAGCGGGCGAGCCGCGGTCGCCTGCGACTACTCCGATGCTTCACGTCTGTGGGAGTTCGCCGAGCGTGAGACCGGTACGACGCTTCCGCTCTGAGTGCACTGCCAGGACGGCGAGCTATAGCTGCGCCACCCGCCCGTTATCCACGACCCAGGAATGATCCAACCGAACGTTCTGCAGCATCCGACGGTCGTGTGTTACCAGCAGCAGTGCACCATCATAGGTCTCCAGTGCCTGCTCGAGTTGCTCGATGGCGGCGAGATCGAGATGGTTGGTCGGCTCGTCCAGAACGAGAACATTCGTGCCGCACGCCTGCAGCAGCGCAAGACCGGCGCGAGTGCGCTCACCGGGCGAGAGTTGGTCGACCGCCCGCTCCACGTGGTCCGCGCGCAGTCCGAACTTGGCCAACAGGGTCCGCACATCTGCCGTCGGCCACGTCGGAACCCGCGCCTCGAAACGGTCGATGAGTCGCCCTGGACCGGTGAACTCGGCGCGGGCCTGGTCGATCTCGCCGATGGCGACGTTGGCACCCAGACTCGCGCGGCCCTCATCTGGTTCTTGGCGGCCGAGGAGAAGCCGCAACAGTGTCGACTTGCCGGCCCCGTTGGGACCGGTGATTCCGATCCGCTCACCGGCGTCAACCTGTACCGACACCGGGCCCAGGACAAAATCCCCCTGCCGCACAACGGCATTGGCTAATGTGGCGACGACCGAACTCGATCGTGGTGCGGCACCGATAGTGAACTCGAGTGTCCATTCCTTGCGCGGCTCGGCGACCTCCTCCAGGCGGGCGATACGGCTCTCCATCTGACGTACCTTCTGCGCCTGTTTCTCACTGGATTCGCTCGCTGCGCGTCGCCGGATCTTGTCATTGTCCGGTGACTTGCGCATCGCGTTGCGAACACCCTGACTGGACCACTCACGCTGAGTACGTGCGCGCGCAACCAGATCGGCCTTCTTATCGGCGAACTCGTCATATTGTTCGCGGCGGTGCCGGCGGGCGACCTCACGCTCTTCCAAGTAGCTGTCGTACCCGCCACCGAAGACGGTGGTGGTGTTCTGGGCTAAATCGAGTTCAAGGATGCGGGTCACGCTGCGAGCGAGGAACTCCCGGTCGTGACTCACCAGCACCACGCCACCGCGAAGATCGCGCACGAAAGCCTCCAGCCGCGCCAGACCGTCGAGGTCGAGATCATTGGTCGGCTCATCGAGCAGGACGACGTCAAACCGCGAGAGCATCAGTGCCGCCAGCCCGACACGCGCCGCCTGCCCACCCGACAGTGCGGTCATCGGGGTCGACTCTGGTCGCACCGAATCGGTGTCGAGGCCCAACTCGGCCAGAACCGCGGGCAGGCGTTCCTCAAGATCGGCCGCACCGGTGGCGAGCCAGTGATCCAGCGCTGCGGAATAGATGTCGGCCAGATCCACGCCCACCGGACTCTGCGATGGATCTGCCAGATCGGCAGCGGCTGATTCCATCGCGTCCGTCGCCGCAGTGCACCCGGTCCGGCGCGCAATATAGGCCGCGACGGTTTCCCCCGCTACGCGTTGATGCTCCTGTGGCAGCCATCCGACGAACCCGTCGGCCGGTGTAGTGCTGACCGTGCCGTCGAGGGGCTCGATGTCCCCGGCCAGGATCCGCAGCAACGTGCTCTTGCCAGCCCCATTGGCGCCGACGACGCCGACGACATCGCCCGGTGCCACGGTGAGGTCCAAGCCCTCGAAGAGGGTGCGGTGGGCGAAGCCGCCGGCCACGTTCTTGGCGACAAGCGTTGCGGTCATGGTTCCATCGTCGCACCACCACTCGGATTGCGAATTACGCGTACGGCGATTGTTTTCTTACAGTAGGACCATGGCATTCACCCACGTAGTGACATTCAAATGGCGCGAAGACGACTTCGCCGATAGTGGCATCGCCGATGCCCTGTGCGGTCTCGTCGCCCGTTTCGATGGGGTACGCAGCTATCTCTGTGGATCCGATATCGGCCTCACGCCGAATGCCTACGACTTCGCCGTGGTCGGCACGTTCGACGATCGAGAGTCCTTCATCGCCTATCGTGACCACCCCGACCATCAGCGGATTGTTACCGAAATGATCACCCCGAATCTTGAATCCCGCACCGTAGTTCAGTTGGAGCATTGACGCGGTTAGGGTGGCTTGGTTCGGCGTTAGTGAATATGTCGATACAGCGCGCAAGCCGATGAACAGTTGGGCGAATTCATGACCGCAGCACCAGAGGCACCCGATCTCGAGTCGCGGATCGGCCACTACTACCAGATGGATGGCACCTATCTGGTCGGCCGGGAGAAGGTGCGGGAGTACGCCCGCGCGGTTCAGGACTATCACCCCGCGCACTGGGATGTCGCCGCGGCCGCGGAACTCGGTTACTGCGGTTTGGTGGCGCCACTGACATTCACTTCCACCCCGGGCATGTCGTGCAACCGTCGGATGTTTGAGGAGGTGGTCGTCGGATACGACACCTACGTGCAGACCGAAGAGGTCTTCGAGCAGCACCGCCCGATCGTGGAGGGCGACGAACTGCATATCGACGTCGAACTGACCTCGGTACGCCGGATCGCCGGCCGTGATCTGATCACCGTGACCAACACGTTCACAGACGCGGCGGGACAGCGGGTGCACACCTTGCACACCACGGTCGTCGGCGTCACTTCCGACGATATCAATCCGGCGGTCAAAGCGGCTGTACAGCGGATGATGATGCACGACATGGACATCATGAGCGTTGGCGAAGGCGTATACGAGAAGACGGTGCGCCCCGACGGCCAGGTTCGGATCGCCGACGACTCGACCCGCTCCCCTTCAACGCTGTCCTTCGATGACCTCAAAGTCGGCGATGAATTGGGAGTGCACCACACCAGGCTCTCCCGCGGCGATCTGGTCAACTACGCGGGTGTGGCCGGCGATGCGAATCCGATCCACTGGGACGAGTCCATCGCCAAACTCGCCGGACTGCCCGACGTCATTGCCCACGGCATGCTCACCATGGGCTTAGGTGCTGGATTCGTATCCGCCTGGTCTGGGGACCCGGGTGCGGTCACCCGCTATGCGGTGCGGCTGTCAGCACCCGCGATTGTCCCCGCCAACGAAGGCACCGATATCGAATTCAGCGGCAAGGTCAAATCGCTAGATGCCGAGACCCGAACCGGTGTTGTGCTCGTCGCGGCGAAGTCGGAGGGCAAGAAGATCTTCGGTCTGGCGACGTTGGATGTCCGCTTCCGCTGACCGTGCTGACGAGTCCCCTGTGACCGAAAGCAACGGCACCCCGGGCGGCAATCGGCGCAAACACATTCTGCGACTGGCACTGTTCGCCACATTCCTACTCACACTGTTTTATTTCGTCGCCGTTCGGCGGGTTATCGACATCGGGGAGGTGCGCGCTGCGGTAGCCAGGTGCGGGCCCGTGGCCCCGTTGGTCTACATGCCGATTTCTGCCATTCTGGCCGCGATCTTTGTTCCCGGCCCTCTTCTTGCAGCCGGTAGCGGGTTCCTGTTCGGGCCGGTGCTCGGGACGTTCGTCACTCTGGGTTCGACGGTCCTGACGGCGACGATCGCCGCCCTGGTCGGTCGGCACGCCGGCCGCGACAGCGCTCGGGCGCTGATCGGGTCGCAGTGGGCGGAGCGCATCGACACCCAGATCAAGCGGCGCGGCCTGTGGGCTGTGGTTGGTCAGCGTTTCATCCCGGGTATCTCCGATGCGCTCGCCTCCTACACCTTCGGAGCATTCGGATTACCGTTGTGGCAGATGGCAATCGGGGCTGCCATCGGTTCGGTACCGCGGGCTTTCGTCTACACCGCACTCGGGGCGTCGATATCGGACCTCCATTCGCCGCTGGCCTACGTGGCGATCGCGGTCTGGTGTATCACCGCAATCATCGGCGCGATCGCCGCACACCGCGGGTATCGCGGCTGGCGCGCTGGCCGTCAACGTTGATTCAGCTGGAAAAAACCGGTGCCGCTGCGGCTCAGCTGTGGCTGGCGGGTTCGCAGTTCACCGGCATGCTGCCCTCGGTTGCAGTGTTGTTACCGGCAGCAGCATTGATCTGGCCGGCTCTGGTCATCAAGCTGGGATTACCGACGCCTTGAGCGCCAGTCATCGTCATACTGCTGCACTGACCGGCGGCGCTCGGCTGGGCTCCGGCGATTGCTGAATCGGCGATCGTCATCCCCCCAAACAAGATTCCACCGACCAGAAGTGGCGCGGTAACGATCGCGCTGATGCGGTGCGTGTGGTTGCGGATCGTCATGTCAAACCTCGATTTCACGTTGGAAGCATTGGTTTCTTCTTGCCGGTTTCACTGTCGCAGTCCGTCGCAGCATCCCGCGTCCACTGAACAGACCATTCAGCGAAGGGTGGCGATGTCCCCCGATCGGTTGATGACATTCTCGTCCCGAGGTCCGGCCGTTCAGGTGACCGTTTCGCGCCACGCCGGGTGTCAATCTGGAGTACGTAACACGGAGGCAGCCAGGAGGACACGACCATGACCGCAATCCAGAAGAACCCGACCGTCGAGTCGGTCACCGTGTACTGCTCGTCAAGCAGCGCACTGGAACGTCACTTCGCCGAGGAGGCCCGCACCCTTGGTCGCTCCATTGCCGAGTACGGGTTGACGTTCGTCTACGGCGGCGGATCGATCGGCCTGATGGGCCAGAGCGCACGGTCCTGCAAGGACCATGGCGGGACGGTTGTCGGAATCATCACCGGCAAACTCGACGAACTCGAACACGGGTGGCGCGGCTGCCACGAGTTGCAGATCGTTGACTCGATGCAGGAACGGCGCCATCGGATGATGGATCGCGGCGACGCCTATATCGTCCTGCCCGGCGGGCTGGGCACCTACGAGGAGTTCTTCGAGGTTCTCGTCGCTCGCCAGTTGGGTGACCATGAGAAGCCGATCGTCATCATCAATCAGAACCAGTACTACGCGCCGCTGATCGCGATGATCGACCACGGCATCGAACACAGGTTCATCCGGCCGGCCATCCGAGACGCGCTCATCGTGGTAGACCGCGCTGCCGACGCCCTCGCGGGCTTGATGGCTCACCGGCCGCGCCGACACGATCCGGCTGAATTCCTGTTCCTGCCGGCCGAGGTCACCGACGAAGAATTCGCCGAGTTCCGCTTGGCCTCGTGATCGGGGCTCCCCCAATCGGGGGACAGCGAGTTCACCCGGTGCGGGGGCCGATGGGCCGATAAGAATCCGGCGTGAAGCAAGCGATGGTTGACGTGTAGGGCAAACAGGCCGCAGATCGCGGATCAGAGCCAAAGGAGACCGACATGGCCACTCCAGCCACCACCATCGAGACCTCAACCGCCTACTTTGTGGCCGACGGCGATAACTCCTTCCAGCCGACGCCGGCCGCCGGGGGCCACTGGGGCGAGTCCCTGATCAGCGGCCCCGCGGTCGCCGGTCTGGCGGCTCGAGCACTGGAGCGCGACCACGGCCAGACCGGCTTCACCCCGGCCCGCTTCACCATCGACCTACTCAAGCCAGCACGCCAGGTTCCCACCCGCACCCAGACCCGGCTGATCCGGGAGGGCCGCCGGGTTCGGTACGCCGAGTGTGACGTGATCCAGGGCGACTGGATCGTGGCGCGTGCCACCGCCGTGCAGTACCTGACCTCAGAAGCCCCTCCCGGAGACGAGTGGTCCACCGAGCCGGTGTTCACCGCGCCCGAGATCGGGCAGGAACGCGGAATGCTGGTTGGCAGCGCCTCGGCCGGTTGGAGCGTGCTGGGCGCCGAGCACCAGAACACCGCAACTAAGCGTGCCTACTACCGCGGTGTCGACGTCGTCGTCGGCGAGGAGCTCAGCCCGTTCGTCCGCTCTGTGATCGTTGCCGAGGCCGCGGCCAATATGGTCATCAACCTCGGCACCCGCGGCATCGGCTACATCAACGGCGACCTGACCATCAGCATGTCGCGGCTACCCCGCAGTGAGTTCATCGGCGTGCAGGGCGACTCCCGATTCGCTGCCGAGGGCGTGGCCGTCGGCACCGCGACACTGTTCGACGAGGCCGGACCATTCGGCACCGCCATGGTCACCTCCATCGCAAATCCGGCCGCACAAATCGACTTCCACGGCGCGGCCCGCACCGACGCCCCGGGCTCAGAATTGTTCGGCGAGAGCAAATAATGACCGTCATGGCAGACACCCGCCCGCCGACCGC
>JBAXIA010000103.1:0-10550 GCA_037138615.1 Mycobacteriaceae bacterium | reverse complement strand
GGTTCAACCGCTGGGCCCGCCACCGCCAGTCCACGTCGCTGAGCGGTCCCGACCGCGATCCGAGTTAATGGACTGGGCCGACGAATTGTGCCGCCTGCCCATCGACCCGGAACGCGGACCGGGCTGGCACCTTGCCGTGCAGCGCTTAGATGACGGTTCCACTGCGGCAAGTATCGTCGCCTCGCACGTGATCGGTGACGGTGTCGGTGCTTTGATGGCGGTATTCGAGGGCATCACCGGCAACATCCGCCAGACCGGCTACGCCCGTCCGCGATCCCGTTCACGCACCCAGGCCATCGTCGCCGACCTTCGCCAAGCCTTACGCGATTTGCCACTGACCGCACGTACAGCGGTCAAGGCCGCCAAGATGGTTCGCGCCAAGCGCGATGACTTCGCCCGGGCGCGCGCCGCGCATGCCACCCCGGTAGATGGACGCCATGTCGTCGTGCCGACCGTCGCTGTCTACGTGGATGTGCCCGAGTGGGATGCCAAAGCGGAAGCCCTTGGGGGAAACAGCTATTCGTTGCTAGCCGGGTTTGCTGCGAAACTCGGCGAGCACCTCGGTCGCCGGCGCGAGGCCGACGGCACGGTGACGCTGATGATTGCGATCAATTTGCGGGAGAGCTTGGACGACGACCGTGCCTTGGCGATGGCCTTCGCCAGTGCCACAGTGGATCCGACGAAGGTCTCCACTGATCTCACCGAGGCGCGCAATGGGGTACGAGAGGCACGGGAGAAGGCGAAAAATGAGCCGGACCCGACCATGGAACTGATGCCGCTGATTCCCTGGCTCCCGCAGGGGGCAGTGAAGGGAATTGCTGACCTCCTGTTCGCTTACTCAGAGGACCTGCCGGTGTCGTGCTCGAACCTGGGGGACCTCCCGCCGGATCTGGCCCGAGTCGACGGCACCCCGGCCGACTACGTTTTTATCCGCGCCCTTGACACCGACGTCAGCATCGGCGAGCTCCAGCGCTCCCACGGTCAACTAGTGGTGGTGTCCGGCCGGATCAACGGTAAGGTTTCGATCTCGGTGGAGGCCTATCAATTGGACGCCGAGAACTCCAAAGAGCGTCTTCGCGGATTGGTGAAGCAGACGCTCGTGGAATTCGGTCTCGACGCAGCGATCGACTAGTCCCGGCCTAGAGGTGTTTCCAGCCGAGGCAAATCAGCAGGAACCCAATAAGAGCTAGAAGACCCGCGTACTCGATGCGGCTGCGTGATCGGATCCAGGTACTGAAGCGGTCAAGCACATCGAGGGTTTTCGCTGGTGTGATCAGGTAGCTGATGAGCGGAGCCATCACCACCAGACTGCCTATGAGGGTGAATACCAGTAGCGCGGCTGCCTGCTCCAGCCGCGGAGTGTGCGATGTGGCGATGATGATGAGCACCGCCAGGTAGTCCACTGATGGCAATCCGACGCCGACACCTATCAGCCCGGACAGCCAGGGTGACCGGCCTTTAATGAGAACTCGGCGGACGGATTCGGTGAATTTGTCCGCCCCGCCCGACGGGGACGCTTCCGAAGGGGTCTGCCCGCGTGCGCGCGCCCAGCGCACCGCCATGATGGCCGCAATGACCAGCGCCAAGGCTCCGACTGCGATCTGCGCCTTTCCGCCGCCGGAACTATTGGTTCCGAAAGGGAAGCGGTCAAAGGCGAAGAGTGCCGACATGCCGAAGGCCAGCGAGATTGATAAGCTACCGACCAAATAAGCCAGCAGTTGAAGTAATGGGCGTTCGCGGGCGAGTAGCAGTGGGACCAGACCGATTCTGGTCGGTTCGAAGTTGACCGCGATGGCAAGCATCACCACGGTCGTCCACACGGTGGCTGACTCTACCTTTTCAATCGGCGCTGGTTGGCTTCCGATCAGTGCGTCGGGCGGTTGGCCGCGGCAAGCTCCAGAAGATCGGCGGTCATTGCAAGACTTCGGGCCGGTGGAGTCATTTGGGTCGCAACCTCGGCCGCCCGTGACGCGCATGCGGGACCCAGCACGGTGCGAAGGTCGTCGCGTAACGAGTCCGGAGTGGTGGTCGAGAACCGGTGAGCGGTACCGACTCCGAGCCGTTTGATCTGATTGGCCCACACCGGTTGATCAGCGCCGACCCACAGCACCAGGGTCGGAACGCCGGATCGAACGCTGGCGGCTGTGGTGCCGGCCCCGCCGTGATGCACGATGGCCCGGCAACGAGGGAAGACTTCCGCGTGGTTGACCGACCGGACTATCTTGACGTGGTCCGCCGCAGTGACGTTGTCTAGATCCAGTACGCCCGAGCAGATCAGCGCACGCTCGCCGAGTTCGGCCGATACCGCGGTGATCATCGCGATCGCTTCGGCTGGATCAGTGACCGGCATGCTGCCGAAACCGAAATAGATCGGCGGTGTTCCGTTGGCGACCCACGCCGACACCGCCTGATCGACCTCGGTGGGTAACTGCAGGGTGATCGAGCCGACCAATGGACGCTTGCCGCCCCACTGTTCGTTCAGCCCAGGGAAGAATGCCTCGTCGTAGGCCTGGATTTCCAGCGCGCCTCCATCGACGATCCGGCTCACCGCGCGCGATCGTGCCTGCGGCAGGCCCAGGGTGCGACGCTGCTCATCCTCGGCAGGTTTGAGTATCCTCCAGTGCGCCCACTCTGCGACCGCGAATGTGGGGCGGGCGATCTGTAGCGGCATCGGTATCGGCAGACTCTTGCTATTGGTGCGGGCGGGGAAATAGTGCAGTGCGGCCAGCGGAATGCCATAGAACTCAGCGACGTTCGCTGCGACCTCCTGATAGGTCGTGCCGGTTAAGATCAGGTCAGCGTCGGCGGCGAGGGTAGTCAAGGTCGCGCTCATCTCGGCCCAGCCGTCGACGACGTACTCCCTAGCCTGGCGGAGCACCGTCAGCGGATTGCGGAATTTGTACCAGTCCCGAAAGATGTCGGCCTCCAGTTGCTGCTGGGAGTCCGGCCCGTAGGGCACCGCCGGTGCCAGTCCCGCCGATTCGGCGAAGTCAATGAGGTTGGGCGGTACCGCCATCTTCACTTCATGTCCGCGGCGTCGGAGTTCGACCGCCACTGCCGCGGCCGGCTCCACGTCGCCACGGGTTCCGTGAACCGCGATCGCGTATTTCATTGCGGTGCAACCGCACTCACAGGCTCCGGCCGGGGTTGCCGCAGCGCTTTGACGGGCGCCGGTGGTTGCCACTTCGATGGCCACCAATTCGCCTTGCCGACCAGTACCGCCATGGCAGGAACGGTAACGGTGCGAACCAGGAAGGTATCCAGCAGGATCCCTGCGGCGATTATGAAACCGATCTGAACCAGCGTGGTGATGCTGGAGAACTGCAAGCCGATCATCGAGGCGGCGAAGATCAGCCCCGCGGCGGTGATGACGCCGCCTGTCTGGGTGACCGTGCGGATCACGCCCGATCGGATGCCGAACGGCGACTCATCCCGTATTCGAGAAATCAGCAAGAGGTTGTAGTCCGCCCCCACCGCCACCAGGATGATAAACGTCAATCCGGGAACACTCCAGTGCAGTTCCTGGCCGAGAATGAGCTGGAAAAGTACAACGCCCAATCCCAGTGCCGAGAGATACGAAATGATTACCGAGACAATGAGATACAGAGGAGCGACGAGTGCGCGCAATAGGACGATCAGGATGCTGAGGACCACGAGAATGGTCGTGGTCACGATCAGCTGAAGGTCCTGATAGTAATAGTCGCGGGTATCGCGAAGCGTCACCGTGAGACCGGTCATGGACAGGGAGGCATCCGCGAGAGTGGTGTTGGGCTGAGCCCCGCGAGCTGCTGCGAGGATGTCATTGACTTGATCCATCGCCTCTGAGGTGAACGGGTTGAGCTTGCTCTGAACCAGATATCTGGCGGTGTGGCCATCCGGCGAGATGAAGATCGCCGCGGCCTTTCTGAACTCTTCGCCCGTCAGGATCTGCGCAGGGATATAAAAACCTGCCATCGACGGTGTGGTGGCATCGCGCTTCATCGCCAGCAGGAACGAGGACGCCTGGTCGAGGCCGGCGCCGAGCCTCTTGGTCTGGTCCACGAGCAGCGCAACGCCGTCAGCGACCTGTCGGCTTCCCTGTGCGAGTGTGTCGACGCCCTGCGTGAGCTGATTAAGCTGATTCTGGACTGCGGCAGGACTGTTGAGTCCGGACGCTTGAAGTGCCTGGTTAACCGCGCGCAGGGTGGCGTTGAGGGTACTGGCCGTTGCGCCCAGAGTCTGGTAGCCGTGGACCGTCTGCAGCTGACGCGCTAGATCGGCGATGCGGTCCAGGGTGCCGTTGTTTCTGGCGATTGCGGCTTGCTTCAACTGCTCGCGGGCCGCGACGCAGGCCGGATCACCGTCGCAGACCGGGCTGGCGTTAAGAGCATTGAGGACCGGGTCCACCGACTGCTCGAAGGTTTTGATGGCGTCTGCCACATTGGTCCCGAGAAGGTCCCCGAGGATGTGCATCGAGCCCAGTAGGTTGTTGGAGGAGTCGAAGTCCTGAATCGGCTTGTTTCCCCCGAACGTGTTGTCCAGGTAGGACAGCGCCTGAACCAGAATCCCGACCGTTCCCAGGGTCTGACCCAGTTGGCCACGAACCTCTCCGAGTACGTCGGCGATCTGGTCGGCACCACCGGCCAGCGTGTTGAGGTTGCCGGTGTTGCTGTTGATTGTTGTCGCGGCCTGGTTGAGCGGGGTGCCGATCTCGCCAGCCTGGAATGACAATCGCGCCTGCTGGAGAGACTCACCAGCCGGTCGGGTGATACCCCGGACGATGTCGACGTCGGGAACCTGGCTGACCCGGTAGGCCATCTGCTCCATGTCAGCCAGCGCCCTGGACGTACGCAGATCCTGCGGTGAGCTGATCAGAATGTATTGCGGCAGGCTCGCATTGATGGGGAAGTGCCGACTGATTGCGTCGTAGCCCAGGATGCTCTCGCTACTCGACGGCAGAGCCTTGCGGTCGTCGTAGTTGTAATGCGCCAGGAAAGCACTTGACGCCAAAATGGTCAGGATGACCAGGCTGGCAAGGAGATTCGTCGCCGGGTGGCGCACGATGCGGATGCCGGAGCGCTTCCAGAAGCGGCCTGTCAGATCGCGCCGCGGCTTGGCCCAGCCTCGCCGGCCGGCCAGGACCAGCAGGGCGGGCAGGAACGTTAACGCCCCCACGCAGCCGACGGCTATGGCTGCGGCCAGTGCTATGCCTACGGTGTAGAACACGGTCAGCTTGGTGAACACCATCCCCACGAATGTCACCGCAACGGTGGCCGCGGATGCGGCGATCACCTTTCCTACTGAGTTCAGGGCGTTGCGCACCGCGGTGTCCGAGTCATTGCCGTCTCGCAGGTAATCGTGGTAGCGGCTGATGAGAAACACCGCGTAGTCGGTGCCGGCACCGGCGAGCATCGCGGTGAGCAGCACGATTGTCTGGTTGGACACGCTGAGGCCGAGTGTGCCCAGTCCGGCGACCACACCCTGCGCGGTCGCCAGTGATACCCCGATCGTGATCAACGGCAACAACATAGTGAGGAGATTCCGGTACACCATGAGCAGGATCGTCAGCAGCGCGACGATGGTGGCGATCTCGATGGTCACCCGATCGTGATCGCCGATGTCCTGGATATCGTTGAATGTGCCGGCCGGTCCGGTGGTGTAGGCCTGCAACGACGCGCCTGCTACGGCGTCCTTGATCGTCTGCATGGTGCGCTTGGTTGCGGCGATCGCTTTCGGGGTGGCGATCTCCCCGACGATATTGATCGGCAACAGCCAGGCTTTGTTGTCCTTACTGACCAGTACTTCCCGCAGTGGTGGAGTGGTAATGAAGTCCTGCAGCGCCGCGACATCCTCGGTTTCGGCCTGCAGCCTGCTCACCAAGTTGCGGTAAACCGCCTCGTCTTCCGCTGTGAAGCCTTTTTCGTTGGTCAACACGACCAGCAGGATGTTGTCGGAACTGGCCTCATTGAACGCTTCGCTCATCTGCTTCTGGCTCACGACCGAGGGCGCGTTCGACGGAAGGATCGAGGCCGGGGCCTTCTGGGCAAGGACCCCGAGCGGCGGAAACACCTGGGTCAGGGTTGCGGCGAGGCCGATCCACAACGCGATGACCAGCAGCGGCCAGCGCACGACGACACGGCCGACCCCACCGAAGACACCCCCACCTTCGGCTGCGGTGCCCATCTCTGCCGGAAGGCGGTGTCGAGCCACCCATCCATCGTAGGTGACCTGCGGCGAGAACCCCGGTGTGCGGCGAGGGTGGTGTCACCGATTCCCATGGCGGATGCCGCTAGAATCTCATCAGCGGCATTGATCCGGATATCACCGGGGAGCCTCCGGAAGAACCGCACGCAGGACCCTGCGGGCCCAGTAAAACCGGACGGTCCAGGCCCGTTACAGCCTGCAATGAGCGACGTGCGCGCCCGCGTGCACGTAAGCGGGGTGGTACCGCGGCGCTCGCGCAACCGCGCGTCGTCGTCCCCGTGCCCGAACGGCACAGGAGACCGTCTCGTGACCCAGCCCACCGAGACCCAGCCAGCCCTGACCGCGGGTGGTTACCCGAACCCCACCGGCGGTGCGCCGGACTTCCCCGCTCTGGAGTGTGAGGTCCTCGATTACTGGGCCGCCGATGACACCTTCCGGGCCAGTATCGCAAATCGCGACGGAGCGCCCGAGTACGTCTTCTACGACGGGCCGCCGTTCGCCAACGGCTTACCGCACTACGGCCACCTGCTGACCGGTTATGTCAAGGACATCGTTCCGCGGTACCGCACCATGCGCGGCTACAAAGTGGAGCGTCGATTCGGTTGGGACACCCACGGCCTACCGGCTGAACTCGAGGTACAGCGGCAACTGGGTATCACTGACAAGGCGCAGATCGAACAGATGGGTATCGGTGCGTTCAACGATGCGTGTCGGGACTCGGTGCTGAAGTACACCGCCGAATGGCGGGCGTATGTCACCCGACAAGCGCGATGGGTGGATTTCGACAATGACTACAAGACCCTTGATCTGCCATTCATGGAGTCGGTCATCTGGGCGTTCAAACAACTCTGGGATAGGGGCCTGGCGTACGAAGGCGTGCGGGTGCTGCCCTACTGCTGGAACGACGAGACACCGTTGTCCAGCCACGAATTGCGCATGGACGATGATGTCTATCAGAGCCGCCAGGATCCAGCGGTCACCGTCGGGTTTCGCATCGCCACGCCGGGATCAGAACTCGATGGCGCCTACCTGCTGATCTGGACCACCACGCCCTGGACGCTGCCGTCCAACCAGGCGGTGGCGGTCAACCCCGAGATGAACTACGTCATGGTCGAGGTCGAGGGTCGCCGCTATCTGCTCGCGCAGGCCCGGCTCGATGCCTACGCGCGGGAGTTAGGGGAGCAGCCGCAGGTGCTGCGTACCTACCCTGGCGAGCAATTGATAGGACTGCGCTATCTGCCCCCGTTCGCGTACTTCGCCGACGATGTGAATTCTTTCCAGGTGCTCCGCGGGGATTTCGTCACCACCGAGGACGGCACTGGCATCGTGCACATGGCACCGGCCTATGGCGAGGACGACAAGATCACCACCGACACCGTCGGAATCACCCCGGTCACCCCGGTTGATGCGCGCGGGCGCTTCGACGCAAGCGTCCCCGATTACCAGGGCCAGCAGGTCTTCGACGCCAACCCGCTGATCATCCGGGACCTGAAGAACGGCACCGGTCCGGCCGCGGTCAACGCGCCCGTACTGATCCGGCATGAGACCTACGATCACCCGTATCCGCACTGCTGGCGGTGCCGTAATCCGCTGATCTATCGTGCCGTGTCGTCCTGGTTCGTCAAGGTGACAGAGTTCCGCGATCGCATGGTCGAACTCAACCAACAAATCACCTGGTATCCGGAGCATGTCAAAGATGGCCAGTTCGGTAAGTGGTTGTCAGGTGCCCGGGACTGGTCGATCTCACGAAATCGCTACTGGGGTACACCGATTCCGGTGTGGGTCTCTGACGACCCGGCCTATCCGCGCATCGACGTATACGGCAGCCTTGACGAACTTGAACGGGACTTCGGAGTGCGCCCGGACAACCTGCACCGGCCCTTCATCGACGAGCTGACCCGACCGAATCCGGACGATCCGACCGGCACGTCGACGATGCGCCGGATCGAGGACGTCTTCGACGTGTGGTTCGATTCCGGGTCCATGCCGTATGCCCAGGTGCATTACCCATTTGAAAACGACGACTGGTTCAACGGTGTTGTTTCCACCGACCCTGGCAAGCAGGTCGGCGGTGTTGTTTCCACCGACCCTGGCAAGCAGGTCGAGGGTCACTTCCCCGGTGACTTCATCGTTGAATACATCGGTCAGACCCGAGGCTGGTTCTACACCCTGCATGTGCTCGCGACGGCGTTGTTCGACCGTCCGGCGTTCAAAACCTGCGTGGCGCACGGGATTGTGCTCGGTAATGACGGCGCGAAGATGAGCAAATCGCTGCGTAACTATCCCGATGTCAACGAGGTTTTCGACCGGGACGGCTCGGATGCCATGCGCTGGTTCCTGATGGCCTCGCCGATCCTTCGGGGTGGGAACCTGATCGTCACCGAACAGGGCATCCGTGAGGGTGTCCGTCAGGTTCAGTTGCCGCTGTGGAACGCCTACAGCTTCCTGGCGTTGTATGCCCCGCAGATCGGAACCTGGCGTACGGATTCCTCCCACGTGCTGGACCGCTACATCCTGGCGAAGCTGGCCGCACTGCGCGACGATCTCACCGATGCCATGGATGTGTGTGATCTCTCGGGTGCCTGTGAGTCGCTGCGTCAGTTCACCGAGGCGCTGACGAACTGGTACGTGCGGCGGTCACGTTCGCGGTTCTGGGCCGAGGACCGCGACGCGATCGACACGCTGCACACAGTCCTCGAGGTCACCGCCAGGCTGGCCGCGCCACTGCTGCCGATGACCACCGAGATTATTTGGCGCGGTATCACCGGGGAACGTTCGGTGCACGTGACGAACTGGCCCGATGCCGATCTACTCCCGGCAGACCCAGGTCTGGTCACGGCAATGGATCAGGTTCGAGCTATATGTTCAGCGGCATCGTCAGTGCGTAAGGCTAAGAAGCTACGGGTGAGGCTTCCGCTTCGCAAACTCACTGTGGCGGTTGAGAATCCGGAGAAACTACGATCCTTTGTCGGTCTGATCGCCGATGAGCTCAATGTGAAAGCCGTCGATCTCACTGACGACATTGCCGCTTATGGACGGTTCGAACTCACGGTCAACGCCAGGGCGGCCGGGCCGCGGCTGGGAAAATCCGTGCAGGATGCCATCACAGCGGTCAAGGCCGGTCGGGGCGTGCTCAACTCGGACGGCACGCTTGCCGCCGGCGACGTGGTACTGAACGCTGGCGAGTACAGCTCCAGGCTCGTTGCCGCTGACGAGGAGTACACCGCGGCGCTGCCTGATGGCGCCGGGCTGGTGGTGCTTGACGGCACCCTCACCCCGGAGTTGGAGGCCGAAGGCTGGGCCAAGGACCGGATCCGGGAACTGCAGGACCTGCGGAAGTCATCGGGATTGGATGTCAGCGACCGTATCGCGGTGGTGATGGCGGTACCGGTGCAGCGGGCTGACTGGGCGCGCACGCACCGTGACCTGATCGCCGGTGAAATCCTGGCCACCAGTTTCGACTTCGTCGAGCCTGGCGAAAAGATTGACGATGGGGTTCAGATCGGCGACGGTGTGCGGGTTGCGATAGCCAAGCAGGGCTGAGTTCTGGCGGTGGACCGGTGGGTGCTGCATTTCGACATGGATGCGTTCTTCGCATCTGTTGAGCAGCTGACCCGGCCGACATTGCGAGGCCGGCCCGTTCTGGTCGGCGGCCGGGGTGGTCGGGGAGTCGTTGCCGGTGCTAGTTATGAGGCGCGCGCCTTTGGAGCCCGCTCTGCCATGCCCATGCACCAGGCCCGGCGGTTGGTCGGGTCGCCGGCGGTGGTGCTGCCGCCGCGTGGTGCGGTCTACAGCGTCGCCAGTCGGCGGGTGATGGATACCGTCCGCCTGATGGTTCCGGTGCTCGAGCAGCTTTCCTTTGACGAGGCTTTTGGGGAGCCCCTCGAACTTCTCGGGGCCAGCGCCGATGCCGTCGAGCGGTTCTGTGGTGAGTTGAGGCTTCAGGTACGGGAGCAGACCGGCTTGGTCACCTCCGTTGGTGCCGGATCGGGTAAACAGATCGCCAAAATCGCCTCGGAATTGGCCAAACCCGATGGCGTGCGAGTGATCCGGCGCGCCGAGGAGCAACTGCTGCTCGAAAGCCTTCCGGTACGCCGCCTATGGGGTATCGGCCCGGTGGCCGAGGAGAAACTTCGTCGACTGGGCATCGAGACGGTTGGACAGTTGGCGGCGTTATCCGATACCGAGGCGGCCAGCATCCTGGGTGGGTCCGTCGGATCAGCACTGCGACGGCTCGCCCTCGGCATCGATGACCGACCTGTCATGGAACGGGCCGAGTCCAAACAGATCAGCGCCGAGTCCACTTTCGACACCGATCTCACCACGCTTGGGCAGCTGCGCGAGGCCGTCACGGCGATCGCCGAACA
>JBAXIA010000102.1:0-10807 GCA_037138615.1 Mycobacteriaceae bacterium | reverse complement strand
GACATTGGCTACGCCGACAGCGGTCATCGCACTACCGGGGAATCGAAAAGCTTCACCTGTAATACACCGGACCCCTACAAGCCCGTCGACACATCTGATGCCGACCCTGTGCCGCTATCACGGTCATGATAACGATGCTGGCCTGAATCACACACGCCCCGGCGTCACGACACCGTTTTACCGGCGCTGACCGACCGACCCGACGCCAATGTTGGCAAAATGTGGACACCGAGCCGGGCAGGCACCCTGGGCGAAAGCCAAAAGCCCGATCAGGGGTTCCGCATCGGGGGATCCTGGCTCCCCCGGATGGACTCGAACCATCAACCGTGCGATTAACAGTCGCAAGCTCTGCCAGTTGAGCTACAGGGGACCGCTCCCGCTAACGCGGGCCGAGGACAGACTCTAGCGCACCGGGGGGCGGCGGCGCCAAAGTCGGCCGCCCTGGGCACCACCCGGCCGCGTCAGGCAGGATGGGGGCAGCCGTCGAGGTGGAGGGAACGCAGTGATCGGGTATGTAGCCGTGCTCGCGGCGGGTTATGTGCTGGGCACCAAGGCCGGCCGCGAACGTTACGAGCAGCTTGTCGGCACCTACCGCGCTGTGACCAGCAACCCCGCTACCCGGTCGATGATCGACGCGGGCCGACGCAAAATCGCCGAGCGGGTATCACCGGATCCGACGATGGTGACGCTGACCGAGATCGACGCCGAGACGACGGTAATCCAGCCGGAGGGTTAGGGCGTTATGCCCTGATTGATCGTCTGACCCGGTAGCAGCGGCCCGCTGGTGATGCCGTAGCCATAGCCGGGACCGTATATCCCGAAGTCCGGAGTCCCGATGTTGACGCCGTTGCCGGTCGAGTAGCCCATGCAGATCCCATCGCCGCGCGAGCCGAACCAGGCCAGACATTCGCCGGTGGCGGAGTGCATCGATTCCCCCGTCGCGGCCAGAGTGGCTAGGACTGGTGCAGACAGGGCAGCGGCGAGCGCAGCCGCGACGGCGAGGCGCCGCACACGTGACGTTGAGTGAGCCATACCTGACCTTTCGCCGAAGACGCCCGACACGGTCACAATAGCCTTTCCGGCGGGCTCATGCACTGAGTCCCTGGAGTGCCTACGCACTGAGAGTCCCTGGAGTGCCTACGCACTGAGAGTCCCTGGAGTGCCTACGCACTGAGAGTCCCTGGAGTGCCTACGCACTGAGATCGTCCCCGCTGGCCTGCTCCAGCAGGCTGCGGCGATAGGCCTCCAGCGCCACCAGGTCGCCGAAAATCGCGTGGTACTCATCGGCATGGTCCACCGGAGACATGCGCGAAAGCTTGGACTTGATCTCCGCGACCTGCCGGCCCACCCACACCTCCTGCAGCCGGGCAAGCACGCCGCCGATGTAGCGCGGCAGCTTCTCCTCATCGACGTTGATGGTCTCCACCCCGAGCTCGGTGATCAGGCCCTCGGTGGCCGGGGTGCCGGCCTGCTCCCGCACTGTTTCGATCCACTGCGCCCCGGTCAGACCGGCTGCGGTGCCGCCCGCGGCGCCCACGGCGGTCCGCACGGCCGCGTAGCCGGGATGGGTGAAACTCTCGACAGTTAAGGAATCGAACACCGGTCCGGCCAGGGCCGGGCACTGCAACGCCGCCTTGAGCGCCTCCCGCTGCGGCCACAATGTCGGATCCCGCGGGTCGGGCCGCGCGGCTCCCGGGCCAGGGGCCGGGCGTGCGTCGCTCTGCCGTCCGCTCCCGCGGACGCCCGGCTTGCGCCCCGCCGCCTCACGGACCCGGCTGAGAATCTGGGCGACGTCGGCCCAGCCGACCCAGCCGGCGAGCTGGCGGGCGTACTCGTCCCGCAGGGTGGGGTCCTTGATCTGGGCGACGATCGGGATGCACTCGCGCAGCGCGCTCACCCGCCCCTCAGCGTTGTCGAGGTCGTAGCCGGCCAGCGTGGTCCGAATCGCAAACTCGAACAGCGGGGTGCGCCGGGCCACCAGATCACGCAGCGCGGCGTCACCGGAGGCCAGTCGCAGATCGCACGGATCCATGCCGTCGGCCGCCACTGCGACGAAGCTCTGCCCGGCCAGGTTCTGCTCACCCGCGAATGCCTTCAGCGCCGCCGCCTGGCCGGCCGCGTCACCGTCGAAGACGTAGATCAGCTCACCGCGGAAGAACTTGTCGTCCATCATCAGCCGGCGCAGCATCGAAAGGTGCTCATCCCCGAAGGCGGTGCCGCAGGAGGCGACCGCGGTGGTGACCCCGGCCAGATGCATCGCCATCACGTCGGTGTAGCCCTCGACCACAACAGCTTGATGACCCTTGGCGATATCGCGCTTGGCCAGGTCGATACCGAAGAGCACCGCAGACTTCTTATAGAGCACCGTTTCCGGGGTGTTGACGTACTTGGCGGTGATCTGGTCGTCGTCGAAGATGCGCCGCGCGCCGAAACCTACCGTCTCGCCACTGGCGCTGCGAATGGGCCACAGTAGTCGCCGGTGAAACCGGTCCATCGGGCCGCGCCGGCCCTCCCGGGACAGCCCGGCAGCCTCAAGTTCCTTGAACTCGAAGCCCTTTCGAATCATGTGCTTGGTGAGCGCATCCCATCCCGATGGCGCGAAACCGCACCCGAACTGACGAGCCGCGGCGGCATCGAAGTTGCGCTCGGTGAGGTACTTGCGCGCGGGCGCGGCCTCTTCGGATTCCAGCGCCGCCGAATAGAACTCCTGCGCGGCAGCGTTGGCGGTAACCAGACGACTGCGACTGCCGCGGTCACGCTGGACGCTCGGGCCGCCACCGGTGTAGCTGACGGCATGACCGATCCGGTCGGCCAGTAATTCGACCGCCTCGACGAAGCTGACATGTTCCATCTTCTGCATGAAGGCGTACACGTCGCCGCCTTCGCCGCAGCCGAAACAATGAAAATGACCGTGGTTGGGACGCACATGGAACGACGGCGACTTCTCGTCATGGAACGGGCACAGACCCTTGAGCGAATCCGCTCCGGCCCGACGCAACTGCACGTAGTCGCCGACCACATCCTCGATACGGATCTTGTCCCGGATGGCAGAGATGTCGGTATCGGGTATGCGGCCCTTGCGTCCGCCACCCCCGCCTACCGCACCGGTCACGGCCACAGTCTAGGTCCGGATGTTGACAATTGAGGCGTCGATGCGCTCCAGTCGGCCCTCGGTACACGAGGCGATCTGATCGACGATCACCCGCATCCGGGCGCCGTCGTCGACCGCGGCGGTGAACACCGGAGCCAAGAGGGCATCGAGCGTGGCCGGCGCTCCGGCTAGAAGCCAGTGCGCCACCCGGTGAATACGGCTGCGTTGTGATGCCTGAAGTTCCAGGTGCTTCGGATCGGACATGATGAACTGCAGCGCGAGCGTCTTGAGCACCGTCACCTCGGCTCGCACCGCCGCCGGCACCGCGAGGTCAGCCTGATACCGAACCAGCGGCCCCGATCCGGCGAACCGGCGGGTCTCGGCGACGGCCGCCGAGGCGAATCGGCCGACCAGCTCACTGGTCAGCCGCTTGAGGGCGACCGAGGCCGCCAGGGTGCCGTCGTAGGTGCGCACACCGGCGACCACCGGGAGCTCGGACAGCCGCCCGGCGGCGGCCTCCAATTCCTGCGCTGTCGGCCCGTGGCCGTCGGTTGCCGCACCCAACCTGGCCAACGCGGCGGCGGCATCGTCGTCAGCCAGCACCCGAAGGTCGATTCGGCCGGAGATCACCCCGTCCTCGACATCGTGCACCGAGTAGGCGACGTCATCGGCCCAATCCATGACCTGTGCTTCCAGGCATGGCCGCTGCGATGGCGCGCCGTCCCGCATCCACTCGGCGAAGTCTTGGTCGTCGGCATAGAAGCCGAACTTGCGGCCGCGCTCTCCGCGTTGCCACGGATACTTGGTGACGGCGTCCAGCCCGGCACGGGTCAGATTCAGCCCGACGCTCCGGACGCCTTGGCCATCAAGGACTTTGGGCTCAAGCCGCGTCAGAATCCGGAAATTCTGGGCATTGCCCTCGAAGCCGCCGAACTCGGCAGCGAACTCATCCAATGCCCGTTCACCATTGTGACCGTAGGGCGGGTGTCCGATGTCATGCGCCAGGCCGGCCATGTCGACCAGATCGGGATCACAGCCCAGCGGGACGGCCATTCCCCGGCCGATCTGGGCCACCTCCAGGGAGTGGGTCAACCGCGTTCGCGGGTTGTCGCTCTCACGAGGCCCAACCACCTGGGTCTTGTCGGCCAGCCGACGCAGGGCGGCACTGTGCAATACCCGGGCCCGGTCCCGGGCGAAGTCGCTGCGGTGCTCGGTCGCGGTCCCGGGCAGCGCGGCGCCCTTCGCCGGCTCGCACACCAGGCGCTCACGATCGGCCTCGCCGTAGCTGCCCTGCTGATTCGTCGTCACCTGCATCTCACCCCGGCACAGTCTGCCAGTACCCGGCCGGGCGCAAATCAGGACGAACTTTTGCTGGCACACCGCTGTTGCCTACTACATTGGCGGTCATGCGCCTGCATCGTCTCCTCAGTCTGCTCGCCGCGATCCTGATGATCGCCACCCTGCTGGCCCCGTCTGCGACGGCTGAGCCGCCCTTTCGGCTCCCCGACACCGTCACCGATAACGCCGGCGTGCTCAGCGAGCGCCAACTCGCCGACGTGCAGAAATCAGTGGACCAGCTCTACAGCGAACGACACGTGCGGCTGTGGGTGGTGTTCGTCGAGTCCTTCGCCCCCCAGGGCGCGGTGGGCTGGGCCCAACAAACCCGGACCATCAGCGACCTGAGCAACGAGGACGCCATCCTGGCAGTGGCTACCGGGCAACGCTCATATGCCTTCCTGGTGCCGTCCGCCGCGGCCGGCGGCAGCTCGACCAGGGTCGATGACATCCGCCGTGACCGCATCGAACCAGCTCTGCGCAATAGCGACTGGGTCGGTGCGGCCACAGCGGCCGCCACCGGGCTGTCCAATCTCGGCAAGAGCGGCGGCAAGGGTGGGGGTCTGTCGCTGATACCGATGGTGGCTATCGCCGGAATCGGCCTGCTGGTGATCGCAGCGCTGATGCTCTGGAGCCGACGACGGCGGGCCAAGCGCCACGAGGCTGATGTCGCGGCGGCCAAGAACATCGACCCCACCGATGTGGCGGCCCTGGCATCGGTGCCGATCGGGGCGCTGGACGATCTGTCGAAATCGATCGTCGTTCAGGTCGACAACGCGGTACGCACCAGTGCCAACGAACTCGTGCTGGCAGTCGAGGAATTCGGTGACACCCAGACCGCTCCGTTCGCCGCCGCGGTCGACAACGCCCGGACGACGCTCAAGCAGGCCTTCGCCGTGCGTCAGAAACTCGACGATGACGTTCCCGAACCGCTCCCGGAGCGTCGGGATCTGCTGACCCGGGTGGTGGTGTCCGCGGCCAAGGCCAATAGGGAACTTGAGACCCAGACAACGGCATTCCACCAGATGCGCGATCTGGTGCTCAACGCCCCCGAGCGCCTCGACGCCCTCACCCAGCAGCTAGTCAATGTGACCTCGCGGGTGGAGCCGTCACAGCAGAAGCTGACCGCGCTGCACAGCGAGTTCGCCGAATCAGCGCTGGCCTCGGTGGCCCGCAATGTCAACGCTGCCAAGGAGCGGCTGGGCTTCGCCGACGAAGCGATTACCAAGGGACGCGCGCTGGCGGCCAAACCGGTTGCCGGTGAGGTCGGCGAGCTCGTCGACTGCGTGCGCGGCGGGGAATCGGCTCTGCAGCAGGCGAATACGATGCTCGACGCTGTGGACAGCGCAGCCAGCGATATCCGTAGAGCCGTCACTACGTTGCCCTCGGCGATTGAAGACATCCAAAGGGGAATCACCCAGGCGGCCACCCAGCTCGCCGAGGGCGGGCTGGCGAAGGCCACCGAACTGTCGGCTGCACGTGATGCCGCGGTCAAGGCAGTCACCGCGGCGCAGACCGACGGCACCGCGGATCCACTTGGCACCTTCACCCAGCTGACCCAGGCCGATGCCGACCTGGACCGGCTGCTGGCAGGAGTCGCCGAGGAGCGCGAAGCCGCCGAGAGGCTGTCCCGCGCCTACGAGACGGCTCTGTTCACCGCCCAGTCCCGGGTGCGCTCGGTGTCCGATTACATCGACACCCGCCGCGGCAGTGTGGGACCGGAAGCCCGCACCCGGCTCAACGAGGCGATGCGCCAGCTCGAAGCCGCCCAGACCAAGTCGAAGACCAATATCACCGAGGCGATCGCCCACGCCAACGGCGCCGCACTGCTGGCGGCGCAGGCACAGCAGTTGGCCAATGACGACGTCCAAGCCGGCCAGCGGCAATACCAGGCCCGTTACAGCGGTGGGCGGCAGTCCGATATGGGTGCGATGGTCGGCGGGATCATTCTCGGCAACATCCTCACCGGTGGCGGTGGATTCGGCGGCGGTGGCGGCGGCTGGACGTCGACCAGTTACGGCGGCTCGTCCGGCGGCGGCGGAGACGGCGGACTACTGGGTGGCGGCGGACGCTTCTGACGTCGCAGCGATGATCAGCCGATGAGCCGAGTCGCCAGGTACCCCACCACCGCGTCCAGTCCCACGCGCTCCTGGGTCATCGCGTCGCGGTCACGGATGGTCACCGCCTGGTCCTCAAGGGTGTCGAAGTCGACCGTGACGCAGAATGGCGTTCCGATTTCATCCTGACGGCGGTAACGACGGCCGATCGCACCGGCGTCGTCGAACTCCACGTTCCAATTCTTTCGCAATGCCGCGGCAAGGTCGCGGGCCTTGGGACTGAGGTCCGCGTGCCGGGACAGCGGCAACACAGCAGCCTTCACCGGTGCAAGCCGCGGATCCAACCGCAGCACCGTGCGCTTGTCCACGCCGCCTTTGGCATTGGGCGCCTCATCCTCGGCATAGGAGTCGATCAGGAACGCCATGAACGAACGGGTAAGTCCCGCTGCGGGTTCGATGACATACGGGACGTAACGGGTATCGGTGGTCTGGTCAAAGAACGACAGATCGGTCCCGGAGTGCTTCGAATGGGTCGTGAGATCGAAGTCGGTGCGGTTAGCCACACCCTCGAGTTCGCCCCACGGGTTTCCTGCGAAACCGAACTTGTACTCGATGTCGGTGGTGCCGGCCGAGTAGTGCGACAACTTCTCCCTGGGGTGTTCGAAGAGTCGGAGGTTGTCACGGTTGATGCCAAGGTCGACGTACCACTGAAACCGGGTGTCGATCCAGTACTGGTGCCACTGCGCCGCGGAATCCGGTTCAACGAAGAACTCCATCTCCATCTGTTCGAATTCGCGGGTACGGAAGATGAAGTTGCCCGGGGTGATCTCGTTGCGGAAGCTCTTGCCGATCTGGCCGATCCCGAACGGCGGCTTCTTACGTGAGCTGGTGACCACATTGGCGAAGTTGACGAAGATACCCTGAGCGGTCTCGGGCCGCAGATAGTGCAGCCCCTCCTCGCTCTCGATCGGACCCAGGTAGGTCTTGAGCATCATGTTGAACTCGCGAGGCTCGGTCCATTGACCCTTTGTGCCGCAGTCGGCGCAGACGATGTCGGTCATCGGCACTGATTCCGGGTCAGAGAGACCCTTTTTTTCGGCGTGCGCCTCCTGCATGTGATCCTGCCGGTGGCGCTTGTGGCACTGCAGACACTCGACGAGCGGATCGTTGAACACCTCAACGTGACCCGAGGCCACCCACACCTCGCGCGGCAAGATGATCGAGGAGTCAAGACCGACGACATCATCACGACCGGTGACCATCGACCGCCACCACTGACGTTTGATGTTCTCCTTGAGTTCGACGCCCAACGGCCCGTAGTCCCACGCCGAGCGGGTGCCACCATAAATCTCGCCGGCGGGATACACCAGGCCACGGCGCTTGGCCAGGTTGACGACGGAATCGATGACAGACGCCACGGGGGATTGCACTCCTAAGTCTGCTGAAACCTCTGCTGAAAGCGAACCCGGCCAGCCTAAGCGACCGGCCACACGAGCTTTGACAGGCGTCGTCGCGCCTGCGATTGTGAGACGATAGTGGAAATGGTTTTCAATAGCAGATCTGTGGGCCCGGCGGATGATGATGCCACCGCTGATGTCGGACTGCGTTCTGCCGTCGCCGGGGTCCGGGCTACCCGGCAGCGCGCGGCCATCATCGCTCTGCTCGAGAACGTGGACGGGTTCCGTTCCGCCCAGGAGTTGCATGACGAACTACGCCACAGCGGTGCGACCATCGGCCTGACAACCGTCTATCGCACCCTGCAGGCATTGGCGGCTGCAGACCTGGTCGACATGGTGCGCACCGACACCGGCGAATCGGTCTACCGGCGCTGCACTGCACCGCACCATCACCATCACCTGGTCTGCCGCGACTGTGGGGCAGCCGTAGAGGTCAGTGGCCTCGAGGTCGAGGCCTGGGCCGCCGAAGTGGCTGCAGACCATGGCTTTTCCGATGTGAGCCACACCATCGAATTATTCGGCACCTGCGCCGACTGCCATAGCCGCTAGGCGGGCAATGCCCGCCGGACATCGGCTCCGGTCGCCAGCACCATCATGATCAGCGTCTGCAACGCGTGATCATCGAGGCCCGCGACCGGGAAGTTGTAGCGGAGCACCACGTCGGCGCGCTCGCAGATTGCTCCCCCGGTCGGGTGTTCCACCAAT
Organism: Mycobacteriaceae bacterium; assembly: GCA_037138615.1. Classification (GTDB taxonomy): domain Bacteria; phylum Actinomycetota; class Actinomycetes; order Mycobacteriales; family Mycobacteriaceae; genus Mycobacterium. The sequence continues at coordinate 2,162 of JBAXIA010000102.1, read as the reverse complement.
GTCACGGTTCCCAGCATCGTCTTGGACGCTTGTGACGCAACGCTTCTCCGCAAATCGGCATCGGGTGTGAGATCCCAGGCAAGCATCTGTGTCAACGAGACCATCTCCAGGCCATCCGCGATCGTCACCGTGCGCAGAGATGCGAACGTCTCATCGTGACGCACAGTCAATGCCCCGTCATCTTCGACATCAACAGATATGACCTGCCCGAGGACATCGGCCAGTTGTCGGGCAGGGGGCATCAGGCGCGGCCGAAACGCCGGTTGCGATGCACGTACTCCTCGCATGCGGCCCACAGGTCACGCCGGTCATAGTCCGGCCAGAGCTTGTCCTGGAACACGTATTCGGCGTAGGCGGCCTGCCACAGCATGAAATTGCTTGACCGCTGTTCGCCTGAGGTGCGGATGAACAAATCCACGTCGGGGATGTCGGGGCGGTGAAGGTGTTCGGTGATGGTGGCTTCGCCCACCCGTTCCGGGTCGATCCGGCCGGCGGCGGCGTCTCTGGCGATCTGCTTTGCCGCTTCGGCGATTTCGGCACGACCGCCGTAGTTCACGCAGTAGTTCACCGTGATCACATCGTTGTCGAGGGTCATCTCCTCGGCGATATCGAACTCCTTGATGACGCTGCGCCACATCCGTGCGCGGGAGCCGACCCAGCGCATCTTCACACCCATCACATCCAGGTTCTCCCGACGCCGACATACAACCTCGCGGTTGAATCCCATCAGGAATCGGACCTCTTCGGTGCTGCGCTTCCAGTTTTCGGTGGAGAAGGCATAGACCGACAGATGCTTGATGCCCAATTCGATTGCGCCGCAGGTGACATCGATCAGCACCGCCTCGCCCATCTTGTGGCCCTCGGTGCGGCTCAGGCCGCGCTGGGTGGCCCACCGGCCATTGCCGTCCATGACGACGGCCACATGTTGGGGAAGCTGGTCTGCCGGGATGGTCGGCGGCGTTGCCCGGGAGACATGCTGGGGTGGACGACGGGCGCCGCCGTCGAGCGCGGGCGGCAAATCTGGGAAGACCACCGGCCAGGCCGAGGTGTCGGGGAATACCGGGTAGTCGTCAGGCGGCGGGGGCAGTTGGGGCGACCGCTCCTTTCGCCTGCGCTCAGCCCCCCGCAAGGAGCTGGTCAACCGGTCCATCGCCATGGGCCACATCCTGCCTGAAGATCTCTGCAATATCTTCAACGGGCCGGGAGTAGACCCGTTCAACCAGCGGTAATGTTCGCAACTGGCGTTCTAGGTGCCACTGCAGATGCGCGGCGACCAACCCGCTGGCGTGGCTGCGGTGCGAGGACGACGAGGATTCGGCGGCATCCCAATCACCGTCATTCAGCGCCGACATGAGATCCAACACGGCCTGCGGAGGGGTGGTCGATCCGGACGGACGGCAGTGCATACATACACTGCCACCAGCACCGATATGGAAGGCGCGATGTGGACCCGGCGCGGCACAGCGCGCACACTCGATCAGCGACGGAGCCCAGCCGGCGATGCCCATGGCGCGCAGCAGGTAGGCGTCGAGTACCAACTCGCGGGGACGGGTGCCGTCGGCGACCGCCCGGAGGGCACCCACTGTGAGCCGGTGCAGCGCCGGCGCCGGGGCACGCTCTTCGCCGGCGAGCCGTTCGGCGGTCTCCAGGACAGCGCACGCGCTGGTGTACCGGCCGTAGTCACTGACGATGTCGGTGGCGAAGGCATCAATAGAGACCACCTGAGTGACGATGTCGAGGTTGCGGCCAGGATAGAGCTGGACATCGATATGGGCGAACGGCTCGAGCCGGGACCCGAACTTGCTACGGGTGCGGCGCACACCCTTGGCGACCGCACGAACCAGGCCATGGTCGCGGGTCAGCAGAGTGACGATGCGGTCGGCTTCGCCAAGTTTGTGCTGGCGCACCACGACCGCCCGATCCCGATACAGCCGCATAGGCCCAGTGTGTCACCGCACTGGGACATCGGCAGGGACTGACACTCAGAATCCGAGACGCCCGAGCAGTTTCGGGTCCTGCTGCCAGTTCTTGGCCACCTTGACGCGTAAGTCGAGATACACCTTGGTGCCGAGCAGCTTTTCGATCTGGTGGCGCGCGTTGGTACCCACCTCTTTGAGCCGGGCACCGCCCTTGCCGATGACGATCCCCTTCTGGCTATCCCG
>JBAXIA010000101.1:0-11148 GCA_037138615.1 Mycobacteriaceae bacterium | reverse complement strand
CCACCGGAAGCGCATGCACATCCGGCGCGGTACCCAACGCGTCGACGATCTCGAAGGCCGCGGTCTTCTGCCCCTCGATTCGAACCGGGTTGACGCTGTTGACCAAGGAAATGGTCGGGTAGTCGGCGGTGAGCTTGCGGGCCAGTTCCAGGCAGTCGTCGAAGTTGCCTTCGACTTGAATGATCTTGGCACCGTGCATCACCGCCTGGGCCAGCTTGCCCATAGCGATCTTGCCCTGCGGGATCAACACCGCACAGGTGATACCGGCACGCGCGGCGTAGGCCGCCGCTGACGCCGAGGTGTTGCCGGTCGACGCGCACAGCACTGCCTGCCGTCCGTGTGCGACGGCCTCGGTGACCGCCATGGTCATACCGCGGTCCTTGAACGAGCCGGTGGGGTTGAGGCCCTCGACCTTGAGATGAACCGTGCAACCGGTCCGCTCTGACAGCCGAGGTGCCGGAACCAGCGGCGTGGCGCCCTCCAGCAGGGTCACCGGTGTCCACCCGGCTGCCATCGGCAAACGATCCCGATAGGCCTCGATCAGGCCGGGCCACGGTGTGTGAACACGTGTTGAGGTGTTGCTCATTCGTTGGTTCCCTCCAGGCGCAGCACGCTGTTGACCTCCTGGACGACATCGAGCTTGGACAGCGCTGCAACAGTCTCGGACAGCGCGGCGTCCGCCGCGCGGTGCGTGACCACCACAATCCGCGCTCCGGTGGGCTGACCGTGGGAGTCGAGGATACCCTCTTGTCGGACCTCGGCGATACTTACATCGCGCTTACCGAATTCCATTGCCACTGAGGCCAATACGCCCGGACGGTCCTTGACGGTCATGCTCACGTAGTAGCGGGTGGAGACGATTCCCATCGGTGCGATCGGCAGCTGCGCGTACTTCGACTCCCGGGGCCCCCTACCGCCGTGAACCCGGTTGCGCGCGGCCATCACCACATCACCCATCACCGCTGATGCGGTCGGATTGCCGCCTGCCCCCTGCCCGTAGAACATCAGCCGTCCGGCGGCCTCGGCCTCAACCACGACGGCGTTGAACGCGCCGTTGACGGTCGCGAGCGGATGGCTCAAGGGCACCAGTGCCGGATACACCCGTGCTGACACGCGTTGCTGACCGTCCGGTGTGGTGATGCGTTCGCAGATGGCTAGCAGTTTGATCGTGCAGCCAAGCCCGCTGGCGGCGTCGAAGTCGGCAGGACTCACCTTGGTGATGCCCTCCCGGTACACATCGTCGGCGGTGACCCTGGTGTGGAACGCGATAGACGCCAGGATCGCCGCCTTGGCGGCGGCGTCGTATCCCTCAACGTCGGCGGTCGGGTCGGCCTCGGCATATCCCAATGCGCTTGCGTCAGCCAGTGCACTGTCGTAATCGGCTCCGGTGGAGGCCATTTCGGACAGGATGTAGTTGGTGGTGCCGTTCACGATGCCGGCTACCCGCACGACCGTGTCACCGGCCAGAGACTGGGTGAGCGGCCGGATCACCGGAATGGCTCCGGCTACCGCCGCTTCGAAGTACAGGTCGACGTGGGCATATTCGGCGGCCTGGGCCAGTTCACCGGTGGACTGCGCCAGCAGTGCCTTATTAGCGGTCACCACTGACTTGCCGTGTTCCAGTGCGGTCAGAATTGCCTTGCGCGCCGGTTCCACCGGGCCCATTAGCTCGACCACGATGTCGACATCGTCGCGGGAGACCAACTCGTCGACGTCCTCGGTCAGCATCCCGGCCGGCACCGTCCGATCGTCAGACACCCGGCGCACCGCCACACCACGCAGCTCGAGAGGCGCACCAATGCGCGCCGTCAGGTCAGCCGCGCTGGCCTCGATAATCCGCACAACTTCCCGGCCAACGTTGCCCAGACCGAGCACAGCGATACCGATCGGCTTCTGCTTGTTCATGCACGCACCTCCAGGCTGAGCAGATCCTCGACGGTCTCCCGGCGTAGCACCAGGCGAGCCCGTCCCCCGCGCACGGCCACTACGGCCGGGCGGCCGATCAGGTTGTACCGGCTCGACATCGAATAGCAGTAGGCGCCAGTGGCGGCGACGGCGAGAAGATCACCGGGAACAACATCGTCGGGAACCCATGCGTCGCGCACCACGATATCGCCGCTCTCACAATGCTTCCCGACGATACGGGCGAGAATAGGCGCGTCGGTACTGCCCCGCGAAACCAGCCGGACGTCATATTCCGCGCCATAAAGCGAGGTCCGGATGTTATCGCTCATGCCGCCGTCGACGCTGATATAACGCCGGTCGGTGCCTGCGCTGATCGCCACATCTTTGACAGTCCCGACCTCGTAGAGCGTGATGGTGCCCGGCCCCGCGATCGCCCGACCCGGCTCGACCACCAGTCGGGGCACGGGCAGCCAGACAGCGACAGACTCGGCATGCACAATCGACTCAAGCTTGGCCGCCAGTTCGGCAACAGGCGGTGGGTCATCACCGGCGACATAGGAAATCCCCAGACCACCGCCGAGGTCGACGGTCGCGATCTGCGCGGTCTTGTCCACCCCGAACTCGGCGACGATATCGCGCAGCAGGCCGATCACCCTTCGGGCGGCCAATTCGAATCCGCCGACGTCGAAGATCTGGGATCCGATGTGGCTGTGCAGCCCGACCAGTCGCAGGTGGTCAGCGGCGAACACCCGCCGCACGGCTGTCATCGCGTCACCTGCTGCCAACGACAGGCCGAACTTCTGATCCTCGTGTGCGGTGGCGATGTACTCATGAGTGTGCGCCTCAACGCCAACAGTCACCCGCACCATCACGTTCTGCACGATCCCAGCCTCACCGGCGACGGTCTCGAGTCGGTCGATCTCGGTCAGCGAGTCCACAACCACGTAACCGACTCCGGCCTTGATCGCTTCGGTGAGCTCATCAATCGATTTATTGTTGCCATGCAAAGCGATTCGCTCGGCCGGGAAGCCGGCGTGCAGTGCCACGGCGAGTTCACCGCCGCTGGCCACGTCCAGCGACAGCCCCTCCTCGGCGACCCAGCGCGCTATCTCGGTACACAGGAAGGCCTTGGCCGCGTAATGCACGTTGTCACCGCCGCCGAAAGCGACAGCCATCTCCCGGCAGCGACCCCGGAAGTCCTCCTCATCGATGATGAACAGCGGTGTTCCGTACTGCTCGGCAAGTTCAGTCACGGTGACACCGGCGATGCTCACCACACCGTCGTCACCACGGGACAGTTCGCGCGGCCAGATGTTGGGCGCCAAAGCCAACATCTCAGCCGCGGTCTGCGGGCGGGGCGGTAACCCGCCCTGCTGGATCTCCCCGGCGTGCCGGGGCCCTGCGGGATGGACGTTCACATTCGCTCCGGTGCCGAGACGCCGAGGATGCTGAGTCCGTTGGCGATCACCTGACGAGTTGCGGCACACAGGGCAAGTCGGGCCCGGTGCAGATCACTCGCCGGCTCGTCACCCTGGGGCAGTACCCGGCAGGAATCGTAGAACCGGTGGTAGTCACCGGCCAGATCCTCCAGATAACGGGACACCCGATGTGGTTCGCGCAGTGCCGCAGCCGACTGCAACACGCGGGGAAACTCGCCGAGAGAACGCATCAGCGTGCCCTCTTTGTCATGGCTCAGTTCCTCGAGGTGTGCAAGATCGGGTGTGAGTCCGAGTTCGGCGGCTGTGCGGGCCAGCGCACACAGCCGGGCATGCGCATATTGCACGTAGTAAACGGGATTTTCCGCCGACGCCGATGACCACAGCGCCAAGTCGATATCGATGGGTGAGTCCACCGATGAGCGGATCAGGGCGTACCGGGCAGCATCGACGCCGATCGCCTCGACGAGATCATCGAGGGTGATCACCGTGCCGGCCCGCTTGCTCATCCGCATCGGTTGCCCGTCGCGGACCAGGTTGACCATCTGGCCGATCAGTACCTCGACGCTGTCCGGGTTGTCACCGAGGGCTGCGGCCGCGGCCTTGAGCCGGGCGATATACCCATGATGATCGGCGCCGAGCATGTAGATGCACAGGTCGAATCCGCGCTGACGCTTGTCCAGGTAGTAGGCGAGGTCGCCGGCGATATAGGCGGGCTGGCCGTCGCTCTTGATGACGACGCGATCCTTGTCGTCGCCGAACTCGGTGGTGCGCAGCCAGGTTGCGCCGTCTTTCTCGTAGATCGCGCCGGTCTGGCGAAGTTTGGTGATGGCCTGATCCACCCGGCCGCTGGTGTGCATCGAGTCCTCGTGGGTATAGACGTCGAAATCGGTGCCGAACTCGTGCAGCGAGGCTTTGATGTGATCGAACATCAGGTCCACGCCGATGGCACGGAACGTCTCGCGCTGCTCAACATCGGGAAGGCTCATCGCATCCGGCGCCTTGGCGAGCACCTGCGAGGCGACGTCGCTGATATAGGCGCCGGCGTAGCCGTCTTCGGGGGCCGGCTCACCCTTGGCGGCGGCAATCAGGGAGTTGACGAACCGGTCGATCTGGGCGCCGTGGTCGTTGAAGTAGTACTCCCGCACCACGCGAGCACCCTGGGTGCTCAGCAGTCGGCCGAGTGCGTCACCGACGGCAGCCCAGCGGGTGCCACCGATGTGAATCGGACCGGTCGGGTTGGCCGAGACGAACTCGAGGTTGATGTCGCAGCCGTCGAGCAGACCCGAGCGACCGTAGCCCGCACCTGCCGCCACGATATTGGCGACGATCACACCCTGGGCCGCGGTTGCGATGCGCAGGTTGACGAACCCGGGCCCGGCAACCTCGGCGGCGGCGATTCCGTCAGCGCCGGCCAGCGCGGCGGCCAGCCAGCCCGCGAACTCGCGCGGGTTCGCGCCCGCCTTCTTACCCACCTGCAGCGCCAGATTCGTCGCGTAGTCACCGTGCTCGGGGTTACGCGGACGCTCGACGATCACCGTCGCCGGCAATGCGGCCGGGTCAAGACCGTGTTCCGTCAGCACCGCGGCAGCGGTACTGCGCAGCAACTCGGCGATATCGGCGGGGGTCACGGGTGATTATCCTATGCGTTAGGCTGACTTCGCCCGACGGCGCAGCGTATGCGCCCCCGTAGCTCAGGGGATAGAGCGTCTGCCTCCGGAGCAGAAGGCCGCAGGTTCGAATCCTGCCGGGGGCACTTCTTCCATATCCCGCCGTTAGCTGTCCGTGCCGACGCGACGGCGGGGCGGGCAACGATGATGCGGGGGCGGGCCGATGGATACCGACGAGGAGCGCGGCTCCGATAGCGATCGTGACCCGAATCAGGCCGAAAACCGGCCGCGCGAGGACATGGTCTTCCCGGAGGACTTCCGCAATTTGATGCGGCGCTTTTTCGGACCCTGGACGAGGCGCCGCTGAGCGCTAGCGCCGCCGGTTGGTCAGCGCTCCGGACAACTTCCGCACCGAGTCGGGCAGCGGGATCGACTCGTCGCAGTCCGGTGCCCGACGTGGCTCGCCGTAGATCGTGGTCAACGGCACCACACCGGCCCACGCCCCCGCGGCGACATCCTCCTCAGGGTCCTCTGGCCAGCCGTTGCTGATCTTCAGCGACCAGTTGTCTGTGGTGATCGGCATCCGCAGCACCGTGGTGGCGGCGATTTCCTTTCGGTTGCTGGCCCGCAGCTCGGCAACACGACCGGGGATGAAGGTATCGGTCACCGTTTCCAGGTAGCGGACCTTGTCATCGCCTGTGTCCTCGAACGTCCCGAACAACACCGCGCTGCGATAGTGGAATGACGACTCGAACCCACTGCGCGCCACCAGCACACCGTCGAGCGTCGTGACGCACACGGCGGCGGACGCACCGCTGGCGAGTTGGCGCAACCACGGCGATCCGGTGGATCCGTGGATGACGACGTCGTCGGCGATACGCGTGAACCCGATCGGCAGCGCAACCGGGTGCCCATCACGGATGAAGGCGATGGTGGCCAAGGGCGTGCTGTCGAGCAGATCGTCGAGCTCGGCACGGGAGGTGCTCTGCTTTTCGTCGAGGCGGCTGACGGTGGTCGATGGTTGCGACATGGATTTATCGTTGCACGGCCTTATCGGTGCACGCGCCGCAATGCCTCAGGGGTCAGATCCTTGAGCGTGGGATAGCCGTCGACTGCCATGATCAGGTCCGCTTCAGCCAGGATCGACCGCAGCACGTGGACGATCCCGTCGGTTCCGGCCAATGCCGCGCCGTAGGCGTAGGGGCGCCCGATGCCGACCGCCTTGGCTCCCAATGCCAGTGCCTTGACGACATCGGCGCCCGAGCGAATCCCGGAGTCGAACAGCACCGGAACCTCACCGGCCGCGGCCACTACATCGGGCAGGCAGTCGATGGCCGGCAGACCACCGTTGGCCTGGCGGCCGCCGTGGTTGGAGCAGTAGATGCCGTCCACCCCGGCGTCGATCGCGCGCCGGGCATCGTCAGGATGGCAGATGCCCTTGAGGATCAATGGGAGTTTGGTGATCGAACGCAACCACGGAATGTCATTCCAGGTCAGCGAATTTCCGAAAATGCTAACCCAGTGCAGCACTGCGGCGCGCGGATCGGCGTCGATATCGGCGTCGACCTTCTCGCGGAAGTGCGGGTCGCTGATGTAGTTGGCCAGGCACAGTCCGCGTAGCTGGGGGAAGTTCGCGGTCGAGAGGTCGCGGGGCCGCCAGCCGGGGATCCAGGTGTCCAGTGTCACCACAATTCCCGCGTAGCCGGCGGCCTCCGCGCGGTGCACCAGGCTTTCGGCAAGGTCACGATCGGTGGGGGTGTAAAGCTGGAAAAGCCCTGGGGTGTCGCCGAATTCGGCTGCAACATCCTCCAGCGGATCCATCGTCAGCGTCGACACGCATAGCGGCACTCCGGTGCGCGCAGCCGCCCGGGCAGCCGCGAGATCGCCGTGCCTGTCCGGGGTGCACAGGCCGATCACGCCGACCGGCGCCATGAAAACCGCGGGCCATCGTCGCCCCCAGAGTTCCACCGACATATCGCGTTCGGTGGCTCCGACGAGCATGCGAGGCACCAGACCCCACTGATCGAACGCGGTGACATTGGCGCGCTGGGTGCGCTCGTCGCCCGCGCCCCCGGCCACATAGGACCAGACCGATGGTGACAGGGCCTGCTGCGCGCGGCTTTCGAGTTCGCCGAAGGACATCGGCAGGCTGGGCAGCACACCATTGAGACCCTGGAAGTAGATCTCGAGCTGGTAGTTGCCGTGGGACTGCGTCATGGTGTTGTCCTCGTATCAGGGCCGGTGTCAAAGTCTGCGACGACGTCAGCCACGCGGCGTAACTGGTCGAGGTCGGAACTGGTCGGAATTAGGTGGATCTCGCTGGTGCCGATAGCGGCGAACTCACCCAGCACCCGCGCAAGGTCATCCTCGGTACCGGCGAAGCCGGTGCCCGGCGCCATCGCATCGACGTACTCGGCGGGGATCCAATTCATGTAGTGGCGCAGATGGCGGTGGATCTGGGCGCGTGAGCCGACCGGATCGCCGAGGGCGAACCAGAATGAGGTGGCCAGGTGCGGTGCGGTCTTGCCGGCCTGCGCCCATGCGGTGCGGCCGACCTCGAACAGTTCATCCTGTTTGGCAACGTCGAGATCCAGCGTGATCCCGGCAAGACCGTCGGCCCACGGTGCGGCGCTGCGCAACGTCTTCGGCCCGATGGTGCCCACCAACAACCGGGGCCCGCCGGAGTGCACCGTCGCCGGACCGACCGGCACCACGGAGTCGGTGATCTTCTCGCTCGCCCACACCCGCTTCATGATCCCGACCCGGCGCGCCATATCCCGCATGGTCTGAGTCGAGGGATCGGCGCCGACGGCCAGGTAGTCCTCCTGGCGGCCGCCCACCCCGACGCCGACGGTGAGCCGGCCACCGCACAGCATGTCGCCGGTGGCCAGCGACTTGGCCAGCAGCACCGGGTCGTGCAGCTGGGGAACCACCACCGTCGTGATGAGCGGCACCCGCTGCGTCCAGGCCGCCAGTGCCCCGAGCAGGGTCAGTGATTCGGGGTTACCGAAGGCGATGCGCTCCCCCCAGCACAGCGAGGAGAACGGACCCTCGTCTATTGCCTGCGCCCACTGCCGCAGCACGGTCGCATCGAGATCGGGTTCCATTACGGGCATGCTCATGCCTATCTGCACGTCCGCGATTGTGGCACGCCGTACCCGGCGCGCCGTCGGCTACCGTGCCGGATCCTTTCGGGCCCGCACCGGTCCAGCGGCCACCGACGGCGTCAAGAGGTTTCCCCGTAGGCTTCCGCGCGCGGTGCGGGCGGTAACCAGCACCCAGGTGGCGAGCAGGCCGAGGTAGGCGATCAAGGCGGCGAATGTGAAAGCCGGCAGTCCGGTGTGCACGGCCAACTGGGTGGTGCCGGTCACGAAGGTGCCGACCGGGAAGGTCAGACTCCACCAGGTCAGCGCGAACGGCATGCCGGCGAGCATGGTGCGCACGGTGAGCGCGGTGGCCAGTGCGATCCACAGCACGGCGAATCCCCACACCGGCACGCCGAAGAGAATCACAAACGAGTTGAAGTTCTCGGCGGTGCTGGCGTCAACCACTAGGGCGGCGCTGAGGCCGAGAAGTCCTGCGGCCGTGATGGATTGACCCAGCGGGCCGAGCACGATCCACAGCGTCGGTACCCGCGCGGTGCCCGAGACCCCGTAGAGAGCAAGCCGGCTCCAGATCATCGAAATGATGATGAAGGCCGCCACCAGACTCAGCCCGAACATGGCGTAGCAGCCGTAGAACATGGTTTGCCGCCCGACACCGGGAGCCATGTGCGGAATCAGCAGCGCGCCGGTGGCTGCGGCGACCATCGGCGGGACCACCGGCATGAGCCAGCCGCCGAACGCGGCATCCGGTTCCACGGAGTGCTGGGTGAACATCAGGAACGGGATGCTGACGGCGGTGAACAGTCCGCCCACCGTGCCCGCCGCCCAGAGTGCCCAGGCGAGTTCGACCGCCGCATGCTCCCCGATGAGATCCCCGCCCACCAGGACTGCACCGGAAGCCACCGTCAGCAGTGCCATCGGGGCCGCGCCGTAGAAGTGCGCCATCTGCGGGTTGCGGGCGTGGCTGCGCGCCACGGTCGGGTGCCGCACCCAATGCCCGCCCATTACCGCCAGCAACACGACCAGCATCAGCGCGGCGATCACCCACACCACGCGGGTGAAGGTAGGCATTCCCGGGAGGTGCACAGGCAGCGTGGCACCGGCGTTAGCGACGATGCCGGTGCCCATCACCGAGGAGAACCAGTTGGGTCCGATGCCGCCGAGTATCTCAACCCGGGTAGGTGCCATCGGGTTCTCAACCACTGTGACGTCCGCGGTGATCTTCCTGCCGGAGGTAGTCGCCGGCCAGCTGCGTGACATGGCTGGGCAGCGCGCCGCTTGCGACATCGGCAAGTGTGGTTTTCTCCAGAACCGCGCGCATGCTGGCCCGCAGCGCCCGCCACACGTCGGTCAGCGCCGCGGTGGGTCCGGAATAGGGCAGATCGCCCAGGCCGATATCCCGCACGCTGGCCAGCGGCCCGTCAATGCACCGAAGCACATCGGCGATGCTGATCTGCTCTGCAGACATACCCAGTTCGTAGCCGCCATCACGCCCACGGTGGCTGCGCACCAGGCGATCTGCGCGGAGGTCCGAGAGGATATCGACCAGAAACTGGGCGGGAATACCCTGGGCGTTGGCCAGATCGTCGGTCTTGACCACAACACCCGCCGGTGTCGTTGCGAGCTGGATCATGGCGCGGACGGCGTACTCCGCCTTCGCCGACATCCGCATTAAGCGGATTCTGCCATTGCCCGAGGCTGCCGTGAATGCCTGACCGCGGTGATGACGGTCAGCGGCCGTCGCCAGTAGCAGCAACCCGGCCGGCCCTCGCATGTGTGGCAATCTTGCCGACGGTGTCGGCCACGCCGGCAACGGCAGCACCGGCCTGGTCGCTGATGGCCTGGACCGCATCGCGGGCCGCCCCGATGACACTATCGGAATTGACACCGGGGAAATTAACACCGCGGGAAGCAGCCGCCTCTGGGATGCCGCCGGTGTTGGCTCGCACCCCGACAATGCTGACCCGGGAAGCCGGGCGGCGAACCAACGCGGCCGAAGGCACAGGCACCATGGGCGCCTCACCGAGATTGCCGCGGTTCTCGCGGTCGGACAGCTTGGTGGCCGGGGTGCTTCCGTCGCCCTTCGGCATGATCGCCGGCGACCCGTCTGTCAGCGGCGCAGTGGTCAAGGCCGCGATCATTCCTGATAGCTGCGCAAGATGCGATTCGATGATGGACTGCACCGCGCCGAGGATGATGGACGGCGGCGCGAGCGGGGCGGCAACCGCCTTGACCGCGTTCTCCAGCGCGCCATTGAGGTCGCCCCGGACTATCGCTACCAGGGTGTTGGCAATGAGCCTGGGCTCCGATGCAACCAGCGTGCCGGCGGCGAAGGCCGCCGCGACCAATCCGCCTCCGACATACCCGGCGTCTGCCACCAGGCTGGTCACAAGGTCCTGAATGACCGGAGTCACGGCTTCGGTGACCAGCGAAGTGGTCTGGGAAAGCATGGCGGAAGCCGTGGGGACCGCGGGGGCAAGGGACGAGAGGTCCCAACCCGTCACCGGGGGCTCGGTCAGGACAGGAAGGTCGAACGGCGGTCCGACGTAGGGGACGGCGGATGCGGTCAGCTCAGGCTGGGACACCGCGGCGACGCCGGCCACGAAGGCGTCAACGATCGCGTTCTTGCCCACCGAGGTGGCGTCAACGGCCAGGGAGGTGATCAGTTGCTTGAGCACGGAGAAGGGGTTGTCCGACTCGGACGGCAGGGGTGCGATCGCATCGAGGAAGGCCTGATCCAGCATGCCGCCGGTCTCGTCATTGCCGGCTGACAGCTTCACCGCGGGGATCTGGACGTCGGCCCGCGGCGCGATGATGGGGTTGGCGACGACGACGCCGGCAACCACCAGGGCCACCCCGGTTGACAAAATTGGACCCACAACCCTGCGCACGTGTCTCACCACCTTTCACCGCCATCATACCTGAGAAAAAACTGAGAAGCACGCCAGCGCCGGGCTTCCGCGGGTTGTCCGACCGGGGTGCCCCTCCCAGGAGATCCCAGGAGGGGCACCCCGCTCGTTTACTGCTTATTCGGCGCTGGCTGCCTTGGCGGCCTTGCGGGCCGCGCGGTGTGCGGCCGGCTTCTCGGCCGGA
>JBAXIA010000100.1:0-11303 GCA_037138615.1 Mycobacteriaceae bacterium | reverse complement strand
GGATGGTTGGAGGACTTGTGACAGCCGTAGTTCCTTCCCGCGGAGAACTAGAGGCAACGCGCCCCTTTCCGGCGCGCACGGGTCCCAAGGGCAACCTGATCTACAAGGTCATCACGACCACCGATCACAAGCTGATCGGCATCATGTACGTCATCGCCTGCTTCACCTTCTTCGCCGTTGCCGGCTTGATGGCGCTGCTCATGAGGGCCGAGCTGACCGTGCCGGGTCTGCAGTTCCTATCCAATGAGCAGTACAACCAGCTGTTCACCATGCACGGCACCGCCATGCTGCTGTTCTACGCCACCCCGGTGGTCTTCGGTTTCGCGAACCTGGTGTTGCCGCTGCAGATCGGTGCCCCCGACGTCGCCTTCCCGCGGTTGAATGCGCTGTCCTTCTGGCTGTTCCTGTTCGGCGCTCTGATCGCCCTGGGCGGGTTCATCACCCCCGGGGGCGCGGCCGATTTCGGCTGGACGATCTACACCCCACTGTCCGACGCCGTGCACTCCCCGGGCGCCGGAGCCGACCTGTGGATCCTCGGCGTCGCTGTCGGCGGCCTCGGCACCATCCTGGGCGCGGTCAACATGATCACCACCATCGTGTGCATGCGCTGCCCCGGTATGACCATGTTCCGGATGCCGATCTTCACCTGGAACATCTTCGTCACGTCGATCCTGGTGCTGCTGGTCTTCCCGCTTCTGACGGCCGCACTGTTTGGGCTGGCGGCCGACCGCCGGCTCGGAGCGCATGTCTACGACCCCGCCAACGGGGGCACCACGCTCTTCCAGCATCTGTTCTGGTACTTCGGTCACCCGGAGGTCTACATCCTCGCGCTGCCGTTCTTCGGCATCGTCACCGAGGTCTACCCGGTGTTCGCCCGCAAACCGATCTTCGGCTACACCACGCTCGTCTACGCCACCATCTCGATCGCCGCGCTGTCGGTCGCGGTGTGGGCTCACCACATGTACGTCACCGGAGCGGTGCTGCTGCCCTTCTTCAGCTTCATGACGTTCCTGATCGCGGTACCCACCGGCATCAAGTTCTTCAACTGGATCGGCACGATGTGGAAAGGGCAACTGACGTTCGAGACGCCGATGCTGTTCGCGTTCGGATTCCTGGTGACCTTCCTGTGCGGTGGCCTTTCAGGTGTGCTGCTGGCCAGCCCGCCGCTGGACTTCCATGTCTCCGACAGCTACTTCGTGGTGGCGCACTTCCACTACGTGCTGTTCGGCGTGATCGTGTTCGCCACGTACTCGGGAATCTACTTCTGGTTCCCCAAGATGACCGGACGACTGCTCGACGAGCGCCTGGGCAAGCTGCACTTCTGGCTGACCTTCATCGGCTTCAACGTCACCTTCCTGGTGCAGCACTGGCTCGGTGACGAGGGCATGCCACGTCGCTACGCCGACTATCTGCCCACCGACGGGTTCACCACGCTGAACATCATCTCCACCATCGGCGCGTTCACCCTGGGTCTGTCGATCCTCCCGTTCTTCTGGAACGTGTTCAAGAGCTGGCGCTATGGCGAGGTCGTCACCGTCGACGATCCGTGGGGGCATGGCAATTCACTGGAGTGGGCGACCTCCTGCCCGCCGCCGCGGCACAACTTCACCGAGCTGCCCAACATCCGCTCGGAGCGTCCGGCGTTCGAGTTGCACTATCCGCATATGGTCGAGCGGATGCGCGCTGAAGCCCATGTCGGGACCTCGCATCGTGCTGAGGCCAAGTCCGAGGTCGGTTCCTAGACAGGACCGCCGCCTGGCGTCGCAATGACAGCGCAGAAGGTGTCGGTGTTGATCACCGTCACCGGGGTCGACCAACCGGGAGTCACCTCAGCCCTATTCGCCGTGCTGTCGTCTCATGAGGTCGAGCTTCTCAATGTCGAGCAGGTGGTGATCCGGGACCGCCTCACCCTCGGGGTGATGGTGCTGGCGTCTCCGAAGGTCGCCGCCGGCGAGCAGTTACGCAACGAGGTCCTCGACGCGGTGGGCCGGATGGGCCTGGAGGCATCTGTTGAACGTAGCGACGATGTGCCGATCATCGCCGAACCGTCAACACACACCATCGTCGTGCTCGGTCGGCCCATCACCGCAGCGGCATTCGGCGCGGTGGCACGTGCGGCGGCTGCGCTGGGCGTCAACATCGACGTCATCCGGGGGGTGTCGGACTATCCGGTGACGGGACTCGAACTCAGGGTCTCGGCGCCGCCAGGGTTGGGGAGTCAATTGCAGACAAACCTGGCGCGCGTCGGTGCCGAGCAGGGGATCGATATCGCGGTGGAGAAATACAGCCTGGAGCGGCGGGCAAAGCGACTCATCGTGTTCGACGTTGACTCCACCCTGATTCAGGGCGAAGTCATCGAGATGCTCGCTGAGCGGGTCGGAGCCGGTGCCGAGGTGGCTGCTATCACTGGAGCGGCGATGCGTGGCGAGATCGACTTCGCCGAGTCCCTGCACCAGCGGGTGGCTACCCTGACCGGGTTGCCCGTCGAAGTGCTTGACGAGGTCGCCGATGCGGTTGAGTTGACGCCGGGAGCCCGCACCACGATTCGGACGTTGCGCCGCTTGGGATTTCACTGTGGTGTGGTGTCGGGTGGTTTCCGGCAGGTGATCGAGCCGCTGGCCCATGAGTTGATGCTCGACTTCGTCGCCGCCAATGAACTGGAGATCGTCGGTGGCAAGCTCACCGGACGCCTGGTGGGCCCGATTGTCGACCGCGCCGGGAAGGCTAAGGCGTTACGTGACTTCGCCCAGCAGGCGGGGGTTCCGATGGATCAGACCGTGGCGGTGGGCGACGGAGCCAATGACATCGACATGCTCAACGCCGCCGGTCTCGGGGTGGCATTCAATGCCAAACCCGCGCTCCGTGAGGTCGCTGATGCCTCCTTAAATCATCCCTACCTCGACACCGTGCTGTTCATCCTGGGGGTCACCCGCGCCGAGATCGATGCCGCTGATGCCGCCGACGGCATTGGGGGCAGGGTGGAGATCCCGCCCGATTAACGGCGACGCGAGTACGGCACGATGGTCACGTGGCTGAACCGGTAGACGACGACGTCGACTCGAGTTCAGTCGATGCCGACCTGCTGATCGACTTCTCCCGGATCACGCTGCGCCGGGGCGGCCGGGTCTTGGTTGGGCCGGTTGACTGGCAGGTCGAACTTGATGAGCGCTGGGTGGTGATCGGCCCCAATGGTGCCGGCAAGACATCGTTATTGCGGATGGCCGCCGCCATGGAGCACCCGTCGACTGGTGTGGCGGTCGTCCTCGGGGAGCGGCTGGGGCGAACGGATATGGCCGAACTGCGCCAGCGGGTCGGGCTGAGCAGTTCGGCGCTTGCGCAGCGGATTCCCGACGATGAACTGGTGCGCGATGTGGTGGTGTCAGCCGGTTACGCCGTGCTGGGCCGATGGCGCGAGCGATACGACGACATGGACTACCTCCGCGCGCTGGACACGCTGGAGAGCGTCGGCGCCGAGCACCTGGCCGACCGCACCTACGGAACGCTGTCGGAGGGCGAACGCAAACGCGTACTGATCGCGCGATCGCTGATGACCGACCCCGAACTGCTGCTGCTCGACGAGCCTGCCGCCGGTCTGGACCTCGGTGGCCGCGAAGAACTCGTCGCCCGATTGGCCGACCTGGCCGCCGATCCTGATTCGCCCGCCCTGGTGTTGGTCACCCACCACGTGGAGGAGATTCCGCCGGGATTCAGCCACTGCCTGATCCTCGCCGAGGGACGGGTGTTGGCGGCGGGACTGCTCGCCGACACCCTGACCGCCGAGAACCTCTCGGCCGCCTTCGGGCAGTCCATCGCCGTCGACACCATCGACGGCCGTTATTTTGCCCGCCGTGCGCGAACCCGCGCGGCCCACAGGAGGCGCGCATGAGCGACAACTCAGAACCCAGGCCGGTCCGGCCGGCGGCCACCGTGATGCTGGTCAGGGATACCGCGGCGGCCCAGCCCGTTGGCCTCGAGGTGTTCCTGATGCGCCGCCACGGGGCGATGGAGTTTGCAGCCGGTATGACGGTGTTCCCCGGCGGCGGCGTCGACGAACGCGATCGGGAGGCGGGCCTGGCCGGTAACCGTGCCTGGTACGGACCCGAGCCCGCCTGGTGGGCGGAGCGATTCGGCATCGCGACCGACCTGGCCGAGGCTCTGGTGTGCGCGGCCGCCCGGGAGACCTTCGAGGAATCCGGTGTGTTGTTCGCCGGTCCGGCCGATGACCCGGATCAGATCGTGAGTGATGCCTCGGTGTACCACCGGTCTCGCGCCGCGCTGGAAGACCGCAGTCTGTCCTTCGCCGACTTCCTCCGCGCAGAGAAACTGGTGCTGCGCGCGGATCTGTTGCGGCCGTGGTCGAACTGGGTCACGCCCAAGGAGGAACGGACTCGCCGCTACGACACCTACTTCTTCGTCGGCGCGCTACCGGCGGGCCAGCGTGCCGACGGTGAGAACACCGAGTCCGACCATGCTGCCTGGGCCAGACCGGAGGCAGCGATCGAGGACTTCGCCGAGGGTCGTGCGCTACTCCTGCCGCCGACCTGGAGTCAGCTCGACTCGCTGACCGGACGCACTGTCGCCGAGGTACTTGCACTGGAGCGCCAAATCGCCAGAGTGCAACCGAAACTTACTGTGGTGCAGGATAATTGGGAGATCGAGTTCTTCGATAGTGATCGCTACAACGAGGCCCGTCGCCGGACCAACAAACTGGAGTGGGAGGGCTGAGGATGCGCGAGTTCATCAGCGTCCACGTCAGCGAGCACCATCCGGGTATCGGCACCGTGGTGCTGACCCGCGAGCCCACCAATGCACTGACACGCCAGGCTTATCGTGAGCTGGCGGCAGCGGCCGCTGAGGTTTCTCAGCGGGCCGATATCACGTCGGTGATCCTCTACGGCGGCCATGACGTCTTCTCTTCCGGTGACGATATGGGTGAACTGCACACGCTTAACCGCGCCGAGGCCGAGGCGGCCGACCGGGTACGTCGCGCGGCCATCGACGCCGTTGCCGCGATACCCAAGCCGACCGTTGCGGCAGTCACCGGGTATGCACTGGGGGCGGGACTGAGCCTGGCACTGGCCGCCGACTGGAGGGTGTGCGGAGACAACGCCAAACTCGGTGCCACCGAGATCCTCGCGGCGCTGATTCCCGGCGGCGGCGGCCCTGAACGACTTGCCCGGGCGGTGGGCATCGCGCGGGCCAAGGAGTTGGTGTTCAGCGGCCGGTTCGTCGGGGCTGAGGAGGCCTTGGCACTCGGCCTCGTCGACGAACTGGTGGCTCCCGACGGCGTCTACGACGCGGCACTGCTGTGGGCGAACCGCTTTGTCGACGCACCGTTGGTCGCGATAGCCGCCGCCAAGGAACTCATCGACGGCGGCCTTGACGTCGGTCCCCGTGCGGTCCAAGACGTCACCGCGCAGACCCGACGCTACGGCGAGGTGTTTGCCGCCGGAACCGGACAGTTAGGCTGCCCCGCATGACCGATCTTGACCCGGCGCCGAATCCGCACGCCACCGCAGAGCAGGTCGAGGCCGCGCGCAAGGACACCAAGCTGGCCCAGGTGCTGTATCACGACTGGGAAGCGGAGAGCTATGACGACAAGTGGTCGATCTCCTATGACCAGCGTTGTATCGACTATGCCCGCGGCCGGTTCGACGCGATCGTGCCTGATGATGCGATCCGGGACCTGCCGTATGACCGCGCGCTTGAACTGGGTTGTGGCACCGGATTCTTTCTGCTCAATCTCATCCAGGCGGGAGTGGCGCGGCGCGGATCGGTGACCGATCTGTCCCCGGGCATGGTCAAGGTCGCTACCCGCAACGGACAGTCACTCGGTCTGGAGGTCGACGGCCGCGTTGCCGATGCCGAGGGCATCCCGTACGACGATGACAGCTTCGATTTGGTGGTGGGCCATGCGGTGCTGCACCACATTCCCGATGTCGAGAAGTCACTGCGCGAAGTGGTGCGGGTGCTCAAGCCGGGTGGCAGGTTCGTCTTCGCCGGTGAACCGACCACGGTGGGCAACGCCTATGCGCGCCGGTTGGCGG
The DNA here is from genome assembly GCA_037138615.1 of Mycobacteriaceae bacterium. GTDB lineage: Bacteria > Actinomycetota > Actinomycetes > Mycobacteriales > Mycobacteriaceae > Mycobacterium. The sequence goes on along the minus strand of JBAXIA010000100.1, from coordinate 5,256 downwards.
ACCTGACCTGGAAGGCCACTGTGCGCGCGATGAAGCTGCCCGGTCTGGAGAGTTGGCGACGTCCACAGGAGGAGCTCGACGAGAATTCGCGGGCCGCCGCTCTGGAGTGGATCGTCGATCTGCATACCTTCGACCCCGCCGACCTGGAACGGATGGCCACAGCCGCCGGCGCGGTTGACGTACTGACCGCCAGTGAGGAGTTCACCGCCGCGATGCTGGGTTGGCCGGTTCGAACCTTCGAATCGACCGTGCCGCCCGGAAAGCTCGGCTGGGGCTGGGCGCGTTTCGCGTTCAAGAGTTGGACGACGCTGTCCTGGGTCGACGCCAACGTATGGCGGCGGGTGGTGCCCAAGGGCTGGTTCTACAACGTCATGATCACCGGGGTTAAACCGTCCTGAGCTTCACCCACGCTGATGTCGACTACCTGACCAGTGGGGCGGGCGCGGCCGCGCTGGCCGAGGTGGCCGCCTTCGGGCTCACTGATTCCAGCCTGCTGGCCGATGTTGCAGCGATCCGGAAACGGTTCGGGGAGCGCACCACCGCGCTCGTCGAAACGACGCGACTGCGCCGCAAGGCGGCCATCAAGTTCGGCGGCCTGGCCGATGTGTCGGACTGGTTGTTCACCGATGAGTCCCTGCAGCAGGCCACCACCGCCGCGGTGGCCCGGCACCGGGCGCAGCGACTCGCCGGGGCGGTAGTGCACGACGCCACCTGTTCGATCGGCACCGAACTGGCCGCGTTGCGCGACACCGCGGCGTACCTCATCGGCAGTGATATCGACGATGTGCGCTTGGCGATGGCACGCCACAACCTCGGTGGCCAGGTGCGGTTGTGCCGTGCCGATGCGCTGCATCCGGTAAGCCGTGACACGGTCGTCCTGCTCGACCCGGCCCGCCGGTCCGGTGGGCGACGACGATTCGACCCGCGTGCCTACGTGCCCGCGCTGGATGAACTCGCACAGGTCTACCGGGGTCGGCCGACGGTGGTGAAGTGCGCGCCGGGTATCGACTTCGACGCGGTGCGTGGGCTGGGGTTCGACGGTGAGGTCGAGGTGACCTCATCGGGAGGGTCGGTCCGGGAGGCCTGTCTGTGGTCGGCTGCTGTGGCTGAGCCGGGCGTGCGTCGCCGGGCCACCGTCCTCGACCGCGCTGAGGTGACCACCGATGCTGACCCTGATGACTGCAGTGTCGGTGCGCCGGGCCGGTGGATCGTCGATCCCGACGGGGCCGTCGTGCGGGCCGGTTTGGTGCGTCAGTACGCCACCCGGCACGGCCTGTGGCAGCTCGATCCGGATATCGCCTACCTCAGCGGATCTGAGCTGCCCGAGGGCGTGCGCGGATTCGAAGTCCTTGAGCAGCTTCCGCTGCGCAAAAAGACTCTGCGCCAAGCGCTGGTGGCGCGGGACTGCGGTGCACTGGAAATCCTCGTGCGTGGCGTCGACGTCGACCCCGATCTCTTGCGTCAACGCTTGCGCCCCTCGGGCAGTCAGGCACTGTCGCTGGTGATTACCCGAATCGGCACCGGGGCGAGTGCCCGCGCGGCGGTGTTCATGTGCCGGGCATCGGTCAGGATGGATTGAAGCTGTAGACCTGGCCGGCACTGGTGGCCGCCACCACCCGGCGGTCGACCCCGACCGAGACCCCGACCGGGAAACCGCCGGCCTCGGGAAGCGGATAACTGTTCAGGGTGTGCCCATCGGCGGTGTCGAACACCACCAGTGCTTGGCCGGCAGGATCCGCCGCGACAACGTAGGCCACCTGCCCGGCCTGGCTGGAGGTGGTCAGCGGTGCGATGTCGTCGCGCCGCCAGGCTGGTTCGGCGCGCTCACCGGTATCCCTGAGCGCCACCAGCCTGGTGTCCGGTCCGCCGCCGACGATGATGAGCCCGCCCGGCGCCACGGTGGGCGGTGTCTGGGGTTGAAAGTCCAGTGCGGCAGACCATTTCGGTGTGCCATCCTTGGCGTGCAGTGCCCATAGGGTGCGGTCGCGGCCGTTGACGTACACCGTCTCGCCGTCTTCGGAGAGCACCGGCGCGGACAACACGCCTGCGGTGACCGCTTCACTGGTCCACTCGCGAGTGAGAAGCGGTGTTCGTCCGGGTTGGTAGCGCAGTCCGGTCAAGACTGCAGTTGCCGTTCCGGGCTGCCACACTCCCAGCACGACCATCCCACTGGTGGCGGAAAAGGCGGGCGCGGAGGGTACCGGGCAGCCGGGAAGTGACTGCTGACAATCGGTGATTCCGCGGGTGGCATCGGTCGGGTCGACACCGACGACAAGGTCGATCGGTGTGCCCACCACGACACCGCGATGGGAGTCGAATACCAGTACCTGGCCGAGGTGCGTCACCACCAGTAGCTGGCCGCCGCCGAGAAACCTTGCGGTGGTCGGCATTCCGATGACATTGGTGCGCCAGCGGACCCACTGGGTTGGGGGATAGGAGATCATCAGGCCGGGCTGTCCGATGTAGAGGTTGTCGAACCCGTCGAACAGCGCGCTGGTGAAGCCGCCGCCAAGCACCATCCGAGTGCACCAGCGTTGTCGGCCCGCATTGTTGTTCTCCCACACCATCAGCGAGCAACCGCCGGCGGTCTGGGCGTTGACGGCCAGATAGCCGCCGCCGCCCAGGGCGGCCGCGGCACCCAGTTCGCCCTTGGCCGAGCGGGTCCACTGCGGGGTGAGGGCGGACGCGCCTTCGGTGGCGGTGTAACTGCTGTTGGCTGCGTCGGCGTATTGGGCGGACCAGCCCGGCGCCGCGGTGGACTCGACCCAGGAATCGGTATTACTGCAGGCGGTTGATCCGACCGCGATCAGTGCCGTCGACGCCAGGCCCAGCACTCGTCGCAGCACCGGTGTCCTCTCCGTCGTCAGGCAGGTCGTACAGGCCGAGACTATCCGAGCAACCGGCGCTCCTCAGATAGGCTCTCCTGCCATGACGAGCATGTGGGGAGCGCCGATCCACAAGCGCTGGCGGGGCTCCCGCCTGCGTGATCCGCGTCAGGCCCGGTTCCTCACGACAGCTTCGCTGAAGTGGGTGATCGCCAACCGTGCCTACACACCGTGGTATCTGGTGCGCTACTTCCGCCTGCTGAAGTTCAAGCTGGCCAACCCGCACATCATCACGCGCGGCATGGTTTTCCTCGGTAAGAACGTCGAGATCCATGCCACTCCCGAGCTGGCGCAGATGGAGATCGGCCGGTGGGTGCACATCGGTGACAAGAACACCATTCGTGCCCACGAGGGCTCACTGCGTCTCGGCGACAAGGTCGTGTTCGGCCGCGATAACGTCATCAACTGCTATATCGACATCGAGTTCGGTGAGTCGGCGCTGATGGCCGACTGGTGCTACGTCTGCGATTTCGACCACAAGATGGACAACATCGAGCTGCCTATCAAGGATCAGGGCATCGTCAAGACCCCGGTCCGGATCGGACCGGACACCTGGATCGCGACCAAGGTGACGATCCTGCGCGGGACCATCATCGGCCGCGGCTGCGTGCTCGGTGCACACGCGGTGGTCAAGGGCGACATCCCGGACTTCTCGATCGCCGTCGGCTCCCCGGCCAAGGTCGTCAAGAACCGCAAAGTGGCATGGGATACCTCGGCGGCCCAGCGTGCCGAACTGGCTGCCCACCTCGCCGATATCGAGCGCAAGAAGGCTGCTCGCTGAGGAGGTAGTCGTGGTCATCGGACTGATCAGTGCGGTCGCGGTGTTCTTCCTCGGTATGGGTCTGTACGCATTGGTCGCACCGGCGTCACTGATCCGTCCGTTCGGCATCAGCCTGTCTGGGCCGGAATCCCGGGCCGAGGTGCGAGCCGTCTACGGCGGGTTCGGTCTGGCCATGGCCGGCGTGCTGGGGTACGCCGCACTGCATCCTTCGGCCAGCGACGCAATCCTGATCACCGTGGCGGTCGCACTGGCGGGGATGGCGGTCGGCCGCCTGATCTCCGCCGTCGTCGACGACCGCACGGCGTTCCACCCCAACTGGTTCTACTTTCTGGTGGAGGTTGTGCTTGCGGCCGCATTGGTGTTCGCGGCTGTGCTTTAGCGCTCCGGCAGTGGGTGCTCGACGATTGTCCGGCGCGGGTGCGGTTCGCGTTCCCGACGCTTGGCCGCCAGATAAACCCCGGCCGTGCGCTCTGCGATGGTGTGCCAGTCGAAGTCCGATGTCAGGCGCTCGTGGGCGGCAACAGCCCGCCGTTGAGCGGCGGCGGGATCGTCGAGCGCGGCGCGGACCGCTTCGGCAAGCGCGGCGACGTCTCGTGGCGGAAAGGACAGTCCGGTCTGACCGTTGATCACGGCCTCGCCGAGACCGCCGACATGAGAGGTCACCAGGGGAGTGCCCGCCGCTGCGGCCTCGAGTGCCACGATGCCGAACGGTTCGTAGTGGCTGGGCAGTACGGCGACATCGACACGATGTAACAGTGCCAGCAGTTCGTCATGTTCGGCCCGGCCGGCGAACCGGATCGCCTTGAGCACCCTGTGTTTTCGGGCCAGCTCGATCAGCCAGGCCTCCTGGGTGCCGTCGCCGGCGATGGTCAGTGTGGTTCCGGGATGGGTGCGGCGGATCCGGGGCAGCGCGGCGATCACCTCGTGGACACCCTTCTCATACTCCAGGCGGCCGAAGTACAACAGCTCCGGCGGACCGGCATGTGGGTTGCGCAGCGCGAACGGCCACCGGGTGGAGTCGATTCCGTTCGGGATGACGGTGATCTCGGCCAATCCGGGGCCGAACAGTTCAGTGATCTCATCGGCCATCGATGCCGAACATGCGATCAGTGAGTCGGATTCCAACGCCAGCCAGGATTCGCTCGCATGCACCTGCCGGCTGATCGCACCCGATACCCATCCGGAGTGCCGGCCCGCCTCGGTGGCGTGGATGGTGGAAACCATTGGCACATCGAAGAATTCGGCCAGTGCAATGGCGGGATGAGCCACCAGCCAGTCATGAGCGTGCACCACATCGGGCAGCCAGCCTTCGGCGTTCAGGCGTAGCCCGGCCCGGATCATGGCGTGACCCATGGCCAGCGTCCAGGCCATCATGTCGGTGCCGAAGTCGAACTCGTGCGGGTCCTGGGCCGCGGCGATCACCCGAACACCTTCGCGAACCTCATCGGAGGTCGGGTGACTCGCGGGATCGGTGCCGAACGGCTGACGTGACAGCACCACCACGTCGTGGCCGTCGGCAGCCAGAGCGGTGGCCAGATGATGCACATGCCTGCCGAGTCCGCCGACGACCACCGGCGGGTACTCCCACGA
>JBAXIA010000099.1:0-11344 GCA_037138615.1 Mycobacteriaceae bacterium | reverse complement strand
TCGGCAATGCCCTCGGTGCGGTCTAGCAGTGGGTTCCCCTGCAGGACGACTTCGACACGTTCTTCTGCATCGTCGACCTGCATGCGATCACCGTGCCGCAGGATCCCGCGGTGCTGCGTCGGCGCACGCTGGTCACCGCAGCGCAGTACCTGGCGCTGGGCATCGACCCGGCGCGCTCCACCATCTTTGTGCAGAGCCATGTGCCCGCCCATACCGAATTGGCCTGGGTGCTCGGCTGTTTCACCGGTTTCGGTCAGGCCTCGCGGATGACACAATTCAAGGACAAATCGGCCAAGCAGGGATCGGATTCCGCCACGGTCGGCCTGTTCACCTACCCGGTGCTACAGGCCGCCGACGTACTGCTCTACGACACCAACCTGGTTCCAGTCGGGGAGGATCAGCGACAGCACCTCGAGCTCGCCCGCGACGTCGCGCAGCGATTCAACGCCCGCTTTCCGAAGACGTTGGTGGTGCCGGATGTGATGATCGCCAAACAGACCGCCAAGATCTACGACCTGGCCGAGCCCACTGCCAAGATGAGCAAGTCGGCGGCCACCGACGCGGGTCTGATCAGCCTGCTCGACGACCCCAAGGTGTCGGCCAAGAAAATCCGTTCGGCGGTCACCGACAGCGAACGGGAGATCCGCTTCGACCCGGAGAACAAGCCCGGCATCTCCAACCTGTTGTCCATCCAGTCCGCGGTGACCGGTACCGACATCGACACTCTGGTGGCGGGCTACTCGGGGCGTGGTTACGGAGACCTCAAGTCCGACACCGCCGATGCCGTGATCTCCTATGTCACCCCGATCCGGGCGCGGGTGGCCGAACTGCTTGCCGACCCGGCCGAATTGCAGGCCGTCCTGGCCGCCGGCGCCGAGCGTGCCCGCGAGGTATCCGCGGCGACGCTCGGCCGGGTGTATGAGCGGCTGGGGTTCCTTCCCTGCTGAAACACATATGGCGTCGTGCCCTGCGCGCCCAGCAGCGCTACACCAGGGCCCAGGGCGACTTCTACGCCGCCGGTATCACCTACTTCACGATCTTCGCGCTGTTCCCGCTGCTGATGATCGGCTTCGCGGCGGTCGGCTTCGTGCTTACCAGCCGCCCGCAATTGCTAGCGGAGGTCGACGCTCGAGTCAAGTCGGCGGTGCCCGGTGACCTCGGTCCTCAGCTGATAGCGCTGATCGAGTCGGCTATCGACTCGCGGACATCGGTCGGAATCATCGGGTTGGGCACCGCGATCTATGTGGGCCTACTGTGGATGCAGCGGCTTCGTGAGGCGCTCACACAGATGTGGGGGCAGCCCAGTGCCACAACAGGTTTCGTCAAAACGAAGCTGTCCGATCTGCGCGCCCTGGCAGTTGCGTTCGCGGGCATACTGCTGACCATCGGGCTGACTGCGCTGGCCGAGCCGGTGCTGATTGTTCCCTCGTTACTGGTGTCCTGGCTGCTGTTCACGGTGATGATCGCCCGGCTTCCCCGTCACAGCGTCCCGGTTCGCCGGTGCGCGGCTGCCGGATTACTGGCGGCGGTGGGGTTCGAAATCTTCAAGCAGGTGGCCTCGATCTACCTTCGGGTGGTGCTGCACGGTCCGGCCGGCACGGTCTTCGGCCCCGTACTCGGGGTGATGGTGTTCGCCTACATGACCGCCAGGTTGGTGCTGTTCGCCACCGCATGGGCGGCGACGGAGGTTAGCGCGCCTGCGCCCGTTGATTCAGCGAGCGCGCCACCCCGATCAGACTGAACACGATCAGCGTGCCGATCACGGCCACTCCGATCCGCACCGGAAGCGCGTCGGCGCTCAAGATGGGTGCGGCGCTGATCGCGGCTTCCGGTTTCGGCGGGATCAGAGACGGGTCCGGGTCGATCAGGGTGCCGATCTTGGTGCCGGGCGCGGTGGCGTACCCGTAGTCGAGCAGATGCGCGGCCTGCTGCCACGGCGGGATCGGCTCGCGCGTGCCGCGCAGCAGCACCGAGACCAGTCGACGTCCGTCGTGGTTGGCCGCGCCGACGAAGGTCTGTTGGGCATCATCGGTGAAGCCGGTCTTTCCGCCCAGTGCACCCGGGTAGTTCATCAGCAGCTGGTTGTCATTCTCGAGTTCGTAGCCCGGTGATTCACCGTGCCCCGGGAAGTTATAGGTGCGGGTCCCGACGATATTGGTGAACGTCGGATTGGCGAACGCGTAGCGGTAGAACAGGCCCATGTCGTACGCCGAGGTGCTCATCCCGGGTCCGTCGAGACCGGACGGTGTGGCCACCCTGGTGTCCCGGGCGCCGAGCTTTCCGGCCAGCGTGTTGATCTTCTGCATCGCGACGTCCATGCCGCCAAGTCCGACCGCGAGTGCGTGGGCGGCGTCATTTCCGGAATGCATAAGCAGACCGTGCAGAAGATCGTTGACGGTGTAGTGGCCGCCCACGTCGACGCCGACCTTGGTGCCCTCGGCGTTGGCGTCGTCCTGGGTGCCTTCGATGATCCTGTTCAACGGAAGTTCATTGATCGCCTGCATGGCGAGTAGCACTTTGATGATGCTGGCGGGGCGGTGGCGGCCGTGCGGGTCGCGGGCCGCGATGACGTCACCGGTATCGAGGTCGGCCACCAGCCAGGCCTCGGCCGAGATGTCCCCCGGCAGCGCAGGGGTGCCGGCGGCGACGATCACTCCGCAGCCACTCAGCGCGTCTCCGCCAACCGCCGATGCCGGCACCGGCAGTGGCTGGGGCGGGTCGCCCGCGGTGGGCACCTCGGAGGAGTCGACGGCGGGCGGTGTGGAGACTTTGTACGGGCAGGTGTTGGGGTCGGTCGAGTTCATCGGTTCGGCCCATGCGACAACCGGCGTTCCCACCATGAAGAGGGTCGCCGTCACGGCGGCAGCCCGCCGCAGCATGGTCATCGTCACCATCGCCTCGCAGGTTAGGCGATTGGAGAGGTGTTTTCGGGGAGCCTCGCCGTTAGGCCGGGACAGCGCAGTGCGCGACGGCCGGGAAGCCGATGCTGCTCATCCACAACCGGCCACGGTGTTCCACCAGGCCGGTCACCACGCCGAAATCCGGGCGCTTCATGCGCACACCGGCGACCGCTGCTCCGGTATCGGGATCGAATGCCACGGCGTAGACCTCCGGGGAGATCTGCGGTTGCAACCGGTCAGGCAAGGCCCATATCAACTTGCGCAACCACGGCGCACGCGGCGCAAGGGCGTCCGCGGCTGCATTGACCTCGCTGACCATCGCCACCCAGATCCGGCCATCGGATCCCGTCGAGATGTTGTCCGGCATGGCCGGCAGGTGCTCAGCCAACACTGTCACCGTGCCGGCCTGCGGTCCGGTCAACCAGTACTTGCTCAACCGTCGGGCCTGGGTTTCGGCGAACACCAGAGCTGTGCCATCGAGGGTCGCGGTCAGACCGTTGGCGAAGTACAGGTGGTCGAGCACGGTGGAAACGGTGCCGTCGGGATCGCGCCGGAACAGTCCGCCGTCACCGCGTGCCTCGAAGATCGCTCCCTTGAAGTTCGCGTAGGTGAACTTCGCAGTGGACTGGGTGAAATAGATTGTGCTGTCGGGTAGTTCGACAACATTCGAACAGAAGTTCAGCGGCCGGAAGTCGACCGCATCCACCAGCACCTCGGTGTGCCCGGTAGCGCGGTCCATCGCCAGCAGTCCGCCCGGGCTGGTGCAGATCAGCAGCCGGCCGTCGTGGGCCACCGTCATCCCGAGCGGCCGTCCGGGGGTTTGTCCCACTACTCGAACCGTACCGTCCGGGTCGATCCGCACGATGCGGCCGTCGACGAGTCCCGTCCACAGCGCGCCGTCGGCGTCGACGACGATGTCCTCCGGTGCATCACCCGGCATCGGAACCACCGTCAGCTCAGCGGGCCCGAACTCGGGCAGCGGCGCGACCGGCGGGGGCTTCCACCGAACCGGATCAACGGACGGCTTAGTTTTCGCAGGATCCGGACTCACAGCAGCCGACTGGCTTCGCCCAGTACCCGGTGCAGGATCTGGTAGATCTCGTCGAACTCGGCCGGACCGCTGATCAGCGGTGGAGCCAACTGAACGACCGGATCCCCTCGGTCGTCGGCGCGACAGTAAAGACCGGCCTCGAATAACGCCGCGGACAGGAAGCCCCGCAGCAGGCGCTCACTCTCGGAGTCGTCAAAGGTTTCCCGGGTCTTCTTGTCTTTGACAAGTTCGATGCCATAGAAGAAGCCCTCGCCACGGACGTCACCGACAATCGGAAGCTCCAGCAGTTGCTCGAGGGTGGCCCGCAGAATCGGCGCATTGGTCTTGACGTGGTCGTTGATTCCCTCGCGCTCGAAGATGTCGAGGTTGGCCAACGACACCGCCGCCGATACCGGGTGCCCGCCGAAGGTGTAGCCGTGGCCGAAGGTGGTCTTGCCGTCATTGAACGGTTCGAAAAGCCGATCGCTGGCGATCATCGCGCCGATCGGGGAGTAGCCCGAGCTCATTCCCTTTGCACAGGTGATGATGTCGGGCACGTAGTCGAAGTCGTCGCAGGCGAACATCGAACCGATGCGGCCGAACGCGCAGATCACCTCATCGGAGACCAGCAGCACGTCGTATTCGTCGCAGATCTCACGGACCCGCTCGAAGTACCCGGGCGGCGGTGGGAAGCAGCCACCGGCATTCTGCACGGGTTCGAGGAACACCGCGCAGACGGTGTCGGGGCCCTCGAACTCGATGGCCTCGGCGATCCGGTCCGCGCAGTAGCGGCCCCAGGCTTTGGCATCGGTGTCATAGGGCGCCGGCGCTCGGTAGAAGTTGGTGTTCGGCACCCGGAAGCCGCCGGGGGTCAGCGGTTCGAAGGGTTTTTTGAACTCGGGCAGACCGGTGATGGCCAGCGCACCCTGGGGTGTGCCGTGATAGGCGATGGCCCGTGAAATGACCTTGTACTTTCCGGGTTTGCCGGTCAGCTTGAAGAATTGCTTGGCAAGCTTCCACGCGCTCTCCACGGCTTCGCCGCCGCCGGTGGTGAAGAACACCCGGTTCAGATCGCCGGGGGCGTAGTGCGCCAGCCGATCGGCCAGTTCGATCGCCGGCGGGGTGGCGTAGGACCACAGCGGGAAGAAGTCCAGGGTCTCGGCCTGTTTGGCGGCGGCCTCGGCAAGCTCCGCACGACCGTGGCCGACCTGCACCACGAACAGTCCGGACAGACCGTCGAAGTAACGCTTGCCGTGGCTGTCGTAGACGTAGCAGCCCTCGCCCCGGGAGATGATCGGCGCGGTGATGCCGTGGCCGTGCCTGGCGAAGTGTCCCCACAGATAGCGGTCCGCTTTGGCCGATAACTCGGCAGTAAGGTCCCGGGTCTCGGTCGTTGTCATCGCGTTCCCCAATTGTATTGTTGTTTAACGAGTTTCAGATAGACGAGCGTTTCGGTGGATGTCACCCCGGGTATCGCCCGGATCTCGGTGTTGAGCAGGTCCAGCAGTTCGGCGTCATCGGCGCAGACGATCTCGACGAGCGCGTCGAAGGTGCCCGCGGTGAGCACCACATAGGACACCGCATCAATTTTTGCGAGCCGTTCGGCGACCTTCGTGGTATCGCCCTGACAGCGGATGCCGACCATTGCCTGACGGGAGAAACCGAGCTGCATCGGATCGGTGACCGCGACGATATCCATCACACCGGCGTCAATCAGCCGCTGTACCCGCTGGCGCACTGCGGCCTCCGAGAGGCCGACGTCCTTACCGATCCCGGCATAGGACCGGCGGCCGTCGCGCTGGAGCTTCTCGATAATGGTCTTGGACATGTCGTCCATTGGTCGATTGTGCACGGAATCCGTTGCCATAAGCAACTAAGCATGTGGAAAAGGCCACCCGTTGGCCGAATCAACGCTGGAATTCGTGGCGGCCGCTCGAGGGCTCGGTTACCGTTGGGCGGTGATTCCCAGTAGCTGGATCGACGGCGCGCCGGTGACCACCGACGGAAGCCGCCATCAGGTGATCAACCCCGCGACCGGCGAAGCCGTCGCCGAGCTTGCCCTCGCCACGCCCGTCGATGTCGATATCGCCGTCGCCTCGGCCCGCGCGGCGCTGCCGGCCTGGTCGGGTGCCACCCCTGCCGAGCGATCCGCCGTGCTGGCCAGACTGGCCGAACTCGTGGATGCCCACGCCGCCGACATAGTGGCCGAGGAGGTCAGCCAGACCGGCAAGCCGGTTCGGCTGGCGACTGAGTTCGACGTCCCGGGCAGTATCGACAACATCGCGTTCTTCGCCGGTGCGGCCCGCCACCTCGAGGGCAAGGCCACCGCGGAATACTCCGCGGACCACACCTCGTCCATCCGGCGCGAGGCCGTGGGCGTGGTCGCGACCATCACACCGTGGAACTACCCGCTGCAGATGGCGGTGTGGAAGGTCATCCCGGCACTGGCGGCCGGCTGCTCGGTGGTGATCAAACCCGCCGAGATCACCCCACTCACAACGCTGACGCTGGCTCGGTTGGCGAGTGAGGCCGGCCTGCCCGACGGGGTGTTCAACGTCGTGACCGGGGCCGGGGCTGATGCGGGCACCGCGCTCGCCGGACACGCAGGTGTGGACGTGGTGACGTTCACGGGTTCGACCGCGGTGGGCCGAAAAGTGATGGCGGCGGCCGCCGTTCACGGTCATCGCACCCAACTCGAACTCGGCGGCAAGGCGCCGTTTGTGGTGTTCGACGACGCCGACCTCGACGCCGCGATCCACGGAGCGGTGGCCGGCGCACTGATTAATTCGGGTCAGGACTGCACCGCGGCCACCCGCGCGATCGTGGCCGCCAATCTCTACGACGACTTCGTTGCCGGGGTGGCCGAGTTGATGGGCAAGCTCGTCGTGGGTGACCCGCAGGACCCCGATACCGATCTCGGACCGCTGATTTCGCGTGCGCACCGCGACAAGGTGGCCGCCATCGTCGCCCGCGCGCCCGCCCAGGGTGCCCGGGTTGTGGCCGGCGGCAAGGCGCCGGATCTGCCCGGTTCCTACTATCTACCCACCCTGCTGGCCGATGTCACCGAAGATTCCGAGGCCTACCGCGCCGAGATCTTCGGGCCGGTGCTCACCGTGCGACCACATGATGGCGACGACGATGCGCTGCGCCAGGCCAACGACACCGACTACGGTCTGGCCGCCTCAGCCTGGACCCGCGACGTCTATCGCGCGCAGCGTGCATCCCGGGAGATCAAGGCCGGGTGTGTCTGGATCAATGACCACATCCCGATCATCAGCGAGATGCCACACGGTGGCCTCGGGGCGTCAGGGTTCGGCAAGGATATGTCGGACTACTCCTTCGAGGAGTACCTGACCATCAAGCACGTCATGAGCGATATCACCGGTGTCGTCCAAAAACCCTGGCACCGAACGATTTTCACACTGCGGTGATCGCTTAGCCCTTGGTGAACTCCTCGCCGGTCTCCGGGTTGACGGCGGTCTCGCCCGGGGGCAGGTTGGACAGGTCTTGCGCGATCACGGTCGGCATGTCGCCGGAGTCGGGCAGGCCGAACATCGGTTCTGCACCGGTGGCAGGCACCAGCACCAGATCGGCACTGGAACGCCGCGGCAGGGTGATGCCGTGGAAGAAGTCCGGTGAGGCCAGCCACCACACCACCATCATCACCACGCCAAGCACGAGTGCACCGATGCCGACCACGGCCACCGCGCCGAATCCGAAGATCGTGACGTTATTGCCGTCATCATCGGTCAGCCAGTCCACCTTCGCGTACTGGATCAGTCCGTAGATGAAGATGACCAACAGAATGATGCCGCCCAGCAGGGGAACGATGCCGCGCATCACCAGATCTCGCACCGACTTGGTGAGGTCCTTGCGATAGAACCAGGTGCAGGCGAAACCGGTGAGGCCGTAGTAGAACGCGATCATCAACCCGACGGAGCCGATCAATGCCGACAGCAGGTTCGGGCTCACCAGGGTGAACAGCACGTAGAACAGGATCGACACCGCGCCCATCACGATCGTCGCGACGGTGGGAGTCAGGTACTTGCGGTGGATGTTGGCGAACGACGCCGGCAGGGCCTTGTAGACACCCATCGAGAGCGTGGTGCGGGCGGTCGGCAGGATCGTCGTCTGCGTTGACGCCGACGCCGAGGTCAGGATCGATGCGGCCAGCAGCACCAGACCGATCTTGCCGATTGTGCTGCTGCCAAAGAGATCCGGGCCGATCGCGGCGAACGCGTCGGCGGCGTTGTCCGGGTTGCCAAGTCCGATACCTTCGGATCCGACGCCGGCGAAGGCGATTGCCGCCACCGCGACCAACGCGTATGTGGCCAGCAGCAGGAAGGTGGAGATGACCGCGGCGCGACCTGGCGTGGTGCCGGGATCGTCAGACTCCTCGTTGCAGGCCACCGCGGTGTCCCAGCCCCAGTAGATGAACAGTGCGGTCAGCAGTGCCGGCGCGATGACGGTGCTGAAATCCAGTCCGGCCGGCCAGAACCAGTCCAGGGACGGATGCAGTGAGTAGGTCTCGGCCGTGCCCGAGTACACCTTGATCAGCGCGACCACAGAGAAGGCGAACAGGACGACCAATTCGATGCCGAGCAGCGCGTACTGGATTCGTGCCGACACCTCGATACCGCGGTAGCAGATATAGGTCATCACGATGATCCAGATGATTCCGGCCACCGTCGACCACAGCGTGCTGTCGGCAAGATCGGCCACGGAATTCCAACCCTCCTGGCCGAAGATGGTGCCCAGTTCGCCGACGAACGTGAACGAGTACGCGCCCGCAATCTGGGCGAGGTTGGCCATCACGATGACGTCAGCGGCGATGATCCCCCAGCCACCCATCCAGCCGACCAGAGGACCGAACGCGCGCGAAGCCCAGGTGAATGTGGTTCCGCAGTCCGGTTCAGCCTTATTGAGTTCCTGGTAGGCCACCGCGATCATGTACATCGGGATGAAGGCCAGCAACACGATCGCCGGTGCCTTGACCCCGGCCAGCAGCGAACCTCCACTGGCGACGACCAGGCCCAACGTTGCGGCCAATGAATAGGCCGGCGCGGTGGAGGCCATGCCGACGACGATGCTGGAGACCAGCCCCAGCGCCCCGCCTTTGAGGCCTTTGCTCTCGACCGAACCGGTACCGCCCACCGGCTCGACTGCTAGTTCACCTTTGCTCATAGCCGCACACTACGTTTCAGCGAACGCCGCCGCGTGTCGAAACCGCGTATTGCCTGCGGCCACCGTGTGGCCGCATCGTCAGCGAGCGAACATCAGCGCGCGCTTGACCTCTTGGATTGCCTTGGTGACCTCGATACCGCGCGGGCAGGCCTCGGTGCAGTTGAAGGTGGTCCGGCAGCGCCAGACCCCGTTGGCCTCATTGAGAATTTCCAGCCGCTCGGCCGCGCCCTCGTCGCGGCTGTCGAAGATGAACCGGTGGGCGTTGACGATTGCCGCGGGCCCGAAGTAGCTGCCCTCGTTCCAGAACACCGGGCAGCTGGTGGTGCAGCACGCGCACAGGATGCACTTGGTGGTGTCGTCGTAGCGGGCCCGATCGGTCGGGCTCTGGATACGTTCGCGGGTGGGTGCATTGCCGGTGGTCATCAGGTAGGGCTTGATCGCGCGGTAGGCGTCGAAGAAGGGCTCCATGTCCACCACCAGATCCTTCTCCACGGCCAGGCCACGGATCGGTTCGACGGTGACGGTCAGCTGCTTGGCGGGATCTTTGGGCAGCAGGTCGCGCATCAGCACCTTGCAGGCCAGCCGGTTGACGCCGTTGACTCGCACCGCGTCAGAGCCGCACACGCCGTGTGCGCAGGAGCGCCGCATGGTCAGGGAGCCGTCGAGATAGCTCTTGACATAGATCAGCAGATTCAGCAGCCGGTCGCTGGGCAGGCATGGCACGCGGAAGCTCTGCCAACCACCGGACTCGGTGTAGGCGTCAGGGTTTTCTGGGTTGAAGCGGGCGATCTTCAGCGTGACCATGACTGCGCTCGATGGCACCGGTGGCAGCGGCGGATCGCCGGCCTCTGCCGTCTCGATGATCGCCTGGCTCATCGTCAGTACTTCCGTTCCATCGGCTCATACCGGGTCTGCACCACTGGCTTGTAGTCAAGCCGGACGTCCGACAGAAGGTCCCGGCCCTCTTTGTAGGCCATGGTGTGGCGCATGTAATTGGTGTCGTCCCGGTTGGGGTAGTCCTCGCGGGCATGGCCGCCGCGAGATTCCTTGCGGTTGAGTGCACTGGCCACGGTGACCTCGGCGAGTTCCAGCAGGAAGCCGAGTTCGATGGCCTCCAGCAGGTCGCTGTTATAGCGCTTGCCCTTGTCGTGCACTGAAATTCGGGCGTAACGCTCCTTGAGCGCATGGATATCGGTGAGCGCTTGCTTGAGGGTCTCCTCGGTCCGGAACACCGCGGCGTTGTTGTCCATCGACTGTTGCAACTCACCGCGGATATCCGCCACCCGCTCATTGCCGTGTTCGGAGAGGATGTTGGCGACCCAATCGACCACCATGTCAGCCGGGTTCTCCGGCATCTCGACCCGCGGGTTTCCGGCCGCATAGTAGGCAGCGGCCAGGCCGGCCCGCCGTCCGAACACATTGATGTCAAGAAGCGAGTTGGTACCCAGCCGGTTGGCGCCATGCACCGAAACGCAGGCGCACTCTCCTGCGGCATAGAGACCCGGAACTGGATTTGTGTTGTCGCGCAACACCTCTCCGATCACTGTGGTCGGAATACCGCCCATGACGTAGTGGCAGGTCGGATAGACGGGCACCAATTCGGTGACCGGGTCCACGCCGAGATAGGTGCGGGCGAATTCGGTGATATCGGGAAGTTTCGCCTCGAGTACGTCCGCACCGAGGTGGCGGACGTCGATGTAGACGTAGTCCTTGTGCGGCCCGGCGCCGCGGCCCTCGAGTACCTCCAGCACCATCGAGCGGGCGACGATATCGCGGGGGGCCAGGTCGACAATGGTCGGTGCGTAGCGTTCCATGAACCGCTCGCCCTCGCCGTTCAGCAACCGGCCGCCTTCACCGCGCACCGCCTCAGAGATGAGGATGCCCAGTCCCGCCAGGCCGGTCGGATGGAACTGGTGAAACTCCATGTCTTCCAGGGGAAGTCCCTTGCGGAAGACGATGCCCAGGCCGTCTCCGGTCAGGGTGTGGGCGTTGGAGGTGGTCTTGTACATCCGCCCCGAACCGCCGGTGGCGAGCACGATCGCCTTGGCACCGAAGATGTGAATATCGCCGGTGGCCAGCTCGTAGGCGACCACGCCGGTGGCGACCGGGCCGCGCGGGGTCTCGGTCAGGACCAGGTCCAGGGCGTAGAACTCGTTGAAGAACTCGACATCGTGCTTGACGCAGTTTTGGTACAGCGTCTGCAGGATCATGTGGCCGGTTCGGTCGGCGG